>JBEKJG010000003.1:0-114116 GCA_050011355.1 Thermoplasmata archaeon | reverse complement strand
CGGGGTCCCAGAACTTCCTGGGCGAAAAAGACGGTAATGGTCCCGACCACCGTGATCGCCGCCGCGATCCAGAAAGCGTACTGGAACGCGAGGTGCAACGGGAAACCGGTGGCCAGTCCGCTCGTCAGGATGTACGTAGCGAGCAGTGAGCCGGCAAGCGGGGCACCTAGGCTTCCCCCCACATTCCGAAACACGTTGTTCATTGCCGTGGCCTGACCCATATCCTTCGGGTCGACGGTGAGGACGAGGAGGTTGATGATTGACGCGTTGAGCAGGCCCATGCCCGCCCCGATGACGACTTCGATGGCCAGGGCCGTGGTCAGGTTCGTGGCGTAGGCTTCGAGAAGGAAACCGAGGGCGATGACCAGGCCACCGGAGATCGCGAGGGGCTTGACCCCCACGCGAGAGACCACGACGCTGGTGACGAGCGCGATGGCCGTCATTCCCAGCGCAAGCGGAAGAATGTCGATCCCTGCGGTGAGGATGTTGAAATTGCAATTCAGTGCGGAGATGCATGAATGGTTGTATCCTCCCGAAGCCAAGGGAAACTCGAACTGGTAGATCAGGCTGAACAGGGCGAGGTACATGCCCAGTCCGGCGACCGTCAGTACCACGTTAGTAACGGTCACGTTCCGCTCCGCCAGTAGTCGCATGTCTACGATGGGCTCACGCTTCGCCACCGTCAACCCCCGCTCGACGAGCGCAAACGGGAGGAACATGACGCCGCCGAACACCGCGAACCCCAGGGTCAGCGGCGAAGTCCATCCCCAAGACTCGCCCTGGGAGAGCGCCGCGACGACCCCCGCGAGACCGAGCGCGAGGAACAATGCTCCGAGGTAATCGATCCGAGTTTCCGGTCGGCGGTAGGGTGACTCCTTGACCAACAGAAACAGGAGGACCGCCATGATCACCACGAACGGGATCGCCGAGTGGTAGGTCCACCGCCACCCGTAATCCTGCGAGACCCAGGAGCCGAGCGGGAGGCTGATCGCGAAGCCGATGCCGAACATCGCGCTCAGGATACCCTGGGCGCGAGGTACCATCTCCTTCGGGAACTCCTCCCGCATGAGCGACATCCCGAGCGGCATGATGGTCAGGCCGATGCCCTGGATCGTCCGCGCCACTACCATGAACGTGAAGTTCGGCGAAAAGCCGGTGACGGTGACGGCCGCGGCGTAGGTGAACATCACCGCGACCATGACCTTCCGCTTGCCGTGGATGTCCCCGAGCTTCCCGATTATCGGACTGAGTGCGACGCCGGCTGCAGCGTATGCCGAGATGATCAGCGTGACTTGGGCCGGGTCCACCCCGAAATCCGATTGAATGGTGGGGAGCGATGGAGTGAGCATCCCCTCGATGTATAGGACCACGAGGACGACGCCGGCCAGCAATAGCATGACACGGTTGGCATAGTGGCTGTCGAAGGTCTCGGCGGTCTTCGGGACGGGGGAGGTAGAGGCCCGGAGGACCCCCGGGCCACGTGTCCCGTCCGCCATTGTTGCGAACTTACTCCACTGGGGTACGTGAACTCTTCGTCCGCGCGGAGGACCCGGGATCTAATGGGGTCACTCGCTCCGCGCGGGTCGCCCAACCACCGCAAGGCGCCGACGTCGGTCCAGGTCGAGGGCAGGCCGACTCGCCTAGACCGGCAAATCTGGAGACCGCCCCCTCGGTGCAAGGTAAGTACCGTCTCGACGTCCTCGGGGCATGCAAATGCGGTCACTGGGCCCCCGGGGGCCTCGGGTATCGGCCATCGGGCTCGGCTGCATGGGGATGTCCCAGTCCTACGGCTCCCCGGACGATACGGAGTCCATCGCCACGATCCACCGCGCGCTGGACCTCGGGGTGAACTTCCTCGATACGGCCGATGCGTACGGTGCCGGAATCAATGAAGAGCTGGTCGGAAGTGCGATCCGAGCTCGGCGCAAGGAGGTCTTCCTCGCGACAAAGTGTGGGTTCGTCCCCGGAGCGCCGGGCACGCCGAATGTGGTCGACGGGAGCCCGGAGCACATCCGGTCGGCGTGCGACGCCAGCCTGCGCCGCCTCGGGGTCGACCAGATCGACCTCTACTATCTTCATCGGCTCGACCGGAGGACGCCCATCGAGGAAAGTGTCCGCGCGATGGCCGGTCTCGTGGACCGAGGGAAGGTACGGTTCCTCGGTCTCTCGGAAGTTTCCCCCAATACACTTCGGCGTGCGCAAGCGGTCCACCCCATCACGGCCGTGCAAAGCGAATACTCGCTCTGGACGCGGGAGCCGGAGAATGGCATCCTCGCCACGTGCCGGGAGCTAGGGATCGGATTCGTGCCGTACAGTCCACTGGGCCGTGGTTTCCTGTCCGGACAGGTCCGGTCCGTCGACCAGCTGACGGAGCGGGACTTCCGACGGATGAGCCCCCGCTTCCAAGGCGAGAACTTGACGCGCAACCTCGAGCTGGTCGATCGGTTGGGCCGTTTAGCCCAGGAAATCGGCAAAACCCCAGCGCAATTGGCCTTGGCCTGGGTGTTGAGCCGCGGCGTCGACCTCGTCCCGATTCCGGGTACCAAGCGCCGCCGATACCTCGAGGAGAACGTTGCCGCCGCCGACCTGGTGCTCTCTCCGCAGGAGCTGGAACAGATCTCCGCCGCAGTGCCGGCGAACCGGGTGTCCGGTGACCGCTATCCCACCACCTCCTTGGCGATGCTGGATCGGTAGGGGAGCCAAGCCCGGGAATCCGCCGCTCCCTGCCCCGGAAGAGATGCGTCCGCGGACGTCAGATTCCCCGGGTGCGCGATAGGGGGCCGTGCGGTTGCAACCATCGAGGACATTCTACGTCGTGATCCGGGGCCCCTTGGGGGTCGGCAAATCTACTATCGCGGATCGATTATCAAAGGAGATCGGAGCCCACCATGTATCCATCGACCAGATCCTCGAGGACCACGACCTCTGGAGCTCGGGGCGGCTGTCGGAGTTCCTGAAGGCCAACGCTGTGGCCGCCAAGCAGGCGCGACGCTCGCTTGGTCGGGGAGTCCCGGTGATTTTTGACGGGAACTTCTACTGGATAACGCAAATCGACGACCTCGTCGGCCGCTTGGACCATCGGCACTTCATTTTCACGCTGAAAGCGCCGTTGGCCGTGTGCATCCAGCGAGACCGAGGCCGGGACCACCCGTACGGTCCTCTCGCGGCTCGCGCGGTGTGTGCGAAGTCGATGAGGTTCCGATACGGGGTCGACGTGGACGCTACCCGGCCCATTCCCGTCATCCTTCGGACGATCCGGTCCCACTTCCCTCAAGCGTTGCCGCCGAGCCTAGATGAGCAAACGGCCGAGGAGTGGCATTCTCGTTCGGACTCCCCCCATCGTAGACCCGGATCGGTCCCGCGGAAACCATTCACGGATGGCCATCGCGGCCTCTAGTCAAGACTGAGCCTTGGCACCTCGAGATGGGTTCGATTCCAAACTCATTCGGATCTGGCCCGGCGCCATCACCTACAGAGAACTCCAGAAATCTCCGGCTCTCGTTCCTCCCGGACCCGGTAGGCTCGTTTCTCGCCGATTCTCCCGCATTGCGAACACGACGATGGATCCCGGACTCGAGATCCGGTGAAAGTGGCTTAACTCAAGTTAAGCGTTGAGGGAGGAGCGTCTCCTCGGCTCACACTCCGTCGCGTGGTCCAGGCGCTGGCCGTTGCTCATTGCCCCGTAAGGTTTCCCATCCGCCGTCGCGCGACTCTCGGCGTTGCCGTCTAAGAGCGGTGAGGTTGGGCGCGCGCCTCACCTGCGCCTCGGTCGCGTAACCAGACGTTCGGAGAGGGGAGCCCAGCTCATTCCCAGTTTACTTAATTCGAGTTAAGGGCCGCTCCATATAATCCCATTCTGAGCCGGTATCTGATGCGGCAGAACAGCGCGCGCGGCACTCATACCCCACCGCTTACCTCTAAGAACGCTCCGCGACGAAAGCAGAGGGGAGAGCCCGTCGAGCCCTCTCGCCCAAGCCCCCGGAACGGAACGCCGGGTGCTCCCACGCCCGTAGCTCGCGTGCGGTTTCCTCCGGTCGAGGGCGAATCCGTGGAAGGCAGGGAACGAGCGTTTCCGTTTTCCACCGATCGGCGGATCCTCGGGTCGGCACGCCCCTCGAGGATCATCACGGACCCGTCGGATTTGCTCTGGTTCCCCTTCTGAGGGCCTCTTTCGTTTCTTCGGCAGCGGATTGAGGGAGTTGGTGTCCTTGGGGCTCGGAAGTTTCCGAACCATCTCCATGCTCCTCCACGGTCCTCAACCGTCGTCTGCCGTCCGAAGTTCGGCCGCTCTGACGGTGGGCCGAGACCCCTTCGCAATCACCACCATATCCTGCGGGTCGTCACAGGTTTCGCTGGGAACCTCAGGGAACGTTCGGGTCCGCGCAGGGACCGCGGTCGCCAGTTCTAGCGACACCGTCGTGGTAGGCTATCTCGGGGAGACCCCCGGTACCGCCGCCACCGAATACCCACCCAGCACCGTGACCGGACCCCGGGGAACGACCGACGGGGCCGCGGGGACTGACTCGGAGCGTCCGGCCACGGATCTTGACCGCGCCTACCCTCGTGCCACGTCGCTCGCCGGCCCCCGTGGACGAGGAAATCGAGGGTCTCGCTCTCTGAGCGCGATTCTCATCTGCTCGTGACCCCCACCGACCGGTCGAACCTTCCGCGAAAGTTCGAGGCGCTCATCGGCCGCTCGAGGGGCGTCCCCAACCGGCGGTTGGGACGCGAAAAATCGGACTTCTCGAGGATCTCGGGGCCGCTTCGTCGGCAGATTCGGGACGAGGCCCGTCGCGAGCAACTGGCGGGTGCGACGCCGGCTCCCGCCCGATGGCCACGGAGTCCCGTTCGGGCGGTGAATCGAGGGTCGGTGAACGCAGGCCCCGCGTCCATCGAGCTTCTTCGGAAAAGGCCGCGACGGGCAAAGGACCAAGAACTGGGAAACACTCCAGGTACTATGCGGCCGAGGGCCGTCGGGCATCGGGGGTGAGCGCACTGAAATGCGCATCCTTGTGGTCGAGCGCGACGCGATATTCGGGGCAGATCTGACTGCCCAACTCGAAGAGGCGGGACATGCGGTCGCCGCTGTCGGCTCGGCAGGCGAAGCGCTGGCTCGACTGGGCTGGGAGGAGTTCGACGTGATGTTCTCCGCCCTTCGGCCCGGTTCCCATCGCGGCGTGAACCTGCTGGCAGAGTCCCGCAGTCGGTGGCCCCGCATGCTGGTAGTCCTCCTCGCAGGGAGTGGCACGGTCGAAGAGGCGGTCTCCGCGCTTCACGAGGGGGCGTTCGACTATCTGCGCCTCCTGGTGCGAACGGAACAGGTCCGAAGGGTCCTCGACCTCGTGGGACAGCAGCTCGCGCTGAGGACCTCGGGCACCGGGGTGCAAGATCCCGTCGAATATGCTCGGGTGTTGGCCGCCGAGGGGGGGTACTAGGTCCTGCTCATTTCGCCGCCCCCCGTCCCGGCCAGCGTACCGGGAGTCACTCACGTCCCGCTCGAGCCCGAGAATCCGGTACGAATCCGGGAGGCGGTCGAGGACTTTGCGACCGCTCGGGAACGCGCGGCAGTGGTCCTGGCAGCGGTCGAACAGCTGATGGCGCGGCATCGAGAAGAGGAGATTGCCGCCCTCTTGGACGCGGTGCGCAGTCTATTGGTAGGGAAGGGGCCTCTAGCCGTGGCCTACGACCCCTCCAAGATCACCGCGACGGGAGCCCTAGCGGTTCGGGACTCCGTGGCCTCGGCCGATGCCCATTCGACCCTCGAATGGATTTCGAGTCCGATCCGCCGGCTCGTCCTACGCCGACTGGGGGAGGGGGAGTGCACGTTCACCCAGACGTTGGAAGCGGCTCACCTGGATGATACGTCCCTCATCGCGTTTCACCTCCGAAAGCTCGCCGAAGCGGGACTGGTGGAGCACGGCCCGGCGAAGAGATATCGGCTCACGGAACGAGGGCGAGGCGCGGTCGAGATCCTCGAAGGGATCGATCGACTCGACCCCAAGAAAGCGGGCGGCAACCAGGTATTCACTTGGAAGCCAACGAAATCCGGCACCCCATGACCGGAGGACGGGAGGGGGCATCGACCGGTCCGCGGGAGATAACTGGGCGAGCTGCGTCCGTCAGGGTCCGAGCTTGACTTCCAGGGGCGTCCGCTACTTATCGGGGACCGACTCCGAGCGTAGAATTCGTCCACTCGTCGGCGGTTCGGCGCGGGGCGCGCGTCGGCCTCCGACGCCCGGGAGGGTAGGCACCGGTGCCCCGCCGGGCAGACTATAGTCCTGGAGGAGAAGCGCGGGGACGAATGCGAGGATCGGCAGGTTGCCTCCCCCCGTTCCGCCGGGCGATTCGGCTTCGGTTCTCATTCGCACGGGAATCCCAAGAAAAGACTCCCGCTCTAGGGTCATAAACGGTGGCTTGATTCCCGTTAAGCAACTTTCAAGGAAACAGAACAGTTCGCCGGCGGTGGATGGGTTGGTGAATTCTGATTTAGGTGACCTCGAGATTGGACAGGGTTGAGGACGTTCCCGAAGCGGGAGCGCCAGCATCGGGCCGAACGACCTCCGTCCATCCGAGTGCAAGGAGAAGTCCCACATGGTCCCCTAGCCCTTGCTCCGGCGGTGGATCCAATGTCGAAGAACGGCGGCCGACGATCTCCGCCCTCCCGCGAATGAATCACTTCCCGAGCCTTCGCCCCCGGTGAGGCGAACGTTTTTGTTTGACTCAAGCATCCGAAGCAGCGCAAGGCCCCAAGAGTGCAAGATCGTGAAAACCACGAAGAAGGAGAAGGCGGAGGCGCCCCGAGGGGTGGAGAGAGGTCTCGTTCGAGTCTTTGGTCAGCTTCCCAGTGGTTCTGAGGAATTCATGCCGAGAACGGCGAACGGTTCCGTCAAAGGTGATCGGAGGACTCCCGCGGAAGAGGAGACGAGGTAACGCGATCCCATTTCTCCCGAAGTTACCGGCGCTTTGGAAATACTCGGAGTTGTGGTCGTACGGTCGGGGCGAACCCAGGGGGAACGAGTGAAGTCACCTCCCTTGGCCGGACCCCGATCGGGTCCAGTTCCTCAGGCAGCGGTCCTTGAGCTGCCCGCTGGAGCGCAGTCGAAGACCGAGTCAAGTCTAAGAAAATCGCCGGTACGCGGACGAGTCGGCCATTTCCATCGCAACTGATGCTCGAGCCGGAGGTCCCAGGTCAACGCCGGCCTGGCAAGCCACCGATGCGAGTACTCCGATCCGCCCTACCGACGAGGACACCCGTGCTGGCGGGCGCCCGATTAATCTGGCGCCCGTGGGTTTCCCCGCGGGTGGGCGATGCTTCGGTTCGCGAAACTTGAAACCTGCTTGTTTGGATCCGCTGAGGTACGTCGCCGCTCGGAGCGGACGACTGAGCTGGGAGGCACTCAAAGAAATCGCCACTTGGGATTCAGTTCCCGCTCTGTCTTTGCGCTCGGAAGTATCGCTCAAAGGCCTTACGGAGAGGGGTGCGATTTCTGATTAGGAGCTCTCGAACCCGAGAGAGGAAGCCAGATCGCGGTGGGCGTTGGCTTGCGCGAGCAGCGCATTCGCCTTGGTTTCAAACGACTCCAGAGCGTCGGCGCCAGCGGGGAAGCGAGTTGGCGGCTCCTCGAGCCCGGCCAGCCGCACGATGGCCTTGGCAAGTTTGGCCGGGTCGCCGCCCTGCTTACCACTCATGCTACTCCAAGCCTTCACAGTCTCCCGGGTGCGCTCGGCGTAGTCGTCGATGGATGGATGAGCAAAGGTAGTGGAGGTCGCGGTGAGCAGTTCAGTCCGGAAGAACCCGGGTTCGACCAGCATCGTGCGAATGCCGAAGGGAGCAATCTCCGGTGTGAGTGACTCCATCCAACCTTCGATCCCAGACTTCGCTGCTGCGTACGCGGTGCAAAACATCGAACCGGTGATTCCTGCCGTCGACGAGATGGTGAGCAAGAGGCCGGAGCGCTGCTTGCGCATCACCGGTAGAACGGCGCGAGTGACATTCATCGACCCGAACAAGAGCGTCTCGATTTGTTGGCGGACCTGTTCGGGGGTGAGCTCTTCGAAGAAGCCAGCGTAGAAGTTGCCTGCGTTGTTGACGAGGACGTCAATCTTGCCGAACTTCCGCACCGCAGCATCCACCGCGCCTTGTGCGTCCTCGGGACGGGTTACGTCGAGCTTGAAGGCTAGCAGGTCGCCGTGTTCACCAACCGCAGTCGCTACCTCTCGGGCGTCGCGGCCGGTAGCGACGACGGCATTACCGGCGGCCAAGGCGGCCTTTGCGATCTCGGTCCCCAAGCCCCGGCCGGAACCGGTTATGAGCCAAACCATCCTTTCTGCCATGGCATGTTACCCATTTGGACCAATGCGACTGAAGGACCAAGAGGGCTGGCGCTGGGCCTATCCTCTGAATTTCGGCCAAAGTTGGCTCCCTGACCAAGCAGTGAAGGGATGTTGAACCGAATGGAGGGCGAGAGTCGGGTATCCGAAGGCTCCGGTTAAGAGACCATTAGGTGCGCCTTGGCTTCGTAAACGACGGCCGGACGGATTTCCAAGGTAGGGCTTCTGGAAGGGGGGTCCCGGTCGGGGAGGACCGCCCGTGCTGGGATTCGAACCCAGGTCTGAGGCTCCGCAGGCCTCTAGGATAATCCATTGCAGCGGGCCGGGGTTCTTCCCCGTTCCCGTAGCTACCCCACACGGGCATTCGGTTTGGGCTGGTTTCCCGTCAGCGCCGAGGTGGGTTCTCTATAAAAGGCGCGAGGTCGCCGAGACCGCGGGCCGCGCCACAGTTTATACCGCGCGGCGCTCCCGAGCGCCCGGAGGGGGGCCCGGCGAATGAGCGAGTCGAACGGGAGCGACCCGTGGCGGGAACTTTCCTCCCTCCCGATGGGTCGCCGCGTGGAGGTCACCGACCCCGCGGGCTCGGTCTGGCGGGGCACGATCGTCCCACGTCACGGGTTCATCGGGGACCGCATTCTGCAACTGAAGCTCTCCAGCGGATACAACGTCGGGCTACGGATACGGCCCGAGTACCATTTTCGGATCTTGGACGAAGCCGCTGCCACGCCCACCCGGATTGCGGACCCGCCCGGCCCCCCGCTGGTCCCGGAGGGCCCCTGGGTGGCCCTGCTGACGACGGGGGGCACGATCGCCTCCCGCGTGGATTACGAAACCGGTGGCGTACGGCCGGTCCGCGGAGAGGCCGAGATACTCGCATTCTACCCGGAACTCCAACGGACCGGGCCGGTGCACATCATCCCCGTCTTTGACCACCTGAGCGAGGAGTTCCGGCCCGAGGACTGGGCCGAGCTGGGTACGCAGGTCGTCGAGGCGTTCCGTTCGGGAGCTTCCGGAGTCGTGATTGCCCACGGGACGGACACCCTCGGGTTCACGGCCGCCGCCCTGAGCTTCCTCCTGGTGAACCTACCGGGTCCCGTCGTGCTGGTCGGTGCACAACGCTCCCCCGATCGCCCGTCCTCGGACGGCCCCTCCAATCTCGACGCCGCGGTCCAGGTCGCGCGCGACGGCCGTATCGGCGAGGTCGTGGTCGTCCTTCACGCCGGCCCTTCCGATACACGGTTCGCCGTGCACCGGGGGAACTGGGTGCGCAAGATGCATTCGAGTCGCCGCGACGCCTTCGAGAGCCGGAATGGGCCGGCGCTGGGCTGGTTCGAGGACGGCAAGGTCACCTTGGAGGGCAGCGTGCGGCCCCCAGCCGAGGGCCCCCCCCGCTGTGACCTGCCCATCGACACGCGGGCCGGACTCCTGTGGTTCTACCCGGGCCTGGCCCCCGATCGGGCGGCGGCGTTCGCCCACGGACTCCGTGGGATCGTCCTCGCCGGCACCGGCCTCGGTCACGTGAGCTCCTCGCACTACCAGTGGATCCGCGCCGCGGTCACATCGGGCGTCGTGGTCGCGATGACCACCCAATGCCTGGGGGGTCGTGCCGAGCCGTACGTCTACGCCACCGGCCGGGAGCTCTTGGACGCCGGCGTGGTATTCCTGGACGACCTGCTTCCGGAGACCGCCTACGCGAAGCTGGTGTGGGCCCTCGGTCACTCCGAGACCCCGGACGGGGTGCGCAAGCTCCTCACGACGCCCCGGGCGGCGGAGTTCCTGGACCGACACTCCGGGGGCACGGCGCCGTGAAAGTGGGTCTCGAGGTTCACCAGCAGCTCTCGACGGGCAAGTTGTTCTGCGCCTGCCCGTGCGAGTTGTCGGAGGAGGTTCGGCATTCGTTCGCCCGCCGACTTCGGGCCGCAGGCGGGGAGAATCGCGCAGTCGACGCGGCGGCGGCTCTTCAGGCCGAGCGCGGCCTCCTCTACTCCTACGAATCGACCCCCTCCGATTGCCTCGTTGAGATGGATGAGGAGCCACCGCGCCCGCTGAACGCGGAGGCGTTCGAGACGGCGCTCCAACTGGCCCTCCTGCTTGAGGCGCGCCCGGTCGACGAGGTCGAGGTGATGCGGAAGATCGTGGTCGACGGTTCCAACACCTCGGGGTTCCAACGGACGGCGCTCATCGCGACCGGCGGCCACTTGGACGTCGGCGGGCGGCGGCACGCGATCGACACGATCTGCCTCGAGGAGGACGCGGCCCGAAAGATCTCCGACTCGAAGGAGGGGGTCACGTACCGACTCGACCGTCTGGGGATCCCGCTCATCGAGATCGCGACCGGTCCCGACATCGCCGACGGACGGGAAGCCCGCGAGGTCGCCGAGGAGATCGGCGCGCTGCTACGGGCGACCGGACGGGTGCGCCGCGGGATCGGCACGATCCGCGAGGACCTCAACGTCTCCACGGAGGGAGGTCGTCGGATCGAGATCAAGGGCGTGCAGGAGCTGCGGAAGATCCAGGAGTACGCCGACCGCGAGGTCGAACGCCAACACACCCTCCTCTCCGTTCGGGACCAGCTGCTCGAGCGCGGCGCGAGTCCCCCCAATGGGGTCGTCCACGACGTGACCCCGGTGGTGGGTGACCTCTCCTCGGGTCCTCTCGCGGGGGCCCGGAAGAAAGGCCACGTGGTGCTCTCCATCACTCTCCCGGGGTTTGCGAACCTGCTCCGGTCGGGTACGCGCTCGGACGAGCGACTCGGACGCGAGCTGGCCGACCAGGCCCGGGCCGCCGGCCTCGGAGGCCTGCTGCATTCGGATGAACTTCCGGGGCACGGGCTCGGACCGGACGATGTGGACCGCCTCCGTCGGGCCCTCGCGCTCGGTGAGACCGACGGGTTCGTCCTGGTTGTCGACCGCTCCCGCGACCGGGCCGAGGCCGCGCTCCGACGGATCGCCTCCCGGGCGACCGCGGCGCTGGAAGGGATCCCCGGTGAGACGCGCGACCCGCTGCCGGACGGACGCACCCGGTACTCCCGTCCACTTCCGGGCCGCGATCGGATGTATCCGGAAACGGACGTCCCGCCGGTCCTTATCACCCCGGAGCGTCTCGAAGAACTACGGTCCCGGCTTCCGGAGCGTCCGTCGGCGCAGCGCGAACGCCTCGTCTCGGCCTACCAGCTACCACCGGAACTTGCCCGTCAGCTCGTCGCTTCGGGGGATGCCGAGACCCTTGAGGATCTGGTACACCGCGGACGATCCCCGGGCCTCGCGGCCCGGCTCCTCACCCAGGACCTGCCGGCCGCCCGGTCGGCGGCGGCGGCCCGACCCGAGCCCACCGTGTCGGTCGACGGGTTGAACGAGTTGCTCTCGGCGGCGGAGTCGGGCCGCTTCTCCAAAGAAGGGATCCCCGCGGTCCTGGGCGCGCTGTTCGCCGGGTCTCCAACCCTCGACGCCGCGCTCGACCGGGCCGGGCTCACCGGACCGGGCGTCGACGACCTGGACGCGGTCGCAGAGCGCGTCGTCCGGGCGAACGCCACGATGGTTCACGAGCGGGGAGAGGCGGCGTTCTCCCCCCTGATGGGGGATGTCATGCGGGAGGTGCGGGGTCGACGGGACGGAAAGGAGGTCGCCGACGCCCTGCGACGCGCGATCTCACGACTGGGCGCCGGGAACGGGCCGTAGCGGGGAGCGGGATCGTGGGCACCGCGCGGAAGACCCCACCTCCGACCCGCCGATCCGGGACCCCGAAGTTCCGGGTGGTCGTGACCGACGTGGACGGCACGCTCACCGACTCCACCCGGCGCCTCGATCCGGAGGCGGTCCGGGCGGTGCGGCGAGTCGAGGACCGGGGAGTCCCGGTGATCCTCGCCACGGGGAACGTGCTCCCGATCGCGCTGGCGCTCCACCGGTCGCTCGGCCTCTCCGGACCGATCGTCGCCGAGAACGGGGGCCTCGTCTGGTGGAAGGACCCCGCCGGACGCGACCGCGTCGAACGGCTCGCCGACCGGCGCGTGGCGCTCGCGGCGTTCCGGATCCTCGTACGTTCCGGCCTGCCTGTCCATCGCTTGTTCACCGACCGGTGGCGGGAGAGCGAGGTCGCGCTGGAGGCCAACGTGTCGGTGGCCACCGTCCGACGGGCGCTCGGGACACGCCCGCTGACGGTCGAGTCCACCGGCTACGCGATCCATCTCATGGAACCGGGGGCGGGGAAGGTCGTCGCGCTCGCGCGCGTCCTCGGCCGGCTCGACCGCACGCTCTCGGACGCGGTGGTGTTGGGGGACGGTGACAACGACGTGGAAATGCTGCGGGCCGCCGGAATGGGCGTGAGCTTCCCGTCGGGCAGTCCGAGGGCCCGGGCCGCGGCCGCGCTCCTCACGCGCGGGTCGTATGCCGCGGGCTTCGTCGAAGGCCTTAAGGCGAGCGGGGTCCTCGACTAGTACGGGTCTCGTCGGGAGGGACTCTTTGTGTTCGTTGGGCAGTGCGCGCGGTGCGGGATTCCGGCAACGCTGGGGTGCACGGTCTGCGGTCGGACGTTCTGTCGGGGGTGCCTCGACGCCGATGAGCGGGTGTGCTCCGACTGCGCCCAGGCCCTGAAGCAGACGAAGAATCCGGTCGAGGCGCGCAGCCCGCCCTCGCGGCGCGTGAACCGCCCGACGGGCGTGACCGGCCGGGCTCAGTAGTCGGCGCCCGGCAGCACGAGCGGCCCGCGCGGAGTGGCGCGCGCGACCGCCAGCAGCGCGACCCCGACCGCTCCGGTCGCGACGCCCAGGCCGAACACGGCCCAGGCGTACGCGCCCAGGGTCGGTCCGAAGTGGACGGACCAGATCTGGAAGGGACCCGTCCGGGCCTCCCAGTGGAGGATCAGGTTGAGGGCGACCCCAAGCACCCACCCGAGTCCGATCAGGGTCCCACCGGCGAGGAGATAGCCGGCCCGCTCGTCCCCCTGGGAATCGAACGGGGGCGTCGCCGGGGTCTCCTGGAGGTCGACCACGGTCGGGCGACCCGGAAGGGGAGTATAGACATTGCGGCCCGAGGGCGCCGGCCCCTGCGTCAACCGAAGCCGGTGATCGCCTTGGGGTCGCGGGGGCCGCCGGGCCGCAGGGGCGCCTTGCGGAGCTCCTTCGGGCACTCGACCAGGCGGACGAGGGGCGCCGACTGCACGATGTAGGCGGGGAGCCCGGTGTTCGGGTCGTTGCCGGCCCGTAGGATGTTCATGATCTCGAGGCGGATCTCGACGACCGAGCCGTCCTTGAGCTTCAGCCGGACCTTCCCGTCGCCCTCGATGGTCTGGTAGTCGACGATCTCGGCGTTCGCGAGGTCGGGCGGAGGACCGCCCGGACCCCCCATCATCGAGCGCCTCGGGCGGCCACGCGCTCCTTGAGGAGGAGGCGCGGGTCCTGCCCGTCGACGGTGAGGCCGAGGGAGACGCAGGTGCCGATCACCTGGTTCGCCTGCTCCTCCTTCGTCCGGCCCTGGAGGTCCTCGCCCTTGGCTTCCGCGATGCGGCGGACCGCCTCGAGCGACACGTCCCCGACCGTCTCGGTCTTGGGCTTACCCGAGCCCTTCTCCTTCTTGGCCTCCTTGAGGAGCAGGGCGGCGACCGGGGGCCGGCCGACCACGAGCGTGAAGGCGCGGGTGTTGGGGTCGACCCGGATGATGACCGGGACACGCATCCCGGCAAACTGCTTGGTCTCCTCGTTGATCTTCGCGACGACCTGACCGACGTTCACGCCGAGCGGGCCGAGCGCCGAGCCGAGCGTCGCACCGGCCGCGGCCTTGCCTCCTTCCACGAGGACACTGACTTCAACTGCCACCCTTCGAACCTCCCCGTTCCAACATGCGGACGTGATCTCCCCGAACGGTGACCGGGATCGGTACGACCGCCTCGATGAGCTCCACCGTGATCTCTTCCTTGGCCTGGTCGATCTTCTTGACCCGGGCCTTCTCGCCCTTGAACGGCCCGGAGATCAGCTCGACGATCGCCCCCTCGACGAACCCTTCGACCGTGATCTTGGGCACGAGGAGCGGCTCGACCTCCTTCAGGGTCGTCTCGCCCTCGACGAGGCCGCGGGCCTTGCGGATCCCCTTCAGCATCTCGCGGACGCCTTCAAAGCTCATCCCCTCGGCGAACACGTACCCCCGGAGCGAGCTCGGGACGAGGAGCGAGAAGACGACGTCCGGCTTCTCTTCCGCGCGGGCGAGGAGCGTGTCCGCGACCTCGCGCTCGTAGCCGCGGGAGGTCTTGATCGCGAGCACGGCCTGCCGGGCCACGCAGGCGAGCGTGAGTTGAACGGGGTGGCCGTCGTCGTCGAGCTCGGCGGCGAGGCGGACCTCGACCCGGTCGCCGTACCGCACTCCGACCGGGGCGGTGACCTCGAACGAGAGCGCGACGCCGGTGTTGGGGAGGAGCGCGATGTTGTGGGACTCCTTGCGGGGGAACAGCTCCAGCATCTGGCGCTTGCCCGGCGGCGTCCAGCGGACGGGCCACTCGGCGCCTTCGCCCGGGTAGGTCGAAGTGTAGCCGACCTCGATGGTCAGTTTCGCCGTCGCGGGCCCGGGGGCCTTGCTCGTGAGGACGGCGGAGAGGGTCGTGATGGTGCCGGCGGTCAGGTTGCGGGCCGTGTCGTCGGCGGCCTGGAGCGTGAGGAACATCCGGCTGTCGAGCTTGGGGGTCGGTACGTGGGCCGGCTCGGCGGCGAACGTCGCCTGGGCGGGAGACGCGGCGGCGGGCTTCGCCGCGGCGGGCGGCGTGGGCGTACCGGACAACAGTCCGATCTCGTCCTCGTTCCCCGACATGGCCTCTACCGTCCTAGAGCCCCGGCCCGACGGTGGACCACAGCCAGGGGCCGATCTGCGTGAAGAAGATGTACAGCAGGAACCCCGTCGAGCCGATGATGACCGCCCCGAGCCACGTGACCTCGAGGACCTTCACGTACTCCTCGGAGGTCGGACGCCGGGCCATCCGGAGGATCCGGCCGTACTTGCCGTGGCCGAACGTGCGGAGCCGGCCGTCGAAATTCTCCTGGGCGCGGCGAGCGCGGTCAAGGAACGCCATGGTACCTAGCGCACGACGTCGATCTCCGGTCCGGGCTTGCGGCCCGCTCCGGCAGCCGACGCCTGCCCTCCACCGAAAATCTGGGGGGATTTAACTCCGGTCACCACCAGCATCACCCGGATCGTGCTCTGCATCGTGGGGTCGACCGCCGCGCCCCAAATGATGCGGGCGGTCGGCGAGATGGTCTTCTGCACGACCTCGGCGGCCTTCTGCGCCTCACTGACGGTCATGTCCGGTCCGCCGGTGACGTTGATGAGCGCGCCGGTGGCGCCCGTGATGTCGACGTGGAGCAGGGGGGAGTGGATCGCCTCGAGGACGGCGTCCTCGGCGCGGTTCTCGCTCTCGGACTCGCCGATCCCGATGAGGGCGACGCCGCCGCCCTTCATGATCGTCCGGAGGTCGTTGAAGTCGAGGTTCACGAGGCCGGGGCGGGTGATGATCTCGGTGATCCCGCGGATCGCGCGGGCGAGCACCGAGTCCGCGACCTTGAAGGCGGTCTGGATCGGCAGGCGCGGGACCAGCTCGAGGAGCCGGTCGTTGGGGATCGTGATGACCGTGTCGATGACCGAGCGGAGCTTCTCGAGCCCCCACATCGCGTTCTCGGTCCGGACGAGTCCCTCGGAGGCGAACGGGAGGGTGCAGACGGCGATCGTCAGCGGCTGACCGCCGTTGGCGTCCTTGGCGACCTGCGCGACGACCGAGGCCGAGCCGGTGCCGGTCCCGCCGCCGAGCCCGAGCGTGATGAAGACCATGTCCGATCCGGCGAGCGCCTTCTTGAGCTCGTCCTCCGCCTCGTGGGCCGCCTGCTCCCCGACCTGGGGGAGCGCGCCCGCCCCGAGCCCGCGCGTGAGGCGTCGGCCGAGCAGGATCTTCTTCGGAGCGTGGATGGCGAGCAGGTGCTGCGCGTCGGTGTTGCACGCGATCATGTCGGCCCCGGCAAGCCCCTCCTCGGCGAGCCGGTTGATCGTGTTGCACCCGCCACCGCCGCAGCCGACGACCTTGATGTTCGTCTTCAAGGAGGCCAGGACGGCCTCGAGCTCGGTGTCGTCGTTCGTCGGAGGGGGAAGAGGCTCGGCGCCGCGCTTGCTGTCGCCGGGCAAATGGGAGAGGATTTCCTGGGCGAGTGGTCGCATCAAGGGGGGTACCCGGCGGCGGGAGCAGGGGCCGCATTATAAAGCACTAGGCGAGCCTGCAGGGGAGCCTTGGAGTATCCTCGCTGGGCCCCGCTGTACGAGCAGATCCGCCAGGAGTTCGGCTTCTCCTGGGACCGGGAAGAGGCGGCCGCCGCCCGACTCCGGGAGCTCCTCCCCCCGGCGGCCCTCGAGCGCCCGCTCGAGCGGCTGGCCCACCGGTTGGAGGGCAAGGAGGTCGTGGTGGTCGGCCTGGCGCCCCGCGCCGGTCCGCCCCCGCTCTGGCGACGACCGTTCACGAGCGCTGGCGTCGCGGTCGTCGCGGCGGATGGGGCCGCCTCCGCATGCCTCGAGGCGGGCCTGGTTCCGGACGTGATCGTCACCGACCTGGACGGCCCGGTAGCCTCGGAAGTGACGGCGAACCGGCGCGGCGCCCTGGTCGTCGTCCACGCGCACGGGGACAACCGGGAGCTCCTCGACGAGTGGGTGCCCCAGCTCCCCGGCGAGCTCGCCGGCACGTGGGCCGGACCTCCGGGGGGTGGCCTCATGGACGCCGGCGGGTTCACGGACGGCGACCGGTCCGCGTTCCTCGCCGAGGCCGCGGGCGCGGTCCGTATCCTCCTCTGGGGGTTCGACCTCGAGCACGCGGAGGAAGGCGACCCGGCGGCGCGGCTCCGGAAGGAGGCCAAACTGCGATGGGCCGGACGTGTGCTGGGCGAGCTCGCGCGCTCGGGCCGCGCACCGGTCGAGACGTGGAACCCCGACGGGACGCTTTCGCCCTACAAAGCCGGCGGGATCAGCGGCGCGTCCACCAAGTAGACCACGTTCGGCCCGTCCTCGTACAGCGGCAGGAAGGGGAGCGCCGCGAACCATTGGATCGCGGAGGAGCTCATCGGGGAGGCGAGCTGGGCCGGATCGAGGGCGACCCCGGTGTACATCACCGAATCGACCGCGACGAGGTCGATGGGGTGCGGATGGGCCGGGTTCGGGGTCCCGACGCTCCGGAGCTCGGCCGCCGCCGCGGTCGAATTCGGTCCGCCGTTGAACAGGGCCGGGGTCGTCACCCACGTCGCGGGATTGCCGTCGAAGCCGAAGATCATCGAGCTGAGCCGATGGTCGGTCGCCACGGTCCACGTCGGAGGTGCGGCGATGCCCACCCACATCCAGAGCGCGGCATCGCCGTGAGTGAGCCCCTCCTGGAACCCCCCGAAATCGTTCGCGGGCGGATAGACGATCGCCGCATTCGCGCCGAGGATCACGACGACGCCGAGCATCGCGGCGACCATCGCGCGCCGGCCCCACGCGTCCCCCACCCGCGCCACGGCGCGCGCGATCCCGATGGCGAGCAGCAGTCCGAGCGGAAGGAACAGGTACTCGACGTGGCGGGCGGGAGAGATCGTCGCCGCCAGGCTTGCCGCAGCCGCGTAGTGCGAGCTGGTCGAGGCGACGGCGGCGAGAGCGAGCATCGCCCCGGCCGACAGGCCGAGGGCGCCGAGCCAGGGCAGCAGGTAGGATCCCAGACGCGCGGTCGATGGGGTACGGCGGCTCCCCGCCCCGAACACGCCCAGCGCGAGGAGGGGGGAGAACCAGAGGACGGCGCCGGGCACCGTCATCTGACCGGTTCCCGGGATCGGGACGAACAGGAGGGCGCAGACGAGCCCGAAGACGATCACGGTGATCATCGCCACATCCCGGAACAGGCTATGGTCGGTCGGGAGGCGGACCCACTCGCGCCGAGGCCGATCGCCGGCCCGGCGCCAGCGGATGAGCAGGCCCGCGACCACCACGCCGAGAAGGGCCCCGACCTCGAACGCGCCGAAGCCGATGTACGTGGGGAACGGAAGGCTGTAGAGGATGACCTTCGTGACGAACGAGGTGGTGCCGTAGAACCAGTAGGCGAACGTTGCCGTGACGAACCCCGCGACGTAGACGAGTTCCCTCGTCGGGAAACGGCGGCTCCAGAGCCCGGGACGCCAGAGCTCGAAGAGGACCAGGCCGCCGAGCGCGCTGATCACGAAGAAGTACGAAGAGAGGTGGTGGGTCACGATGAGGGCCCCGCTCGTGAGCGCGAGGGGGACGTACCAGCGTCGATCCAGTCGACTCTCGACGAACATCCACAGGGCGGCGACACACAGGAAGTCCCCGAGCGCGAGCGGTGCGGGGTGCGCGATGGAGAAGAGCCGAGGCATCGCGACCGAGGCGATCGCGGCGCCGAGGAGCGCGACCGTGTCGTTCGGGTAGAGCCGGCGGAAGAGCAGGAACAGGGGGAGCACGGAGAGGACCGCGACCACCGGGATGAGGATCGAGAGCGCGGAGAACGCGTCCACGCCCATCGCGCCGGCCCCGGCGCCGGCCAGCAGGTAGATCCCCGGGAAATCCGGGTAGGCGGTTCCCCAACCGGCGTAGGCCGCCCCGGTCGGAAGATGTCCGGTGGAGAGGAGGGAGGACGTGAGCGTGTAGTACTCGCCCGTGTCGGAACCGAAGAGGGCGTACGACAGGAAC
Organism: Thermoplasmata archaeon; assembly: GCA_050011355.1. GTDB lineage: Archaea > Thermoplasmatota > Thermoplasmata > Lutacidiplasmatales > UBA184 > Lutacidiplasma. The sequence continues at coordinate 95,103 of JBEKJG010000003.1, read as the reverse complement.
GGCTCGAGCGCGAGGAAGATGAGGAGGAGGGAAAGGCCCGCCAGGAGGGCGACCGTCGCCGGGGCCATAGGGGGGCGCCGACGACCGTCCGGGTCCCCCGAGGAGGGGGGGCGTTCCGGCGAGCTCATGCGAGGATTCCCGAGCGAGGCACGGTGTAAAGACGTGCGCGTGCGCCGGCACCGAGGGTCGGTGGTCGTGGCGCGTTGCCATATCGATAAATAGGGGGGCTTGGTCCGCCCGCACCAAGGCAGCAACCCATGCCCTCCTCCCGTTCTTCAAAACCGGCCTCACGGAAAGCCAAGGCCGCGCATCCGGTGTCGTCCCGGTCTTCGAAGAAGTCCGCCGCCAAACCCTCGCACAAGCCGGCCGCCCGGCCCTCCCACAAGCCGGCCGCCAAGCCGACCCCGAAGAAGGCCGCGCCGCCCTCCCGCCCCACCGGGTCGAAGAAGTCGGCCGCGCCGTCGGAGCCCGCGCTCCCGGCGCCGGAGCCCCGTCGGATCGACGGCCGCCGCCATCTCCTCTCACTCTCCTTCGTCCGCGACGGGGACGAATTCCTCGCCCGGATGGAGACCGACACGGGTCACATCACTGAGCTCAAGAACCGCGCCCTCGACCAGCTGTTGACGCTGGTCGCCGGCGAGCTCGAAGACCTGCTCGACTGAGCGCGGGCCCCTACTCCACGGCCGGCGGGGCGGCGAACAGCCCCGTTTCGACCTGGTAGGTCCGTCGCCGACCGATCCGGTCGGAGACCTGGACGAGGTCCACCGGCTGGGATGAGAGGATCCCCGCCGGATAATGTCGGATGACCCGCGCATCGAGCTCGCCCCACGGGGGCAAGCCGGTCCGCTGGCCCCACCGACCGACCACGACCACCCCGTCCGTGCGGACGTCGACGTACCGCGGGGCGGGAGAGAGGGCGAAGACGACGCTGCCCACCGCGAGGAGGATCGCGATCCCGATGAACAGCTGCAAGCCGCTCTGGACGCCCGGCCGCCCGGCCTCGGCGGAGGAGAGGTCGAGCGCGACCAGGACGACATCGAGCACGACCAGCACGAAGAGGTAGAGGATCGCGAACCGGAACGCCCGTTGGGTCCCGGCCACGTTCGGCCGGTGCTCGAGAAGCGTCGCGACCGAGGCGGCGGGCCGAGATGCGGTCGCGGGTCGGGGGATGCGCACGGGACGCGGGGTCGACACGGCTCCTCGCTCGTCGCAGGCGATGAGCGCGTCCTTAAACCTACCTCGCGGCCGGAGGGGCCATGGTGCACCGGACGGAGTACTTCGTATTCGAGACCCGGCACGAGCGAGAGTTCCTGAACATCACCGAACGGGTCCGGGCCGTGGTGAAGGCGAGCGGGGTGACCGACGGGATGGTCCTCGTCTCCTCGATGCACATCACGGCCGCCGTCTATGTCAACGACGACGAATCGGGCCTCCTGAAGGACATCTCCGCCTGGGCGGACCGGCTCGCGCCGCCCGGCGATTATGAGCACCACCGGTCGGGCGAGACCAACGGGGACGCCCACCTCAAGAATCTCCTCCTCGGGCACCAGGTGCTCCTCCCCGTCACGAACGGGGACCTCGACCTTGGCCCCTGGGAGCAGGTGTTCTACGCCGAGTTCGATGGCCGCCGCCGCAAACGCGTCGTCGTGAAGGTGCTCGGCGACTGACGGTGCGGCGCCGAGCCGACCGCGCGACCTAGCTCTCGAGCGCAGGGTCTGACGCGGGGGGCGCCGCGCTGCCCGCGGGGTGGGGCAGGGGGGTGCTCGGGTCCACGAGCGGGACCTTTCGCGCGATCTCCCGGGCCATCGCAGAGCACGAGGAGGCCGCCACCGGGCGGCTCGTGTACCCGGGCAGGGCCAGGTCGTAGGTGACGACCTTCTTCTCCGCGATCGTCTCCCACACCGCGCGGAACACGCGGTCCGCCGCTTTGGTTTCTCCGAGGTGGCGGAGCATCAGCTCGACGCAGAGGATCTCGGCGACCGGATCGGCGCGGTCCTGGCCCGCGTACTTGGGGGCGGAACCGTGGACCGGCTCGAACACCGCGAGGCCATCGCCGTACAGGGCACCCGGAGCGACCCCCAGTCCGCCCGCGAGGCCGGCGCAAAGGTCGGAGAGGATGTCTCCGAAGAGGTTCGTCGTCACGATGACGTCGTACTCCTCCGGTTTCTTCACCAGCTGCATGCACATGTTGTCGATGAGCCGCTCGTCGGCCGGAATGTCCGGATACTTCGCCGCCATCTCCCGGAACGCGGTCTGGAACAGCGCGCCGGTCGTCTTCATGATGTTCGCCTTGTGGACCGCGGTGACCTTCCGGCGGTGCTCGCGGCGTGCGAGCTCGAACGCGAACCTGCAGATGCGGTCGGACGCCTTCCGGGTGATGACGTTGACCGTCTCGGCCGCGGTGTGGTCGCGGTCGACCCAGTGCTCGACGCCGGAGTAGAGCCCCTCGGTCGCCTCCCGCACGACGACCAGGTTGGTCTCCGGAAACCGGGTCCCCTCGCCCGCGATGGAGCGCGAGGGTCGTACGGATGCGAACAGGTCGAGCTGTTGGCGCAGGGCGACGTTGACCGACCGGAACCCGCCACCGATCGGGGTGGTGATCGGGCCCTTCAGCGCGATACGGTTCTTCCGCACCGAGTCGAGGACGGAGTCGGGGAGCGGAGTCCCGCTCGCCTTGATCGCGGCCTCGCCCGCCTCCACGACATCCCAGTCGAACGAAACTCCCGTCGCCTCCGCCACGAGGCGCGCGGCGGCCGTGACCTCGGGACCGATCCCGTCGCCGGGGATGAGCGTGATGCGATGCCCCATGGTGACTCCCGGTCACCGCCGAGCCTCCGCTGGATTTAAGGAACCGCAGTCGGGCCGCGCGTCGGGACCGGTCGAGCCGACGCCGGCGGGCTTCGGCCGCCGGTACCGCGCGCACCGTTCATTCTGCGTTATTGGGTTACATCAGTATTCTTATACCGGGGGGTGATGGTCGTGCGATGTTCGATGCACGCCACCCCGAAGTGCTGGCCCGAGACTGGCTCCCGCCCGTCGCCACCGGGCGAACGGTCGAGGTCGCCGAGGTCGTTCGTCGGCTCGACGCCCCCCGGCCCCGGGCCCCCCCGCCGTGGGTCGTCATGGTGACCGGACCGTCGGGCAGCGGGACGAGCACCGTGGCCCGTCGCGCCGCGCGGACGACCGCCGACCTCCTGCGCGCCCACTCCGGAGGCGCCTCACCGCAAGTCCTGCCGGTCCGCACGGCCGGACTGCGAGGCACCCACGGTGTCGCCAGTGCCTTGCTGCGTCACCTGGACGCCGGATTCGATGGGCGGGGCTTTTCGGTGGTCGAGATCCTCGCCGGATTCCTGCGGCGGCTCCGTCGCGAGGGTCGCCCCTCCGTGCTCGTGTTCGACGACCTCGGGATCGGGGCCCCGGACCTCGGGCCGGTCCTCCGGGCGCTCGGGAACCCCGACCGGTTCTTGCCGGAGGGGGAATGCGGGATCCCACCCACGTGGACGATCCTGGCCGGGACTCCCGACGGGTTCCGGGCCGTGGAGAGTTCGCTCGGCGGTACCGTCCCGCTCGGGCGGGCCGTCCACCTCCCGCCCTACTCGGACCGAGTGCTCGGGGAGATCGTACGGGACCGGGCCGAGCGCTCGCTCGGCCGACCGGTCGCCCCGGAGCTGGTCCATCGGATCGTCATAAAGGCGGTCGAGGACGGGGCGAGCGCCCAGGTCGCACTCGACCTTCTTCGGCGGGAGCTCGTCGGCGGCGCTCGCGCCGGCCGCACCCGGCTCCCGTTCGGTGTCGGCCCCGCGCCCGTCGCGGTCGAGCCCCACGTCGTGCGCGCGATCGAAATGGCGGTGCGTGGCCGCGAGGCCCGGGTCGGGGAGGTCCGCCGCCGCGAGGCGGAGTTCGCGGAGGCCGAGGGGAACCGCCCGCTTCCGGCGACCACGCTCTGGCGTCGGATCGTCCGCCTGGAGCAGGCCGGCTACCTCCGACGCGAGATCCGTCCGGGCGGCATGGGAGGAACTCGCTCGGTGGTCCGCGTCCTCATGCCCGTCGACGAATGGGTCACGTCGACCCTTCGGGCGGATACTCGTCGAGCCGGCGGGTCGTGGGTTTCTTCCCCGTGGCGCCCGGCCGGGGCTCCGGTGGGGAAACTGGATCCGGGGCCGGGGACGGGGCCGCATCCTCCTTCCGACCGAGCTGACTGAGGACCATCCTCGCGAGGGTGGGGGAGCGGAGCGCCGCGGCGACGCGGTCCACCGGCGCACGTCGCAGGGCCTCCCGGTCCGCAAAACCGGCCTTGAACAGCATGCGGGAGCGCACCCGCCCGATCCCCCGGAGCCGGACCAGGTCGAGCAGTTCCTCGCGGGCCCCGTACCGGACCCGGGTCCCGAGGTCGTCCAAGGTCCGTCCGAGACGCCGCTGGAATACGGAGGCGAGCCGGCCCGCGGCGAACAGCAGCCATTCCGCGTCCTCCGCTTTGGTGCGAAGGTCACCGGCCCCGACCCCCCAACGCTCGGTGAGCTCGACGATCGGGACCTCGTTGATCCAGTCCTCGAGGACGGAGGCGGTCTTGAGCGACGCGAGGATCCCGTCCAGGTCGAGGTGGAGCGGTGCCTCGTCCGGCTTCACCAGCATCTCCTCGACCTCGTCGGTGAACCGGCCCATCAGGTCGGCCTCGTCGTCCCGTCGGAGGTACATCGGCGGAAGGTCCGGGGTGGCCGCGATCGCGGCGAGGAGTGAGAACGGCTTCACGCCGATCGGAGCGCGCTCGAGCACCTGCCGGAGGACCACGGAGGTGAGGGGGTCGAGGTAGAGCTCGCTCGTCAGCCGGCCGAACCGTGTCGCCTCCAACCTTGGACCCGGCGCGAGCAGCTCGTTCTCCTCGAGGAACCGACGGACGTTCCGGACCTTGGTCTCGAGCTCGATGAGCGGTAGGGTGCGGCCGTAGAACGTGGCGGCAAAGAACGCCGTCAATTCTGCCGGGGACTGGACGGCCCCGCTCGCGACCAGGGCAAGGACATGCATCCGGAGGGCCGGCTCGGCCGCGAGCCGGCTGATGACGTCCTCGGGCGGCGCCGACAGGTAGTCGTCCAGGAGTCGTTCCTCGTCCTCCACCGTCCGGGCGATCAGCAGCGCCTCGCCCGCGGAGTCGAACCGGGGCCGTCCTGCGCGCCCGAGCATCTGGTGGATCTCCCCGGCGGGGATCGGGGCCTGCATCCCGATCCGGGCCTCGTACCGGCTCGTGTCGCGGACGATCACCCGGCGGGCGGGCAGGTTGATCCCCGCCGCGAGGGTCGGCGTCGCCACGAGGACCTTGAGCGTCCGTTCCCGGAACGCCTGTTCGACCACGCGGCGCTCCGGGTTCGTCAGGGACGCGTTGTGGAACCCCACTCCGTGCGGCAGGAGGCCGCTCAACCGTCGCATCCCCTGCGTGTCCTCATCCGAGGCGTGGCCGAGCTCGGAGGTCCAGTGGCGGGCGCGCTCCCGATCCTCCGGCGAGAGGAGGGCCCGCACGGTCGGAACGAGCGCCTCGGCGACCTGCTCGCTCGCGCGCCGGCTGTTGACGAAGACGAGCGCCTGGCCTCCCTCCTCAATGACCGTCCGCACGAGGCGAGGGACCGCCTCTCCTGGCGCGGAGATCTCCCGCGTAGACAGGTCGGTGAAGAGGATGCGACCGTCCGAGTAGACCCCTAGGCGGAGGGGTACCGGGCGGAAGTCGCTCGCCACGTGCCGGGCGCCGAGCCATTCCGCCACTTCCCTCGAGTTACCGACGGTGGCCGAGAGCGCCACGACCTGGAGGTCCGGATACTTCCGTCGGAGCCGCGTGAGGCTCACCTCGAGCGTCGGCCCCCGCTCGGGGTCGCGCAGGAGGTGGACCTCGTCGGCGACCACCACGCCCAGTCGGTCCAGCCAGGGGCTCCCTCGGCGGAGGAGTCCGTCCGCCTTCTCGCTGGTGGCGACGAGGACGTCCAAGCGGTCAAGCTTCTCGGCCGGGAGGTCGAAGTCGCCGGTCGAGAGCCCCACCTTGAGCCCGAGTTCGGCGAACCGTCCGAGTTCGTCCGCCTTCTCCTGCGCCAGGGCTCGGAGGGGGACGAGGTAGAGCCCCGTCCGGTGGGCACGCGTCGCCCGGAGCAGTGCGAGGTAGGCGACCAGCGATTTCCCGCTGGCCGTCGGGCACGCGAGGAGGAGGCTTTCTCCGGCCATCAGAGGGTCGAGCGCGGCGACCTGGGGTGGGAACAGGGAATGTATCCCGTCGGCTTCGAGCACGCGACGGAGGTCGGCGTCGATCGGCAGCTCGCTCAGGGGTACCGAGGCGGACGGTTCCGGGCGATGGCCCTTGGCGGGCGATGGCGTACGCGAGCGACCCGGCACGCGCCACCGAGCGGGGGCTCGTACTAAGCGGTTCGCGGGTTTTCGGGCTCCAGCAGGCTGCGGGCGAGGATGAGCTCCTGGATCTCCGTGGTTCCTTCCACGATCGGGAACACGCGCGCGTCCCGGAGGAAACGTTCCGCGTCCACCCCGGAGCGCGCTCCCGCCGGTCCGGCCACATCCACACCGGCCGACGCGATCGAAACGGCGGCCCGCGACGCCACGAGCTTAGCCGCCGACGCTTCGAGCGCAAACGGCATTCCCGCGTCGCGGCGGCGTGCGGCCTCTTCGACGAGCGCCCGGGCCGATGCCAGTTCGACGTACGCCCGGGCGAGCAACGTGCGCTTCCAATCGGCATCCGGCGCCCGCACCGATCGCCGCATCTCCTCGAAAGCCGCGCGAGCGACGCCGAGCGCGCAACTCGCGATCCCCACCCGGCCCCCCGCGAGGGCGCTCAGGGCCACCTTGAGCCCGGCACCCTCCTGGCCCAGCCGGGCGTCGGGCGGAAGGCGGACCCCGTCCAAGAGGAGCTCCGTCGTCTCGCTTCCCCGCAGCCCGAGCTTGTCGAATCGCTGCGTCACCGAGAACCCGGCGCTGCCGCCGGGCACAAGGAACGCCGTGATGCCGTGGGAGCCGAGGGCGGGGTCCTTCGTCGCGAAAATGAGCAGGAGTCCCGCGGTCGCCGCGTTCGAAATGAACGTTTTCGAGCCGCGGAGGACGAACCCCTCGGCCGTGCCGTCGTAGCGAGTCCGGATCGACGCGGTGTCCGAACCTGCGCCCGGTTCGGTCAATCCAAATGCGCCGATCCGCTCGCCCCGGGCCAGCGAAGGGATCCAGGTTCGTTGCTGGTCGGGGGTGCCCCACTGGGCGATCGGGGCCGCGCAGACGGACAGGTGGACCGCGACCGTCACCGCGACCGCCGCGCTCGCGGCGGACAGCTCCTCCAACACCGCGCACAGGGTCGCCGTATCGGCCGGTTCACCGTCGAACTCGACCGGAAGTCCGAGCGCGGTGAAGCGCTCGGAGGCGAGCCGACGGACCAGTTCGGGCGGGATCCGGTCGTCCCGGTCGATGGCGACCGCCCTCGGTCGGACCTCCGCGTCGGCGAACTCGCGGGCCTTCGCGCGCCAGTCGTCCGAGGTCGCTCGACCCGAGCCCGACACGAGCGCGGCCAGCACGACATACTCTTAATGCGTGGCGGCGGGTCGCGAGCCCGGTCGAGGGTGGGGCGATGGGGGACGGGCCGACCACGAAGGACCGGTTCACGGCCCTGGACACTCTCGCGGTGGTCCGCGAAGTCCGCGCGCTCGACCGGACGCACGTCGACAAGGCGTTCGACCTGGCCGAGGGCGGTTGGTCGCTCGCGCTTCGGGCCCGGGGCGAAGGCCGTCGGGAGCTGATCCTGGTCCCGGGCCGGTACGCCGCCCTGATCCCGTTCGGCTCCGAGCGCTCGGAAGAGCTTTCTCCGTTCGCGCGCGAGCTCCGCCGTCTCCTGACGGGCGCGAGCTTCGACCGCGTCTCCGAGCCCGCGGGAGAACGGTTCCTCGAGGTCGCCCTGACGCGAGGCGACACCTCGTCCGAGCTGCTCCTCTCGCTCGAGATGTTCGGCACCGGCAACCTGACGGTCGCGCTCGGCGGAAAGATCGCGGCCGTAGCGTTCACCCGGAGGTGGGCGCACCGGCTCGTTCGCGTCGGCGCCGAGTACGTTCGGCCACCCAGCCGGGCCGACCCCTGGGGACTTTCGGAAACGGAGATCGAGGAGATCCTCACCCGTTCCCGGACCAGCCTGACGAGCACGCTCGCGGCACGGATGGGTCTCGGCGGGCCTCTCGCCGAGGAGCTGGTGGCCCGAATGAAGGTGGACGGAGCGGAGCCCTCGACCGCGGCTCCCACGGATCGGGCTCGCGCCCTCCGAACCGTTCTCGCCGAGCTCCGCGGGGAGCTCGGGGACCGGCCGGCCGGGTTCGTCTACACCCGCGAGGGCGTACTGCTCGATGCGACGCCCTACCCGTCCCAACGTTGGGCCGAGGTGGCGGGGGTCCGGGAAGAACGACGGACCACGTTTTCGGAAGCCGCCCGCGAGTTCTTCCGAGCGGTCGTCCCGGTCCCTCCGAGTGCCCGTGAGGCGGAGGTCAGCTCCGAGCGCCAGGAGATCGAGCGGATGCTCGAGCAGCAGACCCGGGCGATCGAGGAGCTGACGGCCGAGATCGCGGCCCTCCAGGCTGGTGCGGAGTGGATCCTCTCCCACTACGCCGAGGCGGAAGCCGCGCTCGAACGCGCCCGCGCCGAGGGGAGCCCCGAGCACACGGTGAAGGTCGATCTGGACGGACGAGCGGTGGAGCTCGGCATCACCGATTCTCCGCGGGTGTCGGCCCACAAGCTCTTCGAAGAGGCGAAGCGCCGCACGGCCAAACTTTCGGGGGCGCGGGCGGCGCTCGCCGATACGGCCGCCCGCACGGTGGCTCCAGCCCCGCCTCGGAAACTCCGGACCGGCGGCGTTCCCGGCGCTCCGGGCGCGACCAAGAAACCGTTCTGGTTCGAGAAGTTCCGGTGGTTCATCAGTTCCGAGGGGGCGATCGTGATCGCCGGACGGGACGCTCCGTCCAACGACCTGGTCGTGCGCCGGAACCTCAAGGACGGTGACTACTACCTGCACGCCGACCTCCACGGGGCCGCGAGCGTGATCGTGAAGCGACCGACCCCTCCCGTCTCGGTCGGGGAGCCCACGCTCCGGGAAGCGGCCCAGTGGGCGGTCTCCTTCTCGAAGGCGTGGCGGGCCGGGCTCGCGTCAGCGAGCGCGTTCTGGGTCACGCCCGAGCAGGTCTCCAAGGCGGCCGCGTCGGGGGAGTTCGTCCCCCGGGGCGCCTGGGTGATCCACGGGACGAAGAACTTCGTCCGGGACGTTCCCCTCGAGATCGCGGTGGGGACGATCCGGTACGAGGGGGCCGAGCGCTGGACCGCCGCGCCGGAAGGGGCGGTTCAATCGCGCGGGGAGGTCCGAGCGGTCCTGGTGCCGGGCGAGGAGCGGGACCGGGCGACGGTGGAGCGCACCCTCGCAGAGTCGCTCGGGGTCTCCCGCTCGCTGCTCCAGTCCCTACTACCGGCCGGCGGCATCTCGCTGCGGCGCACGTAGACCCGTTCGACCTCCTCGGCCGGGAAGACGTCCCCCCGCATCCTCCACGTGTGCCCCCGCGCGCGTACGGCGGAGATCCAGAACGGGCGGTCCTCGACCCGGACCGATGCCCCCACCTCGAACCGCGTCCCCGGAGCGTAGAACAGCCGGGTCGTCCGCGTCAGCCGACCGGTCACGATCGACACCTTGACCGACGGCGGGCTCTCGCGGGTGACCCAGAGCGTGGTGATGTCCTCGGTGCGCGCCTCCGTCGCCTGGCGACCCCCCCGAAGGTCGATCCGGCGAACGCGCAGGCTCGGCTCCATCGACGGGAGGCCGGAACCGACGAGCAACCGACGGTGCCGGGGGAACTTCACGACGGATCGGGTCGATCGGTCGAACTCGGAGACCACGACCGTCACGTCGACCGTCGCTTCCGGGATCGACTCGAAGGGGTGCGTGAGGCGGCACTCCTTGCAGCGGGCGATCCCGCGCACCGCCCCGCCCCGGGCCCGCCCGGGGGTGACCCGCAGCACGCGGTGGGCGGTCTCGCGCCGGCAGCTGTCGCAGAAGATCTGGGCGGAGGCGATGTGGGCGCTGGCCGAATCGGTCGGAGCCTCTTCAGGTGTCGGATCCGTAACGGTCAATGGTCCCCCCCTCCCCACACTAGCCATCGGAGCCCTAACGGGGTTCCCCTGCCCGCGAGGCGGGTGCGACCGGGGCCGTCGACACCGCGTCGTTCCGCTCGAGCACATCCTGTCCGTCCCGATGGAGGGAGCCCTGGACGTAGGCCAGCGCTCCGAGCGCCAGCCCCGCCGCGAAGCGGGCGGCGGTCCGGCGGGTCAACCAGAGGAGACGGGCATACTCCGAGTAGCGGTAGCCCATCACCCGGAACTTCCGCGCCGCCCACATCGTATGGCTGCCGCGGCGCCACGGAGGAACGCTCGCCGCGAACTCCGCGGGCCGGGGCTTGAGGTCATACGCCACCCGGGGCAGGACGCACCGTTCTACCGGAAATCCCGCCCGGAAGGCCCGCAGGAGCAGCGGCGGGTCCTCTCGCTCCTGGGTGTCGGGGTAGCCACCGGCCCGCTCGAACGCGTCCCGGCGCCAGGCATAGAACCGGGTCGAGGAGGGGTCCTGGTCCGCCGCGCCGACGGTGAAGATCAATCCGACCTGCGGGCGGTCGCGCAGGCGCGCGGCCACGGAGGCGAGGGCGCCGGAAACGTATCGGTTGTCCCCGTCCACCTGGGTCAGCACGAGCGGGGCGCGGGACGTCGTCACGGCCAGGTTACGCCCGATGCCCCGGTTGCACCGCCGAGAGACCACGACGAGCTCGGGGAAGGTTTGCGCGGTGCGGTCCAGGAACTCCTTCGTACCGTCCGTCGATTCCGCATCGACGATCACGAGTTCGCCCCCCGCACTGCGAAGCGGCAGGACCGTCCCCAGCGATTCGGCGATGGTCTGGATGTTGTTCCGGACCGTCATCGTCACGGAAAACCATGGGGTCGTGGGTACCCCTTCGGAAGCCATGACTGGGGCCGAGAAGGGGAGCGTCAAGGGGGACCTACCCGCCTGCGGAGGCCCGGAGCAGTTCCCGGATCGTGTCGTCGACCTTCCGGGTGATGCGGAGGTCCAGTAGCCGCGCCGTACGGTCTCGCCGGACGGAGAACTCGGGGTCGATGAGCTCGATCGCGGCGCGGGGGTTCGGCACGATGTCGACGCGGAGCACCGGGGCGCCCGGTCGGGATTCCTTCCATAGCCGCACGAACTTGTCCGCGACCTCGAGGACCGAGTACGCCTCGTCGCTGGCGCAGTTGAACAGCGGAGTCGAAGGTTCTGGGTGGTCGAGGACGTAGCGCGTCACCGCAAGCCAATGGGCCAGGACATCCTCGATGTGGATGAAATTGCGGCGCTGAGTTCCGGGGGCGTTCACCGCCAGCCGACCCCGGGCGGCCTGCTGCGCGAACAGGTTGATCACGTTCCCCTTGCCGATCGTCTTGCCGTTGGCCGTGTACGAACCGTAGACGTTGCTCATGCGGATGACGGCGCCCGGAGCGGAGCGCCCGGCGTCGGCCCCGAACACGATCTGCTCCCCGGTAGCCTTCTGGCGAGCATACTCGTGGGTGGGGCGCGCGGGGGTATCCTCCGTCACCGGGAGGTGCTCGGGGTGGCCCACGACTGCGAAACTGCTGGCAAAAACGACCGGGATCTTCCGGGCACGGCATTCGTCCACGAGCCGTTGTGTGCCGGCGATGTTGACCCGGGCGCTTCCCGAAGGGTCTTCGGCGCAGGCCATGACGCCGGATACCGCTCCCAGGTGGAGAACCACGTCGCACCGCCCCAGCCGTTGGAGGGCCTCGGGGCCGGCAAAGTCGAGTTCGGTCACCGGCCACTGGGCGTAGTCGACCCTCAGGGGTCCGGTGTGGTTGTCGACCAGCTCGAGGGAGTAGCCTTCGGCGGCCAGCCGGGGGACGAGCGCCCCGCCGATGAATCCGGAAGAACCGGTGACCCCAACCCTAGGCACGGCCCGCGCCATCCGGGTGCCCGTTAAATCCCTCATGGTCGCCCTGCGGGGGTTCGCTCGGAGCCGCCGAACGCCCGCGCGGCCCGGGGAGGGCGGGGGCGCTACCCGAGGCTCCAACGGCGGACGCTCGAACGATAGAGCATCCGACGGGCGAGCTCTGGGCTTGCGAGGGCGACGAGGGCGGAGAGGAAGACCCCCCGGTCCCGCCTCCCGGCCCGGTGGGTGAGCGCTCGAGCGGCGGCCCCCCGCGCTCGATGCCCCGCCTCGAGGTCGGCGAAGAATCGGAACGATTCCGCCTTTTCCGTGAGGTAGGCCGTCATCGGAGCGGTAGGTCCGAGGCGCTGGTTCGAGAGTCGCGCGAGCGTGGCGTTCGACCGGGCGAATCGCTCGGAGGAGGTCCGATGACGGGCGCGGAACTGCTCGGGGGTGGAGCCGCGGGTCTGGGACATGTTGGCGTCGTGGAGCCGGAGGAGCGTCACGACGTCCGGTACGATCGCGACCTGCCGTCGGGAGAGCAGGGCGGCCACGAGCCAGAAGATGTCGGCCGACCATCCCGCCTCCCGGAACGCGGGGAGCCACTCCGCTCCCCACGAGCGTCGGACGACGGTGGACGAGTTGTTGCCCGGCCAGATCGTGCGGACGAGCAGGTCGAAATCGCGTCCGTCCCAGAGGGAGAACCGTTCCGGATGCTTGTCGGCGAGTTCCCGGTGGCTCGCCGTGACGGGACGGCCCTGCACATCGATCGGACGCTGGGCGTTGCACAGATAGATGAGGTCGGGGTCTTCGCCGAACCGGGTCCGGAGCAGGGGCACCTTCTCCGACGTCCACAGGTCGTCGTCGTCGAGGAAGCCCACGACGTCCGCGGTGCTCGCCTCGAGCCCGCGGGCCTCCTTCTCGTTCGTGTCGGGGACGGAACAGGGGACGTTCCGATACGCGCCCTCGCAGCCCTCGATCGGGCCGTCGAAGTTCCGTACGACGATCACCTCCTCCACCCCGCTGTCCAGGGCCGACCGTACCGCGAGGGGGAGGAACTCCCTCCGGTCGTGCGCGGTGACGACCGCGGCGACCCGGACCGCGTTCACGGGCGGGCCTCCGTCCCGGCTCCCCGCGCGGCGGGCGCGGAGTGCCTTCGCTCCGACTCACCGGGGTCGGCCACGCGTTCCCCGTCCCCGCGCCGTATGGGGCTGCCCGAATTTGAATCGGGGTCCCGGGCTCCCAAAGCCCGAAGGATGGACCAATAGAGCGGGCCGAGGTGCCTCCCTCGGGCCCGTAGCTACCCCACAGCCCCGCATCGGTGCCTAGATCGCGTCCACCCGTTTCAACGTTCGGCCGATGAGGCATTCCGCGGGCGCCGGGTCGACCTGCTCGATGCGATACCGCTGTTTGGCTGGCACGGAGGGTCCGGCGCAGATCCACCAGTTCGGGCAGTCGAGCCGCCGGCACTGGTAGCGGCCGGTCTCGACCGAGCTCCCCACGACCGCGCTGCGGGCCTCAACGACGAGCGACCGGGGGACCGCCTTGACCTCGACCACATGGGCGTCCGTCTCCTGGAGGGCGCACGGGTGCTTGATCGTCCGCACCTTGGTGACCGCGTACCGCCGCCCCACGTCCAGCGTGAGGCAGGCGTGCCGGTACGGGCACGTGCGGCAGATCGGCGCCCCGCCCTCGTACACGAATTCGAACCCTTCGCGCGACTCCGCGATCGCCAGCAGCGTGATCTCCGCCATGTTAACCCAACACTCCCGTGACGCTGGCCAGCCGTTCGGCCGCCTCGCGGCTGAGTCCGTTGTCACCGAGGATCGTGTAACGCTCCGGGCGAATGGAGTGGGCGAGGACGAGCGCCTTGATGATCTCGTCCGGTCGGGCCCCCAATTCTCGGGCCGTGGTCGGCGCGCCGATGGTGTGGAGGGCGTTCTTGATGCGATGCCAGTCGCCGCCGTGCAGGTACATCATCATGATCGCGCCCACCCCGCACTGCTCGCCGTGCAGGCTGGGATGTTCGCTCACGCGGTCGAGCGCGTGACTGAACAGGTGTTCGCTGCCCGAGCACGGTCGGGAGGAGCCCGCGACGCTCATCGCGATCCCGGCGACCAGGATCGGACGGATCGCGAACCAGACGGATTCCTCGAGGTTCGGCTTGATGGAGGAAGCATGGTCGATGATTTCCTGGGCCGCGTATTCGCTGAGGGTGGCGGCCGTGCTGGAGTACTCCTCGCTGCGCAGGCGCACGGCGAGCCGCCAGTCGAGCACCGCGGTGACGTTCGAGATGACGTCCGCGCAGCCGGACGCGAGGAGGCGGAACGGTGCCTTGACGATGAGCTCGGTGTCGGCGATCACGCCCACCGGCACCGCGGCCTCGGTGCTGACCGTCCGCTCGACGCCGTGAATGGAGGCCCGCGGGGAGGAGATTCCGTCGTGGGCGGCCGAGGTCGGAAGGCTGACGAACGGGATCCGGAGACGGGAAGCGACGACCTTGGTGATATCGATCTTGCTGCCGCCGCCCACGCCGACCAGGAACCGGGCCCCGAGCGCGCGGGTCTCCTTCTCGACGCGTGCGACCTCCTCCTCGGTCGCCTCCGTCGCGATGAGGGTGGACGCGGAGAATCCAGACTCCTCCAGGATCGCGGTGGCCCGGTTCCCGGCGAGCACCGAGGTCTTCGGGCCGGTGATGACGACCCCGGGTTTCTGGAAGCCGAACTGGTGGCACGTCGACCCGAGGTCGGCCAGGACGCCGTGGCCGACGAGCACGATCCGGGGAAAGACCATCCCCCGGGCCTTCCCGAACGGGAAGTCCTCGCCGATCATCGAGTGGTGAGAACGCGCGGGATCTCCCGACATCGCCGAGAGGGCGGACGAGGGGAGGCCCCTCTTTAGGCTATCGCGAGGACGGCCCGGACGGAGGCGGGGTCCCCTATCGGCCGGGGGCGTCCCCCCAGAGGACCTTGTGCTCCTGGAGCATCACCCGAACGTCGAGACGATCCCGCACCACCCAATCGGCCAGGCGTCCCGCGTCGGTGCCCCAGACCGGCTGGAATACGGTCGTCGCGGGTCCATGGTACTCCCGGATGACGTGCTTCGCGAACAGGTAGTCGGGTCGATCCGCCACGACGAACTTGATGACGTCGGTACCCCGCAACCGAGGCAGGTTCTCCCACCGGTTGCGCGACTGCATGTGGGAGCTCGGACACTTGACGTCGACGCTGAGGACCGCCCGTTCGAACGCGAGGTAGGGGGTGACGTCGAGGGAGCCTCCGGTCTCGATGACGGTGGTGATCCCCCGCTCGGAGAGGCGGCGCACCAGTTCGACCGACTCCGCCTGGAGGAGCGGCTCCCCTCCGGTAAGGCAGACGTTCTGCGTCCGGTGGCGCTTCACGTCGGCCAGCAGCGAGGGGATCGACCGCTCCCGCCCCGGCCCGAACGAGTAGGTCGTGTCGCACCAGGTGCACCGCAGGTTGCATCGGGCGGTCCGGATGAAGGTGGTCCGGACCCCGGTGAGGGGGCCCTCCCCCTGGACCGAGTGGAAGACCTCGATGATCCGCATCGCCCGCCCACGTCCCACCGGCGCTAAAGGCGGTTCGCCCCGGCCGCGTTCCAGCGTTCCCCGCGACCCCTCAAATACGCCTCCCGCGTCGATGGGCCAGCATGGACCCCGGACGCGACGCGCGTTGGCAAGAAGCCTGGGCCGGTGCCGGACTCTCCCGGGCACGGCGCGTACCGGGGCACCGGAAATTCTACGCCCTCGTGGCCTACCCGGGCCCGAGCGGTTTCCTCCACGTCGGGCATCTCCGGGGGTACGCCTACGCGGACCCCCTTCACCGCTACCACCGGATGCTTGGCGAGGAGGTGCTGTTGCCGTTCGGAGTGCACGCGTCCGGCCTACCGGCCGTGTCGTGGGCTCGCCGGCTTCGGGAGGGGGACCCGGCGATCCTCCAAGGGCTCGACGAGCGGGGCGTGGGGGCGGCGGAGCGAACTCGCCTCGGGGACCCGGAGGAGGCCGCGCGCTTCCTCGGCCGGGAGTACCTGAGGGTCTTCCGCCGGTTCGGTGCCCTGATCGACGAATCGACGTTCGTCACGACGGTGGACGAGGATTACCGGGCGTTCATCCGGTGGCAGTTCCGCGCGCTCTCCGACGAGGGAGCGCTCGTCCGGGGGAGCTATTTCTCCTCCGTCTGCCCGGTCTGCGGACCGGTCGCCGTCGACCCCTCCGAGACCGACCTCCAGTCGGGCGGCGACGCGGAGGTCGTACGGTTCACGACCGTGCCCTTCCGCCTCGAGGACGGTCGGACGCTCCTGGCGGGTACGCTTCGCCCGGAGACGGTCTTCGGAGTGACGAACCTCTGGGTCGCTCCCGTCGGGACATTGGTCGTCTGGCACCATGATTCGGGGGCGTACCTGCTCGCCCGGGCCGGTGCGGAACGGATGGTCGAGCAGCACGGGGGCCACATCGGGCATGACGTCCCCGTGGCCGACCTGGTGGGGCGCCATGTCACGGTCCCCCTCCGGGACACGAAGGTCCTCGTCTTGGAGAATGCGCTCGTCGACCCCTCGGTCGGCACCGGGGTTGTGATGTCGGTGCCCGCGCACGCGCCGGTCGATGCGTCGGCGTACGGGGGGCTACCCGACGAGATGCGTGCGGTGCTCGGCGAGCCGCCCGAGCTGATCGATATCGACCCGGTGCACGCGCTGACCGCTTCCGAAGAGCAGTTGCGCGGCGGGGAAGGTACCCCCGCCCAACGGGCCATCCGAGCCGTGTCGGCCGGACGGCCGATCGACGCGGCCGTCCTGGAGGAAGCGACCGAGCGTCTCTACCGTCTCGAGTTCGGTCGGGGACGGATGACCGTGCCTTCCCTCGCGGGAGTGTCCGTCTCGAGGGCCCGGGAGGTGGTGGCCGGGCAGCTCCACGCCTCAGGGTCGAGCTTCGAGCTCCAGGAGTTCACGAAGCCGGTCATCTGCCGGAACGGTCACGCGGTCGTGATCCGGCGAATACCGGAGCAGTGGTTCCTCCACTACAGCGACCCGGCGTGGAAGGCCGCGACGAGGGAGGTGGTCGGCCGGCTCACCACCTGGCCCGCCGAGTACGGGCGGGAACTTCCCTCCATCCTCGATTGGTTCGGGGACCGGCCGTGTACCCGCCGAGGCGTCTGGCTGGGCACCCGATTTCCGCTCGATCCGGAATGGATCATCGAGCCGATCGCCGACTCGACGTTCTACATGGCCTACTTTGTCGTCCGACGGTTCGTCCATGCCGGCCGGCTTCGCGTCGAGCACCTCACCGACGCCTTCTTCGACTACGTCTTCCGCGGACGAGGCCCGGGGGAGCCCGGCGTCGACCCCGCCCTGCAGGAGGAGGTGCGGGCCGAGTTCCTCTACTGGTACCCCCTCGACTACAACATCGGCGGAAAGGAGCACAAGAGGGTCCACTTTCCCGTGTTCCTGTACACGCACGCCCGACTCCTGCCCCCCGAGCTCCAGCCCCGCGGCATCTACGTCCACGGCTGGGTCACGGGTCCGGCCGGAGCGAAGATCTCGAAGAAGGAAGCCTTCGTCACGGGAGCGAGGATCCCGCCCACGGACCGCGCGATGGAGGAGTGGGGGCCCGACCCCCTCCGGCTGTACTACGTGCTCGCCGCGTCCCCATCCCAGGACTTCGAGTTTGAGCCCAGCGGGGTCGATGCGGCCCGGACCCGCCTCGCGGATATCGAGCGAATGGTCCGCGAGGCCGCGGGGAGTTCGGACGGCCCTCCCGAACTGGATGCATGGCTCGCCTCGGCGACCCACAGCTGGGTGCAGCGCGCCCGCGCCGCGTTCGACGGCACTGACCTCCGTCGCGCGGCCGAGATCATCTACGTGGAGGTGCCGAGCCTTCTCCGGCGCTACTACGCCCGGGGCGGGGTCGCCGGTGGGGCGACCGCACGCCTCGCCCGGGCCTGGAACCTGTTCCTCTCTCCGATAACGCCCCACTTGGCGGAAGAGTTGGGCGAGGGCCACTTCCCCGGCCTCGTCGCCCAGGAGCGTCTTCCCTCACCGGACGAGTTCCCCCATTCTCCCGTCGCCGAGGCCCGGGAATCGTTCCTCGACCAGGTCGAGGACGACCTCCGGGCGGTGCTCCGGGCGTCCGAGGGCCGAGGGGAGTCGACCGCAGGCGAGCTGATCTTCTACGTCGCCGCCCCCTGGAAGGCGACCCTGGAGGGTTGGCTACGCGAGGGCGTGGCCGAGAAAGCGCTACCAACCGTGCGGGATATCATGGTCCGCGCCAAGGACCACCCGGACCTCTCGGCCCATCGGGCGGAGATCGCGAAGTACGTCGAACGCGTCGGCCCCCTGCTCCGGTCGGAGCCGGCCTCCGCGGCCCCCGCGGTGGACGAGGGGGCCACCCTCCGAGCCGCCGAGGGATACCTCACCCACCGGTTCGGGTTCCGCTCGGTCGCGGTCTACCCCGAGTCGGAGGCGGCGCCGCACGACCCGAAGGGGCGGAGGGAGCGCGCCCGACCGGGCCGTCCCGCGTTCTACCTCGTGGGTCGGCCCGGCCCCTGATCGGGGCCCATGCGCTGGGCCCTAGGTCGCCGGTGGGCGTTCCGCGGTGGAGCGCCGTCGGGGACGGAAGTTGAGGTGCATCCGGGAGGGCATCGGATGGGCGGAGACCTTCCGGTACTTTGCGGAGCGCTTGTGCGCGTAGCTGTGGTCGATCCGGCCCGAGATCTCGAAGTAGATCAGCTGGCCCACGGGCATCCCGGCGTAGATACGGACCGGGATCTTGACGCTCATCTCGAGCGTCCAGTAGTTGCAGAACCCCTCGTCCCCCTTGCCCGCCGTGGAGTGGATGTCGACTCCGAGGCGGCCGAGGCTGGATTTTCCTTCGAGGAACGGAACGAACCCGTGCGTCTCCGTGTACTCTTCCGTCACCCCGAGGTAGAGCTGGCCGGGGACGAGGACGAACCCCGAGGGTGGGATCCGGAACTCCCGAACGGGGTTGACCCGGCGCGCGTCCAGGGCCCCCCCACGGTAGACCGAGAGGAACGGACCGAGGTGCACGTCGTAGGAGTTCGTTCCGAGACAATCCTCGCGGAAGGGCCGGATGACGATGCGGCCCCGCTCCATCTCCGCGCGGATCTTCGCATCCGAGAGGATCATGCGGGCCGGGGGCGCCGAGCCGGCCCCGCTATTTAACGGGGGGCGGGACCGGGGAGCCCGACTCGAAGAGGAGCGACGCGTAGCCGACGACGTCGCGCATCCGCGCCGCTTCCCCGGAGTGGCCCCAACGGAGCAGCCGGGCGGTGAGCGGCTCGGAGGAGAGTGCGGCCAGCAGCACTGTCGTCGGGGCGATCCCGCACATCGAGATGTCGTTCTTCGCCACGGTCTCGTACAACCGACCTGGGTCCCGGGAAAGGATCGCATCGATCGCGAGGTGGTCGAGACGGTCGGCGACCTCCGCAGGAACGTAGTGGGAAAAGTCGGTCGAGGCGATCAGGAGGGTGTCGCGCCCGCGGACGGCGTTCGCCACGACGCGACCCACCCGCTCCAGGGCGGCGAGGGAGTCGAACGGGATCTGGAGCGGAACGAACCGGGGGTGGGGGAGCACATACTCGAGGAACGGGAGCTGCACCTCGATGGAGTGCTCGAGCGCGTGGGCCGGCTCGTCGACCCGGACCGGCGGACGGGTGAGCGCTCCCCGCAGCCCTTCGTCGATCGGGGTCGGTCCGAGAGGGGTCAGCCAGGGGACATCGGAGACGGCGGGCCCCTCCCCGGCCCCGTGGTGGTCGACGCCGAGGATCAGGACCGACTCGGGCGGCCGCTCGCCCGCGATCTGGGAGTATGCGAGGGCGGCGATCGGTCCGGAGAACTCGTACCCCGCATGGGGCACGATCGCGGCGCGGATGCGTCGGTCGGGGGTCCGGTGGCGGGCCGGAAGTTCGCCCGGTCCCCGCTCCGAGCGGAAGCAGGCTTCGACCTGGTGGGCGAGCTCGGCACCGGTTCCGGCGTAGAACTGGCCGGCCACGGCCGGAGGCCGAGCGTGGGGGGCCATCCTCACCTCACGCCGGGGAGAGTTGGGCGATGAGCGATTGGGCCTCGGCCTCGGACAACCGGGTCCGGCTGGACGGGTGGAACGGGTTCGCCTCCCCGTACCGCGGGATGATGTGGAAATGGACGTGGAAGATGATCTGGCCCGCGGCGGCCCCGGCGTTCAGGGCGACGTTGTAGTCGGGGGTCAACCGCTCCGATCGTCGGCACATGGTGTCCAGCGTCCGGATCAACGAATTCTGGGAGGCCGCCGGGAGCTCCGTGAGGCGCTCCGCGTGCGGCTTGGGGACGACGAGCAGGTGTCCGCGGGTGAACGGGAAGAGATCGAGGAACGCCATGGTCGCGTCATCCTCGTAGACGACATACGCCGGGGATCGGTGAGCGGCGATGGCACAGAAGACGCAGTCGGAGGGGGGCTTCGATCCGACCGCGCCCATCGGAGTCGCGAGGGCGACCGACCCTAAAGGATTGTCTCGGGGCGGGCTCGAGCGGGTCACGTTGATTAGGAGAGGCCGACTAGCTTCCGTGGATGCAAGGACGCGCGCTCGGTGGTATCGCCGCGGTGGTGTTGCTACTGCTCGTCAGCGGCACCGCCGTCGGGCACGTCGGAGCCCGAGCGCCTGCGGCCACCGCCGCGGCCCCTCCCCTGGTATCCGACGAACTGACCCTATCGCCCCACGCCGCCGTCCGACCGTTGAACCCGGGAACCGACCTCTCGATCACTCTCACGCTTCCCTACTCCGACTCCGGCCGTCTCTCTGAGTTCCTCGCGAACGTGGAGGACCCGACGTCGCCCGAGTATCGGCATTTCCTCTCCGAGCCCGCGTTCGTCGCCGACTTCGGACCATCCCCTTCCCGCGTGCAGGCGGTCTCCGAAGTCCTCGAATCGGCCGGGGCCCGCCATCTCTCCGTCTCCGCCTCCCATGCCGTGATCACCGCCGTGGTTCCCGCAGGGTCGGTCGAACAGCTGCTCGGGGTGCGCTTGGTCGCCTACGGGAGTGACCGGGGACTCCCGCTGTACACGGCGGTCGGAACCCCCACGCTTCCCGCGTCCCTCGCCGGCCAGGTCGTCGGTGTGGGCGGACTTTCCGACGGGGCGAATCCGTACCTTTCGCTCGAACTCCGCCCCTCGGCCTTGCGGCCCGTGCATGCCCTGGCCTCGCCCCAGTTTGTTCTATCCAACACCAGCACAGAGTGGTTCCTCGGTTCCGATTTCACCCAGGTGTACGGGGCCTCCGACCTGTTCCCGAACGGGACGGTCGGACCAAATGCGACGTTCCCGACGCGGGTCGCGATCGCCACCCTCCTGGCCAGCGGATACAACGAGTCGACCAACCAGAACCTTCCCGGCTGGGACCCCAACGTCGTCCAACAGTACTTCAACGACAGCTTTCCTCGATCGTGGCCCCAGCCGATCCCCGCCGGGGTACCGGTCAGCGTGGACGGGATCGGGCCGCCTCCTCCCGCGTCGTTCGGCACGCTGCACGACTCGAGCCTCGACGAGTTTGAGAACTCGCTGGACCTCGAAATGGCGGGCAGCATGGCGCCGGGCGCGGCGCTGTACAACTTCTACTTCGCCGGCAGCCTGCTCGCGGGCAGCTCCCCGGTCGGAGACCTCGCCGACGATTTTGCGGACGACCTCGGCGCGGCCCTCGCGTACAACTACTCTCCCGCCCACCTGGGAGTGGTCAGCGGGTCGTTCGGGCTCCCCGACCTCAACGATTCGACGTGGGACTCCTACCTCACGGAGGCGGCCGCCATGGGGGTCACGGTCGTGATGGCCAGCGGCGACCAGGGAAACGCCCCGGATTCCCTCACCGGGCGCGGCGACGGACCGTGGCCGGTATGGCCGGGTTCGGTCGCCTTCAACACCAGCGGGGACCTCTCCGTCGGCGGGGTTTCGCTCTCGATCAACGGAGTCCCGACCACCTCGTGGAACGGTACGTCCCTCAACGTCTCCTTCGACGCGAACCTGACGGGGATCAGCGGGATGTCGGCCTGGTGGGACACCCTGGGGTGCCCGTCCGCCTGTGCGGGGACCGAGGGGGGCCTCAGCACGGTCTACCCCGAGCCGTACTGGGAGTTCCACTCCGCCGCGGAACCGAACATCGCCGCGGCGGCCGTCGTGCAGGGCACGACCTCGCTCGGTCGGGCCGGACCCGATGTCGCCTTCCCTGCGAACAGCACGATCGCCTACGTCTACGCCGATGCCTCCGAGAATGTCTACTTCACCGTACTCGAGGGAACCAGCATCGCCGCCCCGACCTTCGCCGGCCTCCTCGCGGACGTGATCGCGGTCGAGAACCGGTCGGGCCTCCCGCTCGGACTTGGGTTCCTGGACCCGGAGCTCTACCGAATGGCGAGCTACTTCTCCGCCAACCCCAGCCCCGGTTCTCCCTTCCTCGATGTGACGAGCGGTAAGAACTATGTCTTTTCCGCCGGCGCCGGCTGGGACGCCACGACCGGTTGGGGAGGGCTTGCCGCCCCCCTGTTCCTGTCCGCGGACGAGAACCCCTCCATCGTCACGTACCAATACACGGGTCCCACCCCCAGCCTTCCGTCGACCTCGAACGCGCCGATCCCCGACGCGGCGATCTACCTCATCATCGGTCTCGCGATCATTCTCGCGGTCCTCCTCGTCCTCGTGTTCGCCTGGCCCTCGCGGAAGGGCGAACCCCCGTCCGTCCCCGAATTCGGGCCGCCGGGAACCGCGTACGGGCTGCAGCCGCCCGCCCCTCAGAATCTTTACCCGATGCCTCCGCCGGCGCCGGAAAACCTCTACCCGACCCCCCCACCGGCGGCGTCGACCCTGGGCCACACGACCGCGACGTTCCTCTGCCCCTACTGCGGTTCGCCCCGACCGGCGGAACCCGTACGATGTCCACGGTGCGGCGCGCTCTAAGGACCCGCCGTCCACGTCCGCCCCTAGATTAAAGGTCCGATTCCGCTACCGTCCCGGCGTGAGACCCGTCCGACCTCGGCGCGCGGGCCGGCGGGCCGGAAAGGTTCAACCCGCTCGCCCGGCCGACCAAATCCCGGACCGTCGGGGGAGTCGGACCTAGTGGCGAACCCCCCCGACTCCCGCCTTCGGCCCCAGCTCGGATTCTTCGCCGCGGTCAGCACCGGCCTCGCCGCGATCCTCGGAGCCGGGATCTTTGCCGTCATCGCTCCGGCCGCGGGGATCGCGGGCCCGGCCCTCCTCCTGGCCCTGGCCCTCGCGGCCTTCGTCGCGCTCTGCAACGCACTCTCCTCGACCCAGCTGGCCGCCGTCCTGCCGCGCACCGGGGGGACGTACGAGTTCGGCCGGCGAATGCTCGGGCCGTGGTGGGGGTATTCGGCCGGGTGGATGTTCCTGGTCGCGAACACGGTGGGCCCGGGGGCCATCGCGCTCGCGTTCGGCGAATACTTGTCGGCGGTCTGGCCCGCTCTCCCGACGCGGGCGATCGCGGTCGCCGCGGCGCTCGGGATGACGCTGCTGAACGCGGTGGGGATCCGCCGTTCGGTCCGGGTGACCGAGGTGGTCGTGGTCTTCTCGGTGGTCGCCCTGCTCTCGGTGGTCGTCCTCGCGCTCCCGTCCGTCCACCCGGACCATTTCGTGCCGTTCGCTCCCGGCGGGGTGCTCGGGGTCCTGCAGGCGACGGCCCTCCTGTTTTTCGCCTACACGGGGTACAGCCGCATCGCGACCCTCGTGGAGGAGGTCCACGACCCGAAGCGGACCATCCCCCGGGCCACGGGAGTGGCCCTCGGCGGTGCGACCGCCCTCTACCTCCTGGTCGCGACCGTGGCCGTCGGGGTACTCGGCTCCGCCCGCCTCGCCCAGTCCGGGTCACCGCTGGAGGCGACGATGGTCGCGGCCGGCAGCGCAGTTGGAGTGGGCCTCGTGGTCGCGGGCGCGCTGTCAACGACCTTCAACGAGGGCCTCTCCGACCTGCTGGGAGTGTCCCGGGTCGCGTTCGCGATGGGCCGCGGCGCCGACCTGCCCCGGCCGCTGGCGCACCTGGGTCCCGGCCAGAATCCGTGGGTGGCGGTCCTGGTGGTCGGGGTCGTCGCGACGCTCGTCGCCGCATTCGCCCCGTTCACGATCGCGATCGCCGTCTCCAGCTTCGGCACGCTGCTCTACTACACCGTGACGAACCTTTCGGCCCTCCGGCTCCGGCCGGAGCAGCGCATGTTCCCCCGCATCCTCATGGTCGCGGGCCTCGTCGGGTGCGTCGGCCTCGCCCTCTCGCTGGCCCCGCTCGAGGTGGGAGTGGGCCTCGCGCTCCTCGCGGCGGGGGTCGCGTTCCGGTTCCTCTGGCTACGCATCCGCGGTCCGGTCCCGGCCGAGACCCTCGCGTAGAGTGTCGGTACGCCCGCGAGAACCGCGCGCTCGGGCGGGTCGGAACGCGCCCGGCTCTTCAGGCCGCCGGAGGCGCGGGTTCGAGCGGAGGCAGGGGTTCGGACGGCGACTCCGCCGGGGTTTCCGGCTCGACCGTGGGGACCGTGGGGTCCGTCGTGGGGGCCGCTGGGGCGGGCGAGCTCGAGGGGGCCACGCCCAACTTTCCCTCGAGGTACTTGCGGATCTCCTCGGGTCGCGAGGAGGGGATCCCGAAGTACTCGGCGAACCGCCGGGTCGTGGTCAGTTCGAGCGTCGAGCCCTGAGGCTCGGTATGGACGAGCCCCATGCCGCGCAGGTGCTGGACCTCCTCGTAGGCGACGTCCCCGAGCATCCGCACGAGGTGGCTCTGGAGGATCGGCTGGTGGTAGGCGATGAGCGTGAGGGCCTTGACGGACCGCGCCCCCATCTCGACCGGGGTCACTGCGTGCACGGTCGGGACGTACTCCTCCTTGAGCTGCAGGGCGAACCGGTCCCCGACCCGGCGGACCTCGAGGGAGGACTGCCGGTTCTCGTACGTCTGCTCGAGCGTGCGGACGGCCTTCTGGACCGGCCGGTAGTCCTCGAGCCCGAGGGCGTCGGTGACCTCCTTGACGCTGAGGGGTTTTCCGCTCGCGAACAGCACCGCTTCGACCTGAAAGACCAGTTCGTCCAATTTGGAGGGCATGGTAGGTTCACTCCTTCTCTACGACACGACCGCGCAGTTCGCTGGTCCGGACGACCACGACCGGGGACTCTCCGAGCACATCCTGGTGGAGCTCGACCGACTTTTCGCGGGAGAGGAACAGCAGGGAGAGGAAGATCGCGACCAGGCGGTCCCGCCCGGTCAGCGGGCTCCACAGGTCGAGGAGCGGGAACGGCTCGCCGACGGGGTGCCGGCAGGTGGCCTCCCAGGTATCCTGGAGGTCGATCTCGGGGACGTCGCCGTGGACGAGGACCTCGGGGGGTGCGCGCTGCTCCTCCCGGAGGCGTTCCCGAAGCTCCTGGATCCGGAGCGAGCGACGGGCGTCGACCTCGGCCTCTCCGAAGGCGCGCACCAGCTCGAGCAACGAGACCGGCCGGGTCTCGGGGTGGCGGACCATCTCGAGCAGCGGCGGGGGTGCCGTCGAGCCGAGGACGGCGCTCGTGACGTCGACCGCCTCGGGGGTCTCGAGGAGCGGCAAGTACCCGTCGTCCGAAATCGCGCCGCCCGCATCCAGGGTGGGGTCGGCGACCGGGTCGGGCGGAGTGTCCCGTGAACGGAGGAGGACCTCCGACTGGAGGTAGAGGATGCTCCAGGCCATGTAGACGAGGCGACCGGCGATGGCAAAATTGACCCCGCCTTCCTCCTTGACCCGGTCGAGGTAGGCTTGCGTGAACTTGACCAGGTCGATCTCCCACGGGTCGAACTCCTGGTCCATGACGAGCTCGAAGAGGAGTGCGGTCGCCTTCTGGAACGGGTCCGGGATGACGAGGTGGACTCCCTCCTTGAGGTTCTGAACGAGCGTGAGGTAGCGTTCGAGCAGCACGGAAGTGTCCTCGGCCTCCCCGAGCAGCGAGCGGTGGAACACGAGGTAGCGGAGCATCTTCTCCGCCGCATCCCGGGGAACGGCGGTCGGTGCGAGGATCACCGGGGTTTCGGCGGCGGAGAGGCTCATCGGGCCTCCAGCGGTGCGTTCGGGGCCGGCGCATCGGCCGCCCGGGCGCCGTCACGGGCCTCCACGTCATGGATGTCTTCGAGGTGGATCCCGACCACGCGGGAGCAGCCGTCGCCCCGCATCGTCACGCCGAAGAGGTGGTGGGCGAACTTGAGCGTCACCTTGCGGAGCGAGATGACGATGAACTGGGCGCGCTCGGCGTTGTGGCGGAGGAGGCGGCCGACGTACTCCGCGTTCATGCCGTCCAGCGACATGTCGACCTCGTCGAACACGTAGAGCGGGCTCGGGTCGTAGCGCTGGAGTGAGAAGATGAACGCGAGGCTCGCCAGCGACTTCTCCCCGCCCGACAGCTGCTCGAGGCGGGTGACGGTCTTGCCGACCGGTCGCGCCTTGATGATGAGCCCTCCCGAGAGCGGGTCGGCCGGGTTCTCGAGGGCGATCTCCCCCTCGCCACCGGCGCTCAGCTCCCCGTAGATCTCCTTGAAGTTCGTGTTGACCTGGATCACGACCTCCGAGAGCTTCTCGCGCTTGCGGCGCTCGATCTCCCCCACGAGCGAGACGAGCTCCGTCTTCTCTGTCGTCAGCCGCGCGGCCTCGCTCCCGAACTCGTCGAGGCGGGACTTCTCGGCATCGTATTCTTCGACCGCCCGGAGGTTCACCGAACCCATCGACTCGAGCTGCTCGGTCAGCGTCGTGATCTTGCGCTTCAGCTCGTCGAGGGGGACAGGTTTCTCGTCGGCTTCGGGCTCGGGGAACTCGCGGAGCGCTTCCTGGAGCTCGGTGAACTTCGCCTCGGCCTGGGCCAGACGGGTCTCCTCCTGGACGACCAGCCCCTGGCGGGTCGTCCAGTTCGCCTGCACCTCGCCGAGCTTGCCCGTGACCTGGAGACGCTCGGTTTCGAGGACCCGCTTCTTGTCGGCGAGGGCCTTCTGGGAGTCACCCTGCTTCGACTCGACGGCCTTGAGGGTGTCGAGGGCCGATCGGGCCTCCTTCACCTCGGCCTGGGTCTTCGTGATCTCCTTTTTCTTCGCCGCCAGGGCGGCCTCGGATTTTCCAAGTTCCTGGCGGCGAAGTTCAAGGTTGGCGACGAGCGCCTGGAGCGACGCCCGCGCGGATTCGAGTTCCCCGTTGACCTTCACGCGCTCGTCGGTGGTCTTCTGGGCGACCTCTTGGAGCGAACGGAGCCGGGAAGAGAGGGCCTCGGGGAGCTGGCCCAGGTACTGCTCCTGGGCCTTGGCGATGCGCTCCTTGATCTCCGCGAGCGAGCCCGCGAGCTTGGTCGCAGCCTCCTCAGCGGCGGCCAGGCCGGTGGTGAGTTTCTTCGCCTCGGCCTCGGCGGCGGTGATACGGGTCCGCGCTGCTCCGAGGCGTTCGCGCGCGGCCGCCAGGTCCCCCTCGAGCCCCTTGCGGTTGGACTGGTGGGCCTGGTCCTGGATCGAGCGCTTGGAGAGCTCCTCGGCGAGGACCTTGATCCGATCGGATGATTTGTTCAGTTCGACGCGGGCGGCGGCCTCGGCCTCGCTCTTCTCGCGAAGCTCTTCGCCCAACCGCTTGAGTTCGACGGCGCTGTCGGCGCCCCGGCCCTGGTTGGACGGGTCGACATAGCCACCGGAGATGGCCCCGGTGGCCTCGATGAGGTCACCGGTCAGCGTGACGAGCCGGACCCCACCCATCTGGGCGCGGGCGTGCGTGAGGTCGTCCATGACGACCGTCTCGCCGAAGACGTAGCTGAAGGCGGCCCGGAGCGGCTCGTCAAAGTGAACGAGGTCGACCGCAAATCCGGCCGCTCCCTGCGCCTTGGCCACGACCAGGGACTTGCCGTGGGGTCGGCCGGGGAGCATCTTGTTGAGCGGAAGGAAGGTGGCCCGGCCCCGCTTCTCCTGCCGGAGCATCTGGATGCACTGCTCGGCGACCTGGTCCGTCTCCACCACGAGAGCCTGGAATCGATTCCCGCCCGCCGTCTGAAGGGCGGTCCGGTACTTCGGGTCGAACTCGGCGAGCTCCTCGACGGTACCGCGGATCCCGGGGATCTTGCCGAGGTTCCGCTGGGACAGAAGATAATCAACCGCCGCCAGCTGGTTGGGCCGTCCTCCCGACTCGGAGCGCGCCTTGAGGCGAGCGTCGAGGGTGAGGTAGCGGCGGTTGAGTTCACTGACCTCGCGGGAGAGGCGCTCGGCCTCCGCCGTAAGGGATTGTTCCCGGGCCTTGACCGTGTGGAGCTCCTTCTGGAGGTCCCCGGTCGAGGCGTCGCCCGACCCCCGGCCCCCGGGACTCGACTCTTTGATCCGGAGCTCGAGGTCCTTGACCTCGACGGACCGCTCCCGCAGGTCGTCCTCGGCCTGGGCTTGCAGCTGCTCCGCGGCCTGGAGGGACCCTTTCGTCACCTCGCGCCGCTGGACCGACTCCTGCCAGGCCTTCTGGAGGGAATCTGCTTCCCTCTGGAGTTCGAGTTGGGATTTCCGGGCGGCCGCCAGGCGGTCCTGGGATTTGCCGGACGGCGCGGTCGCGCCCTGGATCTCTTTGGAGTTGGCCTCGGCCTGGGCCGACAGAGCGTCGAGCCGCTTGGTGAGATCCTTGTCCTGGGCCTCGAGCTTCGCGCGGGCCGACTCGTCGGAGCGAACGGCCGCGGTGAGCTCTTCGACCTGGGTCGCGAGCGCCTCGGAAGCTTCCGTCAGGTGCGCGAGGTTCTGGTCGAGGCGCGCGTACGCAATCTTCTTCGCGTCGAGCTCCTCCTTGAACTTGAGCGCCGCGGCGCCGCCGGCCTCGGCGATCTCCTTGTCGACGCCCTCGATCGACTGGGCGAGCTCCTGGTCGCGGCTGGTCAACTGGGTTTTGAGGGCCAGCAGCCGCTCGATCTCGGCATGGGCGCTCTCCACCTGCTTCTTGCAGGTGGCGAGCTCCTGCTCCGCGATCCGGTGACCGGCCCGCGCTAGCCGGGCCTCGGTTCGCCGCTTGTCCTGCTGGAACTCCTTGTACTGGATCGCCTGGAGCCGCTGGCTTTCCAGGGCTCCCAAGTGGTTCTTGATCTCGCCCAGCAGGGTCTGGATGCGGTCGAGGTTGGCGTCGAGGTCAGTGCGCTTGGCCGCCGCCCGGTCGAGCTCGTCGTCGTACTGGCTGATCCCCGCGAGGCGCTCCAGGAGGCCCCGACGGGGGACGGGGCCCATCGTCACGACCTTGTTGACGTCGCCCTGCTGGACGAGGTTGTAGCCGTCCCCGCTCAGCCGACCGTGGGAGAGAATGGCGTCGATCTCCGTCTGGGTCGTGCGTTTTCCGTTGACGTAGAAGTAGGAGTAGTAGCCGTCGGGGTCGCTGGGGGCGAGCTTGACGTACCGGGTCACCTCGACCTCGGCCGCGTCGACGGGCAGAAGCTTGTCGACGTTGTCAAAGACGAGGGAGACCTCGCATTCGGTGGCGGCCTTCTTGGAGGACCCGCCATTGAAGAACAGGTGGGTAAGGCGCTCCGCCCGAAGTGCCTTGGAGCTGGTCGGACCGAGCACAAAGAGGATGGCATCCGAAATGTTGGACTTTCCCATCCCGTTGGGGCCGGCCACTCCCGTGAACCCCGGCTGGAAAGGGATCTCGGTGGCCCCGGCGAACGACTTGAAATTGCGGAGCTTGACCCGCTTCAGATACATCGAGCGTTCCTCCCCAGCGCGTGTTCCCTGAGACGTCCCCGTGACGGCCGCAGCCTGTTTGTCAGACAGTTGTCAGCAGGGGATACGGTCGGTTGCCAGGCGTATTTAATGGCTGGGCTGCTGGGGTACTGTCCAAGGCTGACACGAGGTCCTCTCGAGGAAGCTCGAGGCCTGCGACGTGGGGGCTCGCCTTGGGCCTAGTCGGCCCTCACCCCAGGGTAGGGGCAGGGAATATCGCGACCCTCAACGCGGCCGAGATCTTCGGAGCGTCGTCCCGGATGAACTTCCAGAGTTGGTCGATGTTTACCGGCTCCGCCCCCGTATCGTATGGGTGGGCGACGCCCCGTCGGAGGGCCCGGAGCCCCTTCCAAGGCACCTTCGGGTTCGCGGTCTTGAACGGTTGGCTTACCTTTTCGGCCGCCTCTGCGAGCAGCTCGGTCGCGTGTTCGGCGGCGTACCGAATCGTCGGATCCTTGGCGAGGTTCGCCTTCCCACCCTTGACTCCCATCGCAAGGACGGTCAGGTGACGGAGCATCTCATCGACGAGGTACCGATCTCGGGAGCCGGCCTTCGTCAAAGGGGGACCGCCTCGGCCTCGATCCTGGGCGCGATCGCCGGATGGAGTCCGCCCCGGTTCGCGAGATCGACCCTCCGTCCAAGGATCTCCTCAAGTCCCGACCGAAGTCCGGCGTAAGAGAGCAGCGAGACCGGGCGTCGCCACTCGACGAGGAGGTCGACGTCGCTGTGCGCCGTCGCCTCTCGCCGTCGGACGGACCCGAATACCCGCAGTTCTTTCGCTCCGTATCTCCGGGCGAGCCCGAGGATCGCGGCGCGATGGGGAAGAACGATCTCCTCGATCCCCAGACCCTTTCCGAGCCGGACGGGTCGGATCCTTGGAACATCCCAATACCTCGACTTGCAACGGGAACACCGGACGACCGGGGACCGGACCGGGGTCCACGTATACCCGCACCGGAGGCAGGTGAGCCGGGGGAGGTTGACATCGCGCAAGTTCGTTGACCGGGAGGTCCCCGGAGCCCCTTTAAACTTACCCCGGGGTAAGTTCAGCGATACTCGTCCAGCTCGAGTCCTCTCGACAAGCTCGATTTAATGTGAGTGAGCTGCAACGCGCGATGCGGACGACTTCCTGTTGACCGAAGAGGAGACAGGACCGGCTGCTGGGGTACTGTCCGAGGAACGGACCTGTCATGCCATTGCTCCCGACGTCGGTCGATCCAAGGGCCGTGAAGCGTCGCCCCGGTCCCGCCGGCGGCCTGCCGTCGGAGGCACCGACTACTGATCTAGGACAATCCGGGGGATTGCGACTCCAGCCGGTGGACCACTTGCTGCATGCCGATGAAGATCAAGATCGGGGCGATGAGACCCACCAACGGAATGATGGAGAGGATAGCCCCCACCTTCGTGATGGTCGACCCGTACCGCTTCCCGATCCGGTAGATCCCGATGAGCAGGCCGATCCACCCCAGGAAGGCAAAGAAGAGTCCGCCGAATATGGCGAGTACGGCGCCGCCGAGCTGAGTGAGGTCGACGCAGGAAGAGGATGCGCCGGAGGCCGCGCAGGCCGCTGCCTGGAAGAAGTCCTCGAGCACGAGAAGGATCCCGATCACGATCAGGAACAGGCCGAGAAGTCCGATGATGAGGAGGGCGAACGGGCCTCCAAAGCCAGGGGTCAGTTTCCGAAACACGTTGAAGGAGAGCAGGTAGAGGATCAGTGCGACCAGGGACAACGCGGCGCCCGCGACGACGACCCCCAGCAATCCTTCGAATGCGGAAACCGAGGCCGCCCCGGAACCCACATGGAATCCTCCGAAATGGACCTCGACTCCGGTGACTACGATGACCGCGACCGGACCGATCCATGCCAGGATCAGGCCGAGCAGGCTCGTGAGCGCCGCCGCCCGGGACAACCGTACTCCCTTGAGCTCGGCAGCGCGGTCGATCGGCGGGGGCGCGACCATCGGACCGGGTGGAGGTGCCACGGCACCGCCACCGTAGGGGTTCGGGGAGGCGTTCACGAGCGTCGGCCTACTCCGTTCACCTAATCAACCCTTGGTCGCGCGGGAAGCCTGCAAGAGAAACTGCTTCCGACCGAGGACTGGCGGGATTCCCTCGCGGCTCGTTTACTCCCAGTAGGTTACCGGGCACTAATCGAGCACCGACGGAGCGTGAAACCGACCTGGCCCCGGTTGGAGCACCTCGGAAAGCTTGGCGTCTAGGGCTCGGATTCGATCTTCTTGATCTTGCGATCGGCCGCGACGAGGGCACGGTCCTGTTCCCCCGCATTGACCTGGTCGGAGGCGCGACCGGTCTCGTCCGCCTGATTCTCGGCCGCTTCCCATCGGACGGCCGCTTCCGCCCGTTCCTGGTTCGCGGCATTGAGGCGCTTGGCTTTGTCGACCACGGTAAGGATTCGAGGCGACGATGGGGGATAACCTCGGCCGTCGGGTCGGGTCGCTTCGGGCCTCCCGGTCCCAGGACGGCGTTTTTATTTCTCCCCCGGCTCCCGTAGGATGGGATGAGCGAAAACGGCCCTCGCGAGGGAACCCGGGACCTTCCCAGGGCTGGCCCGGAGGCCGGTCGCCGCGCCGTTACGAGCGACTCCGCTGCGGGCGCCGCGTATCAATCGATGGCCCGTCGGGCCCGGCGACGGCACCAGGAGATCGTCGAGCTCGTCCGCTCCGGCCTTCCGTATGACCAGGTCGCGGCGCGTTATTCTCGGGACCACCCGCTGGATCTGGACGTAACGCCCGAGGAGGTCGCTGCCGCCGTTGCCGCGGAGGCCGCACACCCCCGGTCGGTGACTGCCCCTCCGGCCCGACCTCGCTGATTCAACCGTTCGACACGGGGTGCCAGGTCCATGGGTCCGCCCTGGGTCCATGTTCGGGCCGTCGGGGCCGGGTGCCTCAGTAGCCGTTCGATGAAAAGTCGAACAAGCTGGACATGGAGGGGAAGGCCGCGGTCCCATCGTGACCTCCGTCGCCCGTCGTGTTGAACAACCACTCCACCGTGGACTCGAGGTTATAGTCCGTCGCGTTCGCCGTGTACTTGAGTCCCTTCGAGTAGGAACTCACGACGGTCAGGAAGACGTGTCCCCCCGCGATGGTCGTGCCCCCCGCACTGTACCCGGTGACGTCGTTCGTATCGCTCTCGTCGAACAGGACGATGAACGCCGTGTGGTTGACCAGGCTCCGCTCGGCAGAGGAGGAGTATCGACCGGTGTGGTTCAAGATCGGGCTTAGGAATCCTTGCAACCACTTGCTCGCATCGCTGACGGACGCAGGCGTGTGGCCGTCGTCGTACAGGTTGGGGGTGTAAAATGAGAACGAGTTCAATCTGCCGCTCGCGACCGAGGAGTTGAACGCACTGCTGTTCACGATGTGCTGATCACACAGGGTCGCGTTGTTCACGATGTCGGCATAGGAGAGGAAGGGGTCGTGGCGAACGACGTACTCGCCCACGTTGGACAGGTCACAGGCCTTGGGCATCGACTCGGAATAGGCCATCCAACTGTGACCCTTCTTGGTCAACTCGTTGGCGATGTTCTGCTGCGAATACACGGTGTGATTGTCCGTGCCGCATTGGAGCGAACGCCCGTTGGTCATGGATAGGTAGTTTGGAGAGGAGGGGTGGCACACCGCGTAGAAGTTCGTGGCCTGGGCGAAGTGGTTCGCGAGGTAGTCCAGATAGTTGCCCTTCCCCAAGACCTGTGTGATCTTCGCGTTCTCCAGGACCACCACGACGACGTGCTCGATGCAGTGCGGACTGCAGGTCACCTTCGGGGGAGAGGTGGCCCCGGCCGCGGACCCTCCGGTGAGTACGAGCAGGCCGACGAGGGCGAAGATCGCCGCACTGGAGATCAGGATCGGACTCCTCGGAGTTCTGAGCCAGGTTCGCCCAACTCGCGTCCAGTTCCCAAACCAGAGAGGGTAGATAGCCTGCAGATTCGAAAAGTACGAAGCTCACGGGACGCGGGCGGTCCCCTCCGGTGAAGTGGGGCGTAATCGTATCAAACGCCCAAGCGTACAGTAGAGCCGACGCTGGGGGCCGGACTCCGCCAGGGGTGGAATCCTTCTCGCGGGGCCGGCGCCCCGACCGTGGTCGAAGTGGCCTATTGGTGGACTAAAGTCACCCGTCGTTTAAGAACCTACACCGCACACTTTCCCCTGGTGGTAGGCGTGGCACGAACGGCGGCCCGAAGCGATGGACGATGGCAGAGTTCTCCCCGAACCCGGGCCCAGGGTCTCTCTCTGGGACTCGTGGCCGTGGTGGCCGTCGTGGTCCTGATGGCCCTCGGCTCGATTCCGACGGGATTGGCCGGACGCCCGACTCCGGCGGCCACCCCCCTTGCTCCGGGGACCCCCTCGCCGCCCCAGTCATCCAGTATCGGTAACCCGCTTGCGTCCAACAGTTCGGGCTGGCAGTTGGTCAACACGACCGGCGGCCCCTCCGCCCGAGCGGGGTTCGGAATGGCCTACGACGCGGCAATGGGCGCCATCGTGATGTTCGGGGGATGCACCTCGGGCCAATACTGGAATTATTCGTGTGACGTCACCAACCAGACGTGGTCCTTCTCCAACGGTAACTGGACGCAACTCGATCCGACCCTCTCCCCCAGCGGACGGGTCAATCCCGCAATGGCCTACGACCCCGAGACCGGGGATATCTTGCTGTTCGGGGGCGGCTCAGGGACCCCGTACTACTTGTCGTACAACGACACTTGGCAGTTTAACGGAACTTCTTGGTCTCAGCTCTCCACGAACCTGACTCCCCCGCCGAGTGATTTCGGTGCGGTGATGGCCTACGACAGCGCGGTCGGGGGGATCGTCATGTTCGATTCCGGAGAGGTATACCACGGCGGGCCCTTCCTGAACGACGTTTGGGTCTTCGCCGGCGGACAGTGGAGCCTCGCCTCCCACGGCACGGGCCCCTCGCCCCGATCCGCGGTGTCGTTCACGTACGATCCGGGCCTTGGCGCCGCGGTGCTCTTCGGCGGGAACCAGTGTCAGAACGCCACGGGCCTGTGCCCGAACCTCGGTGATACGTGGACCTACGCAAGCGGCACCTGGACCAACGTGTCGAACGGCTCGCTCCCGAGCCCCTCGCCACGCAACGGAGCCGAGTTCGCCTACGATCCCGCCCTCAACGCATCTTTGCTCTTCTCCGGGCACGACGGCTTCGCGTACTACAATGACTCGTGGACCTACTCGGCGGGCGGTTGGACCGAGCTATCCTCGACCAGTGTCGGCCCGGCTGCGGCCGACGGGGCGGGATTGGTGTACGATTCCGCCACTCGGCAGATGGTCTTCTTCGGCGGATATGACGCCGACGACACCCAATTCAACGGGAGCCAGTTCTTCTTCGACCAGACCTGGACGCTCTCCGGAGTTCCCACCCCGGTGGCGCAACCGTGGAGTCCCGTCAACTCGACCGGCACCCCGAGCGCTCGCGCCGGGTTCGGGATGGTTTACGACCCGGCCATCGGGGCGGTGGTGATGTTCGGCGGGTGCACGTCGGGCCACTACTGGAATTACTCGTGCAACGCGACCAACGAAACCTGGACCTACGCCCACGGTGTCTGGACCCAGCTCGCACCCGCGGTCTCGCCCAGTGCGAGGGTTCAGCCGGCGATGACCTACGACCCGGCGACCGGTGATGTCCTGTTGTTCGGCGGAGCCTCCGGCGACCCGAGCTACCTCGTCTACAACGACACGTGGGAGTTCAACGGGACGGCGTGGACCCAGCTCGCTCCGACACTGAGCCCGGCGGCCAGCGGCTTCGGGGCTGTGATGGCCTACGATAACTCGACCGGGTCGGTCGTGCTATTCGACTCCGGCGAACAATACGCCGGAGGCCCGTACCTCAACAACACGTACACGTTCTCGGGGGGACAGTGGACGTGGGCCGCGGCGGGACTGGGTCCTTCGCCCCGCAGCGGCGAGTCGCTGACCTACGACCCCGCGATCGGGGGTCTCCTTCTGTTCGGCGGCAACCAGTGCCAGAACACCACCGGGCTCTGCCCGAACCTGGGTGACACCTGGGCGTACGTGAACGGGAGCTGGTCCAATCTGACCGTTGTCGGTCCGGAGCCACGCAACCAGGCGATGCTCGCCTTCGACCCGACGTTGAACGCGGCGGTCCTGTTCGGCGGGCACGACGCCCTCACGTACTACGGCGATACGTGGACCTACACCGCCGCCGGCTGGTCGCTGCTCGCCCCGACCTCGAGTGCCGGCCCCTCCCTCAGCGAAGGGGCGGGTCTCGTCTACGATGCGGCCGACCAGCAGCTCCTCCTGTTCGGGGGCTATGAGAATATCGGGGGCAGCTACCTGTCGAACGGGACGGAGGTCTACTACAACCAGCTCTGGGGGCTCCCCACGGCCCAGACCTCGCCGGGACTCGCCATCACGTCGTTCCTTGCGAACCCGTCGTTGATCACTCTGGGGAACACCACGGTCCTTTCGGCGTTCGTCCAGTCGACCAGCCCCGTCACCTTCTCGTACACGGGTCTCCCGACCGGGTGTTCGTCCCAGAACGCGAGCCTCCTCGACTGCACGCCCACCGCGGTCGGGAACTACACCGTGACGCTCACCGTCGCCAACACCCAGAACCTCTCGGCGGGGGCCACGATCCCCATTTCCGTGGCCGCAGACAGTTCGGTGGGGAACGGTACCCCGATCCTCCTGATCCTGGCGTTGGAGGCCAGCGTGACATCGGTCACCGTCGGGAACACCACCCTCATCACGGCGGAGGTTGTGTCCACCACCCCGGTCACGTTCCATTACTCGGGTCTACCGACCGGCTGCGAGTCGGCCAACACCGACCTGCTCCGCTGCACTCCCTCGGCGCCGGGTCAGTTCGACGTGCACCTGACCGTGACGGACACCCGCGGGCTCTCCGCCCAGGCGGTGGTATCGATCACGGTAGTGGCCGTGACGTCCGGGATCCACACGCCCACCTCGCCGGCCGGCCAGGGCGGACTGTACGCGAACGCTGGGGAGTACCTCGTCCTCGGGGCGATCGCCGGCGGGGTCCTTCTGGGAGCGATCGCGATCGGAGCGGTCGCCCTCCAGGCCCGCTACCGGCGAGAAGGCGAAGCGCTTGCGCGAGAGATGGCCTCGTACCCCGAGGGAGACGACGAGCTGCCGCGCCCGTAGGCCTCTTCCTTGCCCGACCCATGGCGTGGGGAGCGTGAGGGAGGGGTGAAGGGCGGGTGAACACACTCCTCTGGTTCATCCTCGGTGCCGTGGCCGGAGCCGGTGGTGCCGGGGCGATATGGCTCACGGCGCGTTGGGTTGCCCGACGGACCCGAGGGTCGGCTCAGTCGATGGCCACTTCGGCGGAGGCGGAGCCTCCGTTGGCCGTGCCCCGCCAGGCGCCGGTCGTGCTCGTTCGCGAGGCGGCCACCGCCGAACGGATCGTAGACCCTCCTCCTCCGGGACCGGTCGCGGACCTCCTCCGGTTGTCCGAGCGAGTCGTGATCCAACTCGCCCGACTGGGTCGTCTCGAACCCGACGCACCGGCCCAGCGCGAACGGACGCAGCAGGGACTCGCCGAGGCTACCTCGTCCAACCAGAGCGCGGTCTCGAAGGTCCTGCGCCGCCTCGTGGCAGCCGAAGTGATCTCCGAGGACCGCCGCCACATCGTCGATTCGAGCCAGCGGATGAAGGCGTACGCCCTCACCCGTAAGGGCGAGCTGCTGGCCCGCGAGGTCGCCCGCCGTCGACACGTGGACCTTCTCCCCTCCCGAGCTCCTGTCACTCCGGCGGCCCGAGTCGCGCCGAAGTCGGCGCCGGGCCGCACCGCTGTTCCTCCGCCCTGAATGCCCCAGACTGTGGGCCGATACCCTCCGGAAAGGTACCAACACCCGGCTCACTCGGATTTCCCATCATCACCGCCGTTGAACGGGCTGCGTCCGTTCGCCCTCCGCCCTATCTCGGCGCCCGCCGGCGCCCCCAGGATCCCTAATCACTCTCGGCCAAGCGGAGGCGGGCGGTCGGGGACGGCCCTAGGATTAAACCCGGGGCGCCATCGAGCCGTCATGCGGTCTCTCCAGCCGACCTGGCTCTACACGGGTCTGCGCGTCCAGAACCTCGCGCGATCAATTCGATTCTACCAGAGGATGGGGTTCCGGCAGACGAAACGGGGCGCGATGCGCCACGGCGGCCAATTCGTGGACCTCGCATATCCCGGGAGCCGGCACATTCTCGAGCTGAACTTCTACCCCCCCGCGAACCGGTTCTACGAGCCGTTCTCTACGGGGACCGAGTTCGACCACTTCGGCTTCGAGGTCGAGGACATCGACAGGTGGGCCCGCCAGTTGCGGCGGTGGCGGATCCCGCTCGTCGCCGACTTTACGGAGGAGCCCCTGCGGTTGATCTACGCTCGCGACCCGGACGGCAACTGGCTCGAGTTCTGCGGGCGCGTGGCACCGCCGCCCCCTGTGCGCCGTCGCCGGGGCTAGAACCATCCACGGGGGCCCCCGGAACCCTTTTTATCCACTACGGCCCTCGTGAGTCCAGATGCCTCGAACTGCGAGGGGAACCCTCGCCCCTGCGTCCTGCTGAGCCGGGACTTTTTCCGACCGACACCATGGACGTTCTCGAGGCAATTCGCTCCTACCGTCCCTGCCCGGAGTACTCTCCGAGGCCGATCGCGCCCGAGACGCTCAAGAAAGTGCTGGGTGCCGCGCGGCTCGCCCCCAGTTACCGGAACCTCCAGCCCTGGCGGTTCGTGGTCGTCCAGGACGATGAGCGCAAGCGGCTGCTCGCCCAGGCCTCGGCCCGGGGCCGGCTTCTTGCCGAGGCGCCGGCGGTCATCGTGGCGCTCGCGGTCGAGGAGGATATGCCGGCGACCATCGGCGGGTACATCTCGGCCTACCCACTGGATGTCGCGGTCGCCGTGAGCCACCTCATCCTGGCGGCGACGGCCGAAGGCCTCGGCACGAACTGGATCATCGAGTTCAACGACGAGAAGGTCCGCACGGTCCTAGCGGTCCCGGATGGCGTGCATCCGCTCGGCCTGCTTCCGATAGGGTACCCCGCGCACCCCAACGGCGGGGTGGTCGCGCCCGGGGACGGACGGAAGAGCCTGGACGAGATCATGGCCTACAACGAATACTCGTGGTGAGCCATCGCCGTCCGGTCGTCACCTTCGTCAGCCGGAACGTCGGCAAGGTCCCCGAGGTCCGGTCGGTCCTCCGCCCCTACGGGGTCGGAGTGCGCTGGAGGCGCCGAGAGTTCGTCGAGCCCCAGACCGACTCCCTCGAGGACGTCGTCCGGCAGAAGCTGCGCTCGGTGCGGGGCCTTCCCGGATACGTCCTGGTCGAGGATTCGGGATTGTTCATCCCCTCCCTGAGGGGTTTCCCGGGCGTCTACTCGGCCCACTTCCTCGACATCTGGGGGTTCGGGCCGATCCTGGAGCTGCTCCAACACCGTGGCCGGAAGGCGTTCTTCCGGGCCGTGGCCGGCCTCCGCCGGGGGACGAAGGAATGGACATTCGTCGGGGAGGTCCACGGGACGATCGCTCCGCGCGCGGCGGGCCGGAACGGGTTCGGCTACGACCCGATCTTCATCCCCGATGGGTGGGACCAGACGTTCGCTCAAGTACCCCGGGAGAAGAAGGACGCCATCTCCCACCGGGCCGGTGCGATGCGGCAGGTCGGCGAGTTCCTCTCCGACCGAGCCTCGCCGTAGAGGACTTCTAGAAACATCCGGCTCCCCGGGCGCCGCCCGGGGAGCGGGAAAAGGTTCGCGCCTGGCTTGGGGTGGGAGGCGTCAGTCCTCGCCGAAGTCCCCGCCGCCCATCCCGCCCATGCCGCCCATGCCGCCCATGCCGCCGGGGCCACCGCCGCCGCCGGAGGGAGGCGGGCTCGACTTGGACGCGATGACGTCGTCGATCCGGAGGATCATGACGGCGGCATCCGTGGCGCTCTGGATCGCCTGGCGTCCGACCCGGATCGGCTCGATGACGTTGAGCTCGCCCATGTCCCCGACCTTGCCGGTGACGATGTTCACGCCGGCGCGCTTCTGCCCGCCCTTGTGGGACTTCCGGAGCTCGATCAGGATGTCGATCGGGTCGAGTCCCGCGTTCTCCGCGAGGGTCCGGGGGATGGTCTCGAGGGCCTCGGCGAACGCCTCGTAGGCGATCTGCTCCCGGCCCCCGATCTTCGCTGCCTCGTCGCGCAGTTGGAGGGCGAGTTCGGCCGCCGTCGCGCCGCCGCCGTAGACGAACCGTCCGTCCTCGACCGCGACCGCGACCACGTTAAGGGCGTCATCGAGCGAGCGCTCGATCTCGTCCAGGACGTGCTCGGTGCCGCCGCGGATGAGGATCGACACCGCGCGGGCCTTCTTGGCGCCCGTCACGAACGTGAGCGAGTCCTCCCCGATCTTGCGCTCCTCGACCAGTCCCGCGGTCCCGAGGTCCTCGGCGGTAAGCTCGCTGACCTTCGAGACGAGGGACGCCCCGGTGGCCTTCGCGAGCTTCTCCATGTCGGACTTCTTGACGCGGCGGACGGCGTAGATGCCCTCCTTCGCGAGGAAGTGCTGGGCGAGGTCGTCGATCCCCTTCTGGCAGAGGACGACGTTCGCTCCGGACTTCTTGACCTGCTCCACCATCCGGCGCAGCATGTTCTCCTCCTCCTGGAGGAAGGCGTTCAGCTGCGACGGCTCGTTGATCTCGATCTTGGCGTCGATCTCGGTCTTCTTGATCTCGAGCGCGGCGTCCAGGAGCGCGATCTTCGGGTTCTCGACGCGGTTGGGCATCCCCGAGTGGACCTTCTCCTTGTCGATGATGACGCCCTCGATGAGCGAGGTGTCGGTCATGGAGCCGCCCTGCTTCTTGACGATCTGGATGTTGTCGAGGTCGACATAGTACCCCTCGCCCTTCTTCTCGGCGACGGCGGTGACGGCCTTGACGGCGATCTCGCCGAGCATGTCCCGGTTGAACGAGACGGCCTTGGACGCCATCGAGGTGACGGCGATCCGGGCGAGCTGCTCGTGGTCCGTGAGGGCCACGGGCTGGCTGATCTGCTGGAGGATGGCGAGCGCCTTCGAGCTCGCCAGGCGGTACCCCTGCGAGATGATCGTCGGGTGAATGTTCTGGTCGATGAGCGCCTCGGCGCGCTTCAGGAGCTCGCCGGTCAGGACGACCGCGGTGGTCGTTCCGTCGCCCGCTTCCTGGTCCTGGGTCTTGGCGACCTCGACCAGCATCTTCGCGGCCGGGTGCTCGACGTCCATCTCCTTCAGGATCGTGACGCCGTCGTTCGTGACGACCACGTCGCCCATCGAGTCGACGAGCATCTTGTCGAGCCCGCGCGGCCCGAGGGTCGAACGGACCGCGTCGGCGATCGCCTTCGCGGCCTGGATGTTGTTCGAAAGGGCGCCCCGCCCCTTCTCCCGCTTGGTCCCTTCTCGCAGCACCAGAATCGGCGTCTGTCCACTCATCATGTTTTTTCCTCGTCCGAGTACTCTCGGATGTCGAGTTTGGTAGAAATGCGGTTCTATTTAATGACGCCGCACACCGCACGGGAGAGGTGGGGTCGGCATCGGTCGGGTTCGCAGCGCTAAAGTCGTCCCCGGCCGAGGGAGGGGTGTTCACGGGAACTTTGGCTTCGCTACCGTCGGGAAACCGTAAGAGGGCCGAACCATGGTCTCGGCCGAAGGTCCACCGATTCCCATGGTCTCCGCCGCCCTCGAGAACGTACTCGTCATCGAAGCGCTGATCGCGGTGGTCATCCTCGTACGCTCGGCGCGAACGTACCGGGGGCGGGCGCTCCAGGTCTCTCGCCTCGTCCTGTTCCCCTGCCTCGCGACCCTCCTCTGGCTCGCGGCCGAGGCCGCGACCGTCTACTCGACCCCCGCGATCTTCCCCCTGTGGACCGCGGTCGACGCGGGGCTCGTCGTGGTCGGTGCGCTCGTCACGCTCCCCCTGGCCCCGCGGCTCATCACCGTGTACCGGGCCGAGGACGGCCAGTGGATGTACCGGTACGGGGTCGAGCTGATCGCGTTCTACCTTGCGAGCTGGGTCGTCCGGCTGGGGCTTGCGGCGTACTTCGACCCGAGTTCCCTCGAGTTCTCGTACACCACGGGCCCACCGCTCTCGGCATTGGCCAGCGCGGTGATGCAGTTGGTCGAGCTCCTTTTTTCCCTCAGCACGGGGCTGGTGATCGGGCGATCGGTGGCCACCTATCGGCTGTATCGGAAGGCCCTCGCCGACTCCCCCTCGGCGGAGAAGCCGCTCGCGTAGCTCGACCCCGGTCTCCGCCCCGCGCGCTAAGAACGGTACCGGAGTAGGGAGGCCCCGAGATGAATCCCGCTCCGTCCGGAAACTATCGTCGGCTGTTCCAAAACTCGGGATACTTCCGGGTCTTCAATGCCGGCCTCGGCTCCACGGCCGGGTCGGCGATCGCCAGCATCTGCCTCATCTGGATCGTCTGGAGCGACACCGGCTCCGCCCTCGACATCGGGCTCCTCGGGACGGCGAACCTTGTCGCGGCGATCTCCTTCAGCGTCTTTGGAGGGACGCTCGTGGACCGGTACGACCGACGCCGCCTGATGATCCTCTCCGACCTCTCCCGCGCGGCCGCGCTGGGGCTGGTCGTCGTGGTCCTCCTCCGGGAGGAGTTCAACTTTCCCGTCCTCCTCGGCGCCAGTTTCGTGCTCGGGGCGTTCTCGACCCTGTTCAACCCCGCCGAGCAGTCGGTGATCCCTCTGCTCGTCCCGCCCGAGCTGGTGGCGGACGCGAACGGCCTCGTCCGATCGAGCCGCTCCACGGTCCAGTTCGTCGGGGCCTCGATCGGTGGCGTCCTCATCGTGACCCTCGGACCGGTCTCGGGGGTCGGGGTCAATGTCCTGACGTTCCTCCTTTCGGCCGCCCTGCTCACGGGCATGCACGTGAGCTCGCCCCGCCGTGCGGCGGCCGAGTCGGGCGGGGGCGTTCGAGCCTACTTCGCCGACGTCTCGGCCGGATTCCGCTGGCTCCGGAGGGCTCGAGGGTTCCTCCAGCTCACGCTCTCGGCGACGTTCTTCAATTTCTGCTCCACGGTGGTCGGGACGTTCCTCGTCGTCTTCGCGACCGTCGTCCTTCACGGGTCCGCCCTCGTCTTCGCCAGCCTCCTGGCGGTCGAGGTGGCGGGGACGGCCGTCGGCTCGCTCCTCGTGAGCCGGTTCGGCGCGGAACGCTGGGCCGGCAAGGCGTGGACGGTGCCCTACGGGGTCGTCTCCGGCGCGCTGGCCGTCGTGCTCGCGCTGGTCCCGTCCGTCCCGGTGGCCCTGGTCGTGCTGTTCGGCATCGGCGCGCTCGGGGGCTTTGCCGGGACGGCGTGGCTGACGGCGGCCCAGCTCCTCGTCCCGGCGGAGATGCAGGGGCGGTACTTCGGGATCGACAATCTCGGCTCCGTCGCGATCCTGCCGGTCGCACAGATCGGGGGCGCGTTCCTCATCGGACTGTGGGGCACGGGCTCGACGTACCTTGTCGTGGGGGTCCTGTGGGTGGTCGCGGGGGTCGTGTTCCTCATCCCGCGAGCCTTGTGGCGGCTCGGGGTCCCGCCCACCCCGGAGGATGCGGCTAGTTACCGTACCGACGCTTTCGCTGCTGGTACGCCCAGATCGCCCGAAGGAATTCGGTCCGATTGAGGCCGGGCCAGAGCACGTCCGAGAAGTACAGCTCGCTGTAGGCGGACTGCCAGAGCAGGAAGTTCGAGATCCGCTCCTCGCCGCTCGTACGGAAGACGAGGTCTGGGTCGGGCAGGTCGGCGGTGTAGAGGTGGCGCGAGACCGCCTCGGAGTCGATCTGGTCGGGTTCGAGGGTACCGGCGCGGACCTCCTTGGCCAGCGTCCGGATCGCCTGGAGGATCTCGTCGCGGCCCCCGTAGGCGAGGGCCACGTTGTAGCGGTACGCCGAGTAGTGCTCGGTCGCCTTCTCCGCGATGTCGACGGCCTCGCGGATGCGGGCCGGGAGCATGGCGCGGTTCCCGATGACGCAGACGCGGATCTGGTTCTTGTGGACCCGTTCGTCGACCGCGATGTCGCGCAGGGCCTTGTCGAAGAGGTCCATGAGCCCCTCCACCTCGTCGGACGAGCGGGAGAGGTTCTCGGTCGAGAAGGCGTAGACCGTCAGGACCCGGATCCCCAGCTCGAGGCACCAGTCCAACAGGCGTTCGAGGGTGTCCCGACCGGCGGCGTGGCCCTCCTTGACCGCCAGCCCGCGCTCGCCGGCGTAGCGGCGGTTCCCGTCCATGATGATCGCGAGGTGGTGGGGCACCGGCTCCGACTTGACCCGCTCGAGGAGCCGCCGTTCGGTCAGTTCACGAAAGGCGTCCCCGACGACGTGCGAGAGGTAGGGTCCGCTGCCCCGCCGCGGCCGCTCGACCGGAGTCTCCGCCATCGACCTACCTAGCGCGTCGGGGGATTAAGCCGTCCCACGCGGCGGGAGGCGCCCTGGTCGGGAGTTCCGGGTCGCGGGGGAGTTCCCCGCGACGCGTTCGAACCCGAGTCCCAGGCTCGACAGACCTAGATCCTAGACCGCTAGACTACCAGGGCAGCCCCGACGGGCTATTCGTTCCATGGTATGAACCTTGCTCCGCCCCACCCGCGGGCGTCGCGCGCGCGCCCGCGTTCAGTCCGTGGCGGCCGGGACCGAGCGCGTCCCCCCGGTGCCGATGGAAGTGGAGATTTATCTATCGCGGCGCAGGATTCGAACCTCTCCCAGGGGGTTTCGTCGATGGTGGCAAGAACGGCCGAGGCCTGGACCGTTTCGATCCTGGCCGTGCTGGGGCTCGTGATCGCGTTGAACTCGCTCGGGGTCAGCGTCCCCGCCGCCCTCGGGGCGATCGTCCACGGGGCCGAGCAGGTCCTGAACCGCCCGCTCTGACCCGGGCCGGCGCCCGAACGGCGCGGTCCGCGGCCGCTCTCCGCGCGAGTACGCGCGC
Organism: Thermoplasmata archaeon; assembly: GCA_050011355.1. Taxonomy (GTDB): domain Archaea; phylum Thermoplasmatota; class Thermoplasmata; order Lutacidiplasmatales; family UBA184; genus Lutacidiplasma. The sequence goes on along the minus strand of JBEKJG010000003.1, from coordinate 50,488 downwards.
GAGGTCCCGAGGCCGAACGATCCCCCCCGGAGTGACGAAGGCGGTGACGTAGCGGCTGGGCGTGACGTCGAACGCCGGGTTCCGTGAGGGGCTCGCCGCGGGGGTCAGTCGACGTCCGGCCAGCCGCGCGACCTCCTCCGGGTCCCGTTCCTCGACCGGGATGCTCGCACCGTTCGCCCGGCGCGCATCGAACGTGCTCCACGGCGCGGCGACGTAGAACGGCACGCCGTTCTCGTGGGCGACCACGGCCTTCTCGTAGGTCCCGATCTTGTTCGCGAAGTCGCCGTTGCGGGCGATCCGGTCCGCGCCGACGATGACGGCATCGACCTGGCCGGTCGAGAGGAAGTGGCCGGCCGCGTTGTCCGCGATCACGGCGTGGGGAATGTGCTCGCGGGCGAGTTCCCACGCGGTGAGCCTCGCCCCCTGCAGGAGGGGTCGGGTCTCGTCCACCCAGACGAACAGGCGCGCGCCGCGCGCTCGGGCGACCCGGAGCGGTGCCAGGGCGGTCCCCCACTCCACGGTCGCGAGCGCTCCGGCATTGCAGTGCGTGAGGACCCGGCGGGTCCGGGCGAAGAGGGGGGCCCCCGCGTTGCCGATCGCGTGACACTCCTCCACGACCTTCGCGCGGTAGGCTTCCGCGGCGGCCTCGACATCCTGGCCGGCGGCCCACGCCGCCCGCACGACCTCGATCCCGACGAACAGGTCGAAGGCGGTCGGGCGCGTCGCCCCCAGCAGGCGGGCGGCGCGTGCGGGGGTGTACCTCCCCTCCCGATGGGCGAGGACCATCCCGAACGCCGCCGCGACCCCGATGGACGGGGCGCCGCGGACCGTCAGGGTCCGGATCGCCTCGGCCGTCTCGGCGAGCGTGCGCAGCCGGAGCACCCGGGTCGACCCGGGCAGGGCTCGTTGGTCGAGGACCGAGAGCACGCCTCGAGAGTACCAGAGCGCGCGGACCGGCACGAGCCCTCCTTACGCGTCGAACGTGTGCAGGAGGTCGAGCCAGTCGGCGGTGACGACCTTGGTCGACCCGACCGCTTCGGCGAGGGGGATCCCGGTGACGAGCGGTCCGCGAAGGACCGCGACCTCCCCGAACCGCCCGGCGAGCGCGAGGTCGACCGCCCCGGCGCCGAGCCGGGTCGCGAGGATCCGGTCGAACAGTTCGGGCGGGCCCCCGCGTTGGATGTGGCCGATCTGTGCGCTCCGGCTCTCGACGCCGGTAGCGTCCTGGATCCGGCGGGCGAGCTCCGCACCGACCTCCCGCTCGCCAAGGAGTTCGTGGCCGAACTCGTCCTTCGCGCCGGCGGAACCCCGCCGGGCGCCCAGGTCGATCCCCTCGGAGGCGACCACGAGGGCATACCCTCGGGCCCGGGTCGCCGCACGGACCCGCTCGAGCAGTTTCGCCTCATCGTACGGCTCCTCCGGAACGAGCGTCACGTCGGCCCCCGACGCGAGTCCCGTCGCCAGCGCGACCCAGCCCGCGTGGCGGCCCATGACCTCGAGGACGATCGCCCGGTGGTGGCTCGCGGCGGTGTCCCGCAGCCGCTCGACCGCGTCGACGGCGACCGCGACGGCGGAATGGAAGCCGAAGGTCCAGTCGGTGCCGGAGACGTCGTTGTCCATCGTCTTCGGGACGCCGACGACCCGGCCACCGCGGCGGGAGAGTTCTCGCGCCGCCGAGAGCGTATCGTCCCCTCCGATGGCGATCAGCACATCGACCCCGTCGGCCGCGAGTCGCTGGACGACCTTCTGGGCGTCCCCCTCCTGGGCGAACGGGTTCGTTCGGGAGCTGCCGAGTACGGTCCCGCCCTTGCCGATCAGCGGGCGTACTTCGTCGGGGGTGAGCGGGCGGGAGAGCCCGTCCCGGACCCCCTTCCAGCCGTCCAGGTACCCGATCGTCGAGTGCCCCTTCTGGTGGGCACGGAGGACCACGGCCCGGATCGCGGGGTTAAGCCCGGGGCAATCGCCCCCACCCGTAAGGACCCCGAACTTCACGCCGAGACCTCAAGGTACCCGCGGGGGGCGGTCGTGAGGAACTCGTAGCCGTTCTTGGTGATCACGACGTCGTCCTCGATTCGGACGCCGCCGTGGCCCTGGATGTAGATGCCCGGCTCGACCGTGACGACCATCCCCTCCTCGAGGACCTCGTCCGACATCGGCGAGAGGCCGGGTCCGCCGTCGTGCACGGCCAGGCCGAGCGCGTGACCCAGCCCGTGGTTGAACAGTCCCTTCCACTTGGTCGCGTTGATGACGTTCTCCGCGGCCTGATGCACGTCCTTGCCCGGGACCCCCGGGCGGAGGAGCGCGAGTGCGGCCTGCTGCGCCGCCTCGACGGCATCGTGGACCTGCTTGAGCTCCTCGTCGCGGCGTCCGAAGTGGAACGAGCGGGTGATGTCGCAGGCGTAGCGCCGGTAGTAGGCGCCGAAGTCGCAGACCATCGAGACGCCCGGGGTGAGCTTCGCATCCCCCGCCTGGTAGTGGGGCTCGGCGCTGTGCGGGCCGAAGCCGACGATCGTGCTGAACGAGCGTCCGTTCGCGCCGTACTTGTTCATCCGGTACTCCATCTCCGCGGCCAGTTCGAGCTCGGTCATCCCTGCCCGGAGGATCGAGGGGATCTCCGTGCCGACCCGCGAACCGATCTCGGCCGCCTTGCGGATCTTCTCGACCTCGGAGGCGTCCTTGATCGCTCGGGAGCGCCGGACCCCGCTGGTCGCGTCCACGAACTTCGCCGACGGGAGGAGCTTCTCGAGCCGGAGGTACCACCCGTGGGTCAGCTCCGGGAAGTTCAGGCCCACCGTGGGGGAGCCCGGGAGGATCTTGCGGAGGACCGCCTCGAGACTGTCGGGTCCCTCACGGTTCACGATATGGACCCGGACGTGCGGGTCATGCTTTGCGGCCAGATGGGCCGTCTCGGCCTCCAGCGGAGAACTCGTGACGTCGAGGGAGCCGTCGGGGTGGGCGATCGCGACCGACCCCTCGAACAGCCCGCCCGGGACCTCGAACAGATGGAAGAAGCTCTGGTCGAGATGGGGGTCGGTCGCGTTCGCGAGGAGGACCGCGTCGGGTTTCGGGTCCAGGGCGGCGAAGACCTTCTCCACACGTCGCTTCATGGCGGCGAAGACACCGCCGCTGCCTTTTCATGGTTTGGGGTGCGGGCCCGGAGGTCCTTCCAGGAGAGGGTCGGCTCGCGGGCCGCGCGCACCTCGTCCACCCGCTTGACCGCGAGGTGCTGGGGGGCCGCGTGAAGGTGCTCGGGCGTGTCGCTCACGGCCCGTTCGAACGCCGCGGCGTACTCGTCGAGGTCCCGCTTGGACTCGGTTTCCGGGAGCTCGATCATGAGCGCCTCGTCCACGATCGCCGGGAAGTAGATCGTGGGGGCGTGAACGCCCTCGTCCAGGAGGCGCTTGGCCAGGTCGAGGGTCCGGACGCCGTGCGCCTTGAGGGGGGTGCCGGACAGGAGGAACTCGTGCTTCACGAGGGGACGGAACGGTCGCGGGAGGAACTTTCCCAGTCGGGCCCCGAGGTAATTGGAGTTCAGCACCGCCCGCCGGGCGACGTGTTGGAGGCCCTCCTCCCCGTGGGAGATCGCGAACGCGTAGGCCCGCAGGTCGAGCCCGAAGTTCCCGTAGGACGACTTGATCTTCCCGATCGATTTCGGTCGGTCGTAATCGAGCCGGAACTTGCGGCCCGTCTTCACGATCCGAGGGATCGGGAGGTACGGCCCGAGGGCATCGCCCGCCGCGAGAACTCCGGCGCCGGGGCCCCCGCCTCCGTGAGGGGTCGCGAACGTCTTGTGGAGGTTGAGATGGGCGACGTCAAAACCCATCCGGCCGGGGTGGGTGATCCCGAGGATGGCGTTCAAGTTGGCCCCGTCGTAGTAGAGCATCCCTCCCGCGGAGTGGACCGTTTCGGCGATCTCGAGGATCTGCGACTCGAAGAGGCCCGCCGTATTCGGGTTCGTCAGCATGAAGCAGGCCGTCTTGCCGCTGACCGCGGCCTTGAGGGCGGCCAAGTCGACGCAGCCATCCTTCGAGGCGATCTCCCGGGTCGTGAATCCCGCCATCGCGGCCGACGCCGGGTTCGTCCCGTGCGCGGTGTCGGGCAGGAGGACCTCTGTCCGCTGGGCGATCTCGCCCCGGTCCTGGAAGTACGCGCGGACCATGAGGAGGGCGGCGTACTCGCCGTGCGCTCCCGCACCTGGCTGAAGAGAGATCTCGGGGAGGCCGGTGACCTTCGCGAGCAGCCGTTCGAGCCGCCAGAGGATCTCGAGCGCCCCCTGAACCGTCGACTCGGGCTGGTTCGGGTGGAGGTCGGCCGCCCCCTTTCGGCGGGCCAGCACCTCCGAGAGGCGGGGGTTGTACTTCATCGTGCACGAACCGAGCGCGTAGGGGCTCGTTTCGATCCCGAAGTTCATCTGCGAGAGGCGCGTGTAGTGTCGGAGGACCTGAAGTTCGGAGAGCTCGGGCCAGCGGACCCGCTCCTTCCGACGCATCTTCTCGGGAAGGCCGGAGACCGGCGGTGCCGGTTCCGGAGGTGGAATGGCCGTCAGGTCCCACACCGCGGGTTCGTCCCAACGGGCTTGCCGGAACGTCATGCCGCGCCTCCGGCCGCCGCGGCCCGCGCCGCGCGCGCGTACTTCTGGATGTCCTTGTCCGTGGTGGAGTCCGTCGCGGCGACGAGCAAGCGCACGGGGCCCCCCGCCGGACCGGGACGAGGGTCGGCGAGCGGGATCCCGCCGAGGATCTTGCGGCGACGCAGCCGCTCCAGGTACGTCTCCGCGCTGGCGTGCTTCAGTTCGATCGTGAACTCGCCGAGGTAGGGCGCCTCGAAGCGAGGCGCCTGGATCCCCTCGATCCCTCCGAGCGCGCTCGCGAGCGTGCGCGCTTTCTCGGCGAGGGAGACCTGGAGTTCGGCCAGGCCCCGAGGACCGACCACGCTCGCGTATACGACGAACGCGACGGCCATGAGCGACTGGTTCGTGCAGATGTTGGAAGTGGCCCGGGACCGCCGGATGTGCTGTTCCCGGGTCTGGAGCGTGAGGGAGTAGGCGGGCGCCCCCTCGGCGTCCACGGTCGCACCGACGATGCGCCCTGGCATCATCCGCAGGTGTTCCTTGCGGCAGGCGAAGAGGCCGAGGAGCGGCCCGCCGTACGAGGGTGCGATCCCGAATCCCTGTCCTTCCCCGACCACCACGTCCGCCCCGTAGCCGCCGGGCGGGTCAAGGACGGTGAGCGAGAGCGGGTCCGCCGAAACGACGTACGGGACGTCCCCGAGGATCGACTTGAGCTCCCAGAGGCCCTCGTCGAGGTGACCGAACCCGTTCGGCACATCTGCCAGGAGTCCGAACACGTCGTGGGACGCGATCGCAGAGCGTACGAAGGCGAGATCGAGGTTCCCGGTCCGAGGGTCGAACGGGATCTCCTCGACCGTGAGTCCGGGGCCCACCGCGTAGTTCCGGAGGACGCTCTTCTCCTCCCACGGGAGGCTCGCCGGGACGAGGAATCGACGCCCCTCGTGGAGGCGCCGACACAGGAGCATCGCTTCCCCGGCGGCGGTCGCCCCGTCGTACAGCGAGGCATTGGCCGCGTCGAGACCCGTGAGCTCCACCCAGAGGCTCTGAAACTCGAACAGCGTGCGGAGCATCCCCTGGCTCGCCTCGGGCTGGTACGGTGTGTAGGAGGTGTAGAACTCGCTGCGCTGCAGGATCGAGTCGACCGCGGCCGGTACATACCGGGACGAGATCCTCCCGCCGAGGAAACTGGAGAACTTTCCGAGCGGCCGGTTCCGGTCCAGGATCTTGTCGATCTGCGCCACTACCTCGGGCTCCTCGAGCCCGGCGGCGATTCCGATCCGCCCGATCCGCGCCTTCTTCGGGACGTCGGTGAATAGGGCCTCGGTCGAGGTGATCCCCAGGGCCTGGAGCAGCCCGGCCTCTTCTCCCGCTTCGTGCGAAATCCAACGAGCCACGAGCTTCCTCGAGGGCGCAACGACCAGCACGCGCATAAGTCGATTGGGCCGGGAGACCCGGGGTAACGGGGGAAAGGGTATTCGGGCGCCCCGGCTGGGGCCGCCGGGGGAACTTATGGGTCGACGGTTGACGAACGCGCGGCCACGACGGGGCGCGGCACCACTGCCCCCGCCGTCCGTGGCGATCCTGGACACCGCGTTCCATCGCGCGTCGCTCGCGGACCCTCACGGGGCCTCGAAGGCGGAACGGGACCGTCGGCGGGCCGAGCTCAAGATCGTCCGAGCCTCCGCGACCGTGGTCCGCCATCTGCGCTTGGAAACCCGCCGGTTCCTGAAGCCACCCCTCACCGAGTTCGACCGCGCCCTCGTCGCCGGCCGGTTCGGCGAGGGACCGATGGACCGATCGCTGGTGCGCGTCCGCCGGGCCGAAGAACGGATCCGCAACCTCGCCCGCGACGCCGAACGGGCCGCCCACAAGGCGAGGGGTTCGGAGGATCTCGGGGACCTCATCCGCTCCTACTACGGTCGTCTTTCGAGTTTCGTCCGAGAGGTCGACGCGGACCTCCGGCTCCTCCGGGAGGTCGGGGACTTCCTCACCGACCGCCCACGCCTCGACCCGGCCGCGCCGACGCTCGTGGTCGCCGGCTTTCCGAATGTCGGGAAGTCCTCGCTCGTCGCGAAGCTCTCGACCGCGCGACCGAAGGTCGCCGACTACCCGTTCACCACCCTATCGATCGCGGTCGGCCACGCCGACCTCGGGTTCGACCGGCTCCAGGTCGTGGACACCCCCGGCGTGCTGGGCCGGGCACGTCACGTGAACCCTGCGGAAGCCGAGGCGGAGACCGCGGTCCGCCAGGCCGCGACGGTCGTCCTGTTCGTGATCGACCCGACGGGCACTTCCGGACACACGCTCGAGGAGCAGGAGGAGTTGCTCGACCGGTGGAAGGCGGAGTTCCCCACCCTCCCGATCATCCCGGTCGAAACGAAATGCGACCTGGCTCGACGGTCGGTCGATCGGGTGCAGGTCTCCGCGGTCACCGGTGAGGGGATCGACGACCTCCTCGCGCGTATCCGCGATAATGTCACCCCCCGGGAAGACCTCCCGCCGATGCAGGAGGAGCTCGTGGAGAGCCTCGTGGAGGACCTGCCCGACATCCGGGACGGGGGGCCGGAGGAGTTCGTCGCCCCGTTGCCAAAACGCCGCCGCCGCTCGCCCCGTTCGGAAGCGTGAGACTGTGACCTGGAAACCCACCGGGGTCGCCGCGGCGACGTTGACCGCGGGCAGCTTCCGGGAAGTGACGGTGCAGGGCTCGTCGATCCTGCTCGCCCGGGTGGGGGAAGAGGTCCACGCGCTCGACCCGTACTGTCCGCACGCCGGAGGGGTGCTCGCCGAAGGGGTGCTCGAGGGATCCCACCTGGTGTGCCCCGTCCATGCGGCGGTGTTCGACGCCGCTACCGGCCGCGTGCTCGAGGACCCGTTCGGGATCACACCGCCCGAAGGGGGGGTCGACCCGTTGACCCGGTACCCGGTGCGGGTCGAGGCCGGAATGGTCGAGGTCGACCTGCCCTAGCGCCGCTCCCGGTCAGGCGATCGAGAACGTCGGTCCGTTGGCGGGCAGGATCACGTCCGCGATCTCGGTCAGCGCGTCGCGGAGGAGCTCGCGGCGGTCCCCGTGCATGAGCACGACGGTCTGGGCGCGCGTGGACTCCGCGAACTTGACGAGGTCGGTGTGCCCGGCGTGGGCGGAGAAGTCGAACCGACCGATCTCACAGACCGGACGGATCGTCGTATCGTCGACCGTCATCGTGCCCTCGTCGAGCAGCTGGCGTCCGTTCGAGCCCTCGACCTGGAATCCCGTCAGCAGGATGGAGGAGTTGGGGTCGCGGTAGAGCTCTCCGACGTAGTAGAGGACCGGGCCTCCGTCCAGCATCCCGCCCGTGGTGACGATGACCTGGCCTTCGCGCAGCGCCTTCTTCCGCTCGCTCGGGTGCTCGATCACGTGCACGCCCTCGAGGGCGTGCCGGAAACGCCGTGAGTCTCGGAGGTACTCGGGCGCGCTGAGATAGATCGAGTTCACCGCGCGGGCCATGCCGTCGAGGTACGTCTCGAACCCCGACGAGGCCAGTGCCATGAGGACCTCCTGGGCACGGCCGACCGCGAACGCCGGCACGATAACCTTCCCGCCGCGCGCGACCGTTTCGGCGACCTTGTCCCGGAAGCGACGCTCGGTCTCCTTCCGGTCGGGGTGCTCCTTGCCTGCATAGGTCGACTCCATCACGAGGACGTCGCACTCGACCGACTCCGCGCCTCCCACCAGGTGGGTCGGGATCGTCTGAAGGTCGCCCGTGAACAGGACGTCCTTCGCCCCTCGGTAGAGCATCATCGAGGCGCCGGGGATGTGGCCGGCGGGCGTGAACTCGATCTCAATGCCCCGGTGCCGGAACGTCCCGTGCCGGTCGACCGCCGTGGCCCGAGCGCCGAAGGAGTGGATGTCGTTCGTGGTGAACGGGGGGTTGTACCCCTCGAGTCGGGCGATCTTGAGGGCATCCCGGGTCAGGAGGTCGGCGACGGCGAGCGTCACGGGCGTTGCCACCAGGCGGGCCCGTGCCAGCCGGCTCAGGATGGGGGTCATTCCCGAGTGGTCGAGGTGAGCATGGGAGAGCACCGCGACGTCGATCGAGGGTGGGGCCGGCTGGGGGTAGCTGGGCGGGTCCGTGGGGGTCATCCCGTAATCGAACAGCAGCGTGCGGCCCTGGTCGCGCACGACCAGGCCGAGCGAGCCGATCTCGGAGGCGCCTCCGAGGAATTGGAAATCCATCGGGCGCCCGAGCGGTCCTCCCAGATAACATCATGCGGCGTCACGGCGGGGGAGTCGGCCGGGAAGTGGCTTTAGGGGGGCCGCGGGTCCGGAAGGTCGTGGCCCCACCGACCCTCCGGCCCGAGATCGAGGTCCTCTACCGCGTCAGCGTCGCCGTGCACCGGGTCTTCCGGGACGCCGCGACGTCGCCGCATCGGGCCGATTTCGTCGCGATGGGAGCCGATGGCTCGCCGACCGAACAGATCGACCGGCTGGCCGAATCGGAGATCCTCCGGGTCCTCGATGCCGAGGGGGTCGACTGGAACCTGATCTCCGAGGAGATCGGTACGGTCGACCGCGGCGGGTCGCGGACGCTGGTCGTCGACCCGATCGACGGAAGCCACAACGTGTTCCGAAACCTGCCGTTCTCCACGGTCTCGCTCGCCCTGGGGTCGACCGACCTCGCGGGCGTCGAGATCGGTCTCGTGCGCGACCTGCACCTCGGCACGACCTACTGGGCCGCGCGGGGCGAGGGAGCCTGGCGGGACGGCCGGCCGCTGCACGTCCGACCTTGGGTCGCGAAGGGGGAGGTGCTGTTCGTGAACCTGGGGGCCCACGCGAGCGAGCGCGCGATGCAGTTCGCCCATCGGGGCCGACGGGTCCGTTCGCTCGGGTGTGCGACCCTCGAGACCCTCGCGGTGGCGGGGGGCGGGGGCGACGCCTACTTCTTCGAGAACACCCCGGAGAGCCGCAACCTCCGCGCGACCGACATCGCCGCGGTGTACCGGATCCTCGCCGAATCCGGAGGTGGCATGTGGGATTCGCACGGGAAGGAGATCGGCACGTTCCCCCTCACGGTCGAACGTCGGACCAGCGTTTTCGCCTGGGGAGACCGCGCCTTCGCCGACGCCATCGTCGCGGGAGGTCTCGCGTGAAGATCGGGCTGCAGGCGAACCCGCGCAAGCCGCAGGCGATCGAGCTGGGCCGTCGCCTCGTCGACCGCGTGGCCGGTCGCGCCGACCTGGTCGTGAGCGACGAGAACCCGTCGCTCGGCCCCGAGCTCCCCCACCGCCCGTTGGTCGAGATGCGGCCGGATGTCGTGGTCGCGATCGGCGGGGACGGGACCTTCCTCTACACCCTCGGCCGGACGAGCGCCCCCGTCCTCCCGATCAACGCGGGGACCGTGGGCGTCCTCGCGGAGGTCGCCTCCGAGCGCCTATCGGACCTCGACGACGCGCTCGAGCGGCTGCTGTCGGGGTTCTACCACCTCGAGGAACGGATGAAGCTCGGGGCGGACCTGGGAGGCCAGCCGCTCCCCGACGCCACCAACGAATACGTGGTCCACGCCGCGCGCGCGGGGCGGATGGGGCTGTTCGAGGTCGCGTTCGACGGGGTCGTGGCGGGCCGGATCCGGGCCGACGGCGTCATCGTCGCCACCCCCACGGGGTCCACCGCGTACTCCCTCAGCTCCTTCGGGCCGATCGTCGACCCGGGGTTGGATGCGCTCATCCTTACCGCGATCGCCCCGTTCCGGGCCGAGGCCCGGGCGATCGTGGTCGAGCCTCTCCACACGCTCCGGCTCCGCAACATCCTGCCCGGTCGGGAGGCGATCGCGATCGCCGACGGGCAGACCGAGTTCGCGATGGCCCCCGACGCGGCGCTCACCGTCTATCGGTCACCCCGCCGCGCGACGTTCGTCCGATTTGGTTCGACGTTCTTCTACCGCCTCCGGGGCAAGCGCATCCTGCCCTGGAGCGAGGATATGGAGGGAGGCAGCGGGGACCGTGCCGATGTTCCGCCCCTCCCGTAAGCGGGCGCCCGGCGGCCCGCGTCTCGGCGACGCCCCCACCCAGATCACCCGCCGGGCGCTCGACAGCGCGCTCGCGAGCGGCCGGAGCGCGTACCCCAACGAGTTCGGCGGTGTCTTCCGGGCCGATCCCCCCGGGGTGATCGGCGAGCTCATGCTCGTCCCGGGCGGGACGGCCGGGCGTCGGCACGCGAACTTCCACCTCTACATGCTGCCGGCCGACCTCTCGGTCGTCGGGACCGTCCACTCGCACCCCTCGGGCGCCCTCCATCCGTCGGAGGCCGACCTGCGGCTCTTCCGCAGCTGGGGCCGTCGCCACATCATCATCGGCGCTCCGTTCTCGCCGGGCTCCTGGCGCGTCTACGACGGGAACGGGAATCCCACGACGCTGCAGGTCGTGGGGGAGGGGCCCCCGGGTGTCGCGGGCGACCTTCGTCCGCCCGAGTACCGTCCACGGGCGATCCACCGACCCGACCGGGACGGGACGCCGCCGGAATTCCCGGCCGACGAGCCCTGAGTGCACCGGCCTACTCCCGCACGGGGATGGTCGGGATCGGCAGCCGGTCGGGCATCGAGTTCGGGTCGATCATCGCGCGCGCCGGCCGCTGCGCGGGGCTCCAGAGCCCGTTCATGCGCGCCAGCGTCTCGAGGAACCCGATGAAACCCCGGAAGCCGGCCCGGTAGAGCCGCGTGTGCGAGCCCTCCCAGTCGAAGAAGTCGTTGAGCATGACCTTCGACTGGCGGACGCCGTGGGTGAGGGCGCGCTTCAGGAGCTCCTCCTGCAGGGGGGAGAGGCGGTCGCGGCGGAACCAGTCGCGTGACTTCAGGTGGCCCAGCGGCACGAAGAACATCGGGACGAGCAGGCCCTTGAAGTCCCAGAGGTCGTCGATGAGGTCGATCGTCTTCGCGACGTCGTCCTCGGTCTCCTGGGGAAGGCCGACGATGAAGGTGCAGGCGGGGTAGAGCTTGTTGTCGTTCATGAGGCCCGCGGCCTGGACGACCAGCTCCGGCCACTGGGAGGCCTTGAACGGCGCGACCTTGCCCGGCATGGCGGCGGTGATCATGCGGGGGGAACCGGTCTCGACCCCGACCTCGACGCCCCACCAGTCCTGCTTCTCATCGAGAAGGACCTCGGCGCACTTCTGGAGGAGCTTGGGCTTCGTCATGAGGCTCGCGATGGCGACGTGGCTCCAGCCGACCTGGTCGTAGTAGCGCTTGGCGAGCTTGAGGAGCGGGATGAGCTTCTCCTCGTGCGGCATGACGTTGGGGCTGCCGTAGAAGTACACGTCGTCGGAGTGGAGGAGTCCCTTGCGGAAGCCGACGCGCGCGTTGACCTTCAGCTCCTCCTCGATCTTCTCGAGGGGGTACCACCGGGTGGGGCGCGTCGTGACCGAGCAGAACGAGCAGCCGCGGCAGCAGCCCCGGCCAATCTCGATGAGTCCGTTCACGCTGGGGAACTTGATGGAGGAGATCTGCTCGACCTTCGGGGCTTCCTTCGCCCCGAGGACGACGTGGGGAGGGAGGAACTCGTCCCGAAGCGCCTTGCCGACGATGTCGCGGACGAACAGGTCGGCTTCGCCCTCGACGACCGTGTCGATCCCACCGATGGAGTCGACGAACTCCTGGATCCAGGGGAGCTTCATCCGCGTGGCGGGCGAGAGCTGCCAGGCGCACGGGCCCCCGGCGATGATCTTCATGCCCCGCTTGCGGGCCTCGACGACGTGCGGTTGGGAGAGCATCCGCTTGAAGTTCACACAGTTGAGCGGCTCCTTGCGCATCACCCCGCCGAACGTCGAGCTGGGCGGGTTGAGGCCGAAGTAGTCGTGGCCGGAGACCATCAGGACCTTCGCCTGCCCCGGCATGTACTTGTCCAGGTGGCTCGGGTGGACGATCCGCGCGTCGTACCCGGCATCGATGAGCGACGCCTCGACCTTCCGCATCCCGTAGGGAGCCTCACGGGGGAAGCCGTTCTCGTCGACCGGCATCTGGGGGAAGAACATGCGCTGGTAGACCCGTTCCGGGAGGATGTAGGCGGGGGTCGTCGTTCCGAACCCCAGGAACTCCTTCCCGTGATGATTGCTCATCAGCGTCCAGTCACATGTGATGACGACCTCGGGCATCGACTGTTTTCCTCCGTACAACACCGGGGACCGACCCCCGGGATTCCGTGGTTCTTCCGAGCACAAGGCTCCCCCTCTTAAGGACTATGAAGCGAGCGCAGCGACGCGCCCCCCCGGCCGCCGACTCCTCCGGAGGCCAAGGGCGGCCAGCCGGGTCCGGCCGATGGGGATCAAAAGTCCGGGTCGTCGTCGTCCCGGGAAAGCACTCCATCGAGGGAATCGGACGATTCGTCTCCCCCTTCGTCATGCTCCTCCGGCTCGCGGAACGCGGGGTCCCGCTGGAGCAGATGGACGCGGACGCAGTCCCGATGCGCCGGGCTCCCGTTCCAGGAGCTGGCCTCGGACGGGTTCCCCAGCGGTTCCTTGCACAGGGTGCAGATCTCCGGGGGAGGGCTGATCCATGCGATTCGTCGGGGGGGCGCCGCCATGACGAGCGAGCGTGGGAACAAGATGGGTCCTCCTTTACCTTTCGGCCGTCGCCCGAGCACCTCCCCGGTCCCGGAAGGGGTCTAGTAGGCGCCGGACGTCGTGGACCCCGACCGTGAACGTGCTGGTCGAGATCCGCAAGCGACGCCTGGCCCTCGGGGTCTCCCTCGGGGAGCTGGCCCGGGCGGTCGGACGGAGCGACGCGACCCTCTCCCGCATCGAACGCGGGAAGATCCGGCCGTCGTATGAGCTGGTCCAGCGTATCCTCAAGTACCTCGAGGAGCAGGAGGGTCTCGCCGCTCCCCGCCTCACGGTCCGGGATGTGATGAACCGGACCGTGGTGACGGCCGACGCCTCCTCCACGCTGCACGTGGCCGCCCGGCGGATGGAGGGGGGCGCGTTCTCCCAGCTTCCCGTCCTCGCCGACGGGAAGGTGGTCGGGTCCCTGTCCGAAGGGGCCCTGCTCCGGGCGCTCGGCCACCCTCGGGCCCAGCGGATCCGGGTCCGCGAGATCCTCGAGCCCGCCTACCCGCTCGTGGACGAAGAGTTCCCGGCCGAGCTCCTACCGGGGCTCTTTGCCCACTACCCGGCGGTCCTGGTTACCCGACGGGGGGACCTGAAGGGGATCGTGACCAAAGCGGACCTCATCCGGGGTCTCCACGGAACCAGTCTCCGTCGCACGCCGCCGGCCTAGCGGACCCGATTGGAGGCGCGGACCGCGCGCAGAATCGCTTCGATCACGCAGGCCGCGGCCAGCTCCCCCAGCGCATCCGCCGTCGCTCCGGGGCGGTGCTCCGCGGGTGGGGAGCCGGCGGCGCCGGTCGCCGCGACGAACAGAAGGTCCCCGTCGGTCGCGCTCTGGAAGGGGACGACGGCCCCCCCAAGTCCGGCGTGGGCGATGGAGGCCACCCGCTGGAGCATCGGGCGCTCGAGGGCCACGTCCGTAACGACCAGGCTGAGGGTCGTACCGGTACTGGGGGAGTCCCGCCCCCGGTTGAACGAGGGGGGTACGAGGCGCCCCCGGGCCGTGCGGGCGCCCGCGATCCACCGTCCGCTCGCGGGGTCCCTCACGGCCCCCACCGCGTTCGCGGCGACCAGGGCCCCGACATGGCCACGTCGTCCGAACGGGCGCTCGGCCCATCCAACACCCCCCCGCATGGCCGCCGCACGCCCGCGGTACTTGCCGACGAGCGCCCCCGCCCCAGCGCCGACCCGACCCATCGCGACCGCACCGTTCGTCGCGGAGCGTGCCGCCGCGTAGCCCAAGGCCCGGTAATCGGGGAGCGAACGCACGGTCGTGGGCAGGTCGAAGAGCGCCGCCCCGGAGATCGGGGCGATCCGGTGCGGATTCCGGAACACTTGCTGGCCCGAACCCATCTCGAGGATCCGGTCCCGGACCCCGGCCGCCGCGTCCAATCCGAAAAGGCTGCCGCCGGCGAAAAAGACGGCCCACCGACGGCCGAACGTCGCGTCGAGGGACAGGGAAGCGAGGTCGAACGTCGCGGATGCACCGCCCCGGACGTCCACGACCAGCGGCGTCGCCCCGTCGAACAGGGCCACGGTCACTCCCGTCGTCCCGTCGTCGGACTCGGCGTGGCCGATCCGCAGCCCTCGGACCGGCAGCGTGCGCCCGGTGCGCCGCACCATGCGCGGGCGACGCGCGGGCGGAGAAGACTCCTTCCGTTCCGTCGGTCGCGGCGAGGGCTGACGTTTTCTATCGGTCCCGCTCGGGAGCGCGCGATGAGGCCCGCCGAGAAGAAGGCTCCGCTCGAGCCCGACCCTCCCGAGGCGTTCCGGATGGCCCGGGAACTGCCGCTTGGCCGGCACCCGATCCTCGAAGTGTTTCCCGGGCTCGACCGGCTGCCCCCGGGCCGCTCCATCCACCCCGACGCCCAGGTGCGTCGCCGGCTGTTCTCCCACACGTTCGTCGAGCTCGTCGACGAGGACATGTGGATGTACGTCGCTCCCTGGGAGGTCCCAGCGATCGCGCGGGGGCGGTGGCGGCCGGTCGTGACGCCCGGCACCGACTGCATCGTGGTCGGTGACGGGCACTTTCGGACGAGCCTTCCGCTCATCGTCTACCTCGACATCTATCACGAGCTCTGCCACATCCTCCAGCGCCACGACGGAGCGAACCTGTTCGAGCCCGGGCTGAGCTATGTCGAGCGGCCGACCGAAGTGGAGGCCTACCGGTTCGTCGTCGTGGAGGCCCGCCGCCTCGGGGTGAGCGACGAGTTCATTCGAGAGTACCTTCGGGTCGAGTGGATCACGGACCGGGAGCACCGGCAACTGCTCTCAACCTTGGACGTCCCTCTCCCTCCCAAGAAGCGGTAGGCCGGCCGCCGGCCGTTTCCGACGGAACTCACCCTTTATCTCGCCGACCCCGGGATTCTCCGCCCGACCGGGAGGAGGGCGTGTCGTTCGACGTCAAGACGCGCACAGCCGTCCGCCCCTCCTCGAGCGACCTCTGGTTCCTCGCCTACCTTCCGCTCGCTATCTCCGACGGCATCGCGACCCCCCTGATCCCGCTCCTTGCGCTCCAGCATTTCGGTGCCTCGGCATTCGCCGTTACGATCATCATTGCGGCCAGCGCGATGAGCCAGGTGCCGTTCACCATCCTCTGGGGGAACCTCTCCGACCGGGTCGCCCACCGGAAATTCTTCCTCGTCGGCTCGTTCGTCGCGACCGGGGTCGCGATCATCGCGATCGCCCTGGCCCACGACCTCCTCACCTACTTCTGGCTCAACATCGTCGAGGGACTTGCCTCCGCCGCGAGCGCCCCGATCGGGACGATGCTCCTGCTCGAGACCCGCCACAAGCGCTGGTGGCCCCAGGACATCGGGTTGTTCGGTCTCATCTCGGGCCTGGGGACGACCGCCGGGCTCGCGCTGGGGTTCGTCTGGCTGTTCGTCGTCGGGGTCTCGACGCCCGCGGTCCAAGTGATGACCGGCCTCCTGATCCTCTCGGGCGCGCTCGCGCTCCTCTCGGCGATCGTCGCCTGGGCCTGGATCGAGGAGCCCAACTCCCGCATCGACCGGCGGAGCGTGGCCGACCTGGTCCACCTCCACCGCGGGGTCGTCGAGCGGATCCGGCAGGTGCGCTTGCGGGTGGTGGGGATCATCGACCTGACCCGGTCGAGCGCCGAACGGTTGCCGGGACGGGAGTATCTCTTCCTCGCGGCCCTCGGCGTGATGAGCGTCGGGTTCGACATCTTCTACGGTCCCTTCCCGGTCTTCCTCTGGCAGAACGCTAGGTTCACCGACGCCGGCGTGTTCATCGTCTACCTCGGCTCCGCCGCCGCGTCGACGGCGCTCTTCTTCCATTCGGGCAAGGCGGTGGACAGCCATTCCCCGAAGTCGGTCTTTCTAGAATCCCTGGGCGCCCGCGTGCTGCTGATGGTCCTGTTCCTCTGGGGCCCGGTCTACGTCCTCTTCGGACTCGGCTCGCCCGCGCTGCTGGCCTGGCTGACGCTCCTCAACGCCCTGCTCGGCGTCACCTGGGCGTTCATCAGCACGGCGAGTACCCTGTTCCTCGTCCGGCTCGTCGGTCGGAGCGCTCGAGGACGGGCCCTCGGTCTGTACAACGCCTTCGCCGGGGCGGGCGGTCTCGTCGGCGTGCTCCTCGGGGGCTACTTGTACGCGACCTACGGGGTCCACGTGGCGTACTCGATCGCCGCGCTGACGGTCATCGCCGGCGGTGCGTTGCTGCTCCCCATCCCGTACCACATGTTCCAGATCCCTCACCCAAGGAACCGACGGCTCCATCACCCCGGCGGAAGTCGGGCGGCGAGCCCCGGACCGCTGGGGCGGTTCGGCCGGCCCTAGATCCGGGCCGGCGGCGGTCCGTCCTCCGGCCGTTTCCCGCGCGCCCGGTAGCGCGCCCGGCAGGCGGCGCGGGACGGCAGGACCATGAGCCCTTCCTCCGGGTCCCCGATCGCGAAGAAGTCTCCCCGGAGGTAGGCTCGTCCGACGAGGGCGCACGTGATACCGTCCAGCTCGTCGTGCGACAGGTCCCTCCGCTCGAGGTCGCCGCTCAAGCCCGTACGGAGGAGTCCCTGTCGGAGCGCTTCGGCGCCCGCCTGCTTCCGCGGGATCCCGAGGAGATCCTGCGCCGCGCCCGGGTAGCTCTCGATTGTTCGGAAGCCATCGCGATCGAATCGACGTCGCAGCCGGAGGCCTCGGGTGGTGAGCATCCGCATCGGCCCGAGCGTGATCGGGAAGAATCGGATCCCGAGCCGGAGGAGTTCCCGGTCCGCAGAGCGGAGATGGGGTCCCGACCGGTCCTCGATCGTACGTCGGCCCTTCGGCAGCGAGAGCGGCGCGTCAATGCTCACCACGTCGGGCCGGGCGGCGCGGGTCGCCGCTACGATCTCCGCATCCGAGTGGAGGGCGGCCACCCGCACGCGAGGCCCTCGTCCCAGGAAGCAAAATCCGGTCGTGCGGGCCGGACTGCCGGCGAGGTCGAGCCCAACGACGCGCTCCACGGTCGACCGACGCTCGCGGAGGGATAACTCCCTCAGGTGCGACCGTACCCGAACACTTCCCACGTGAGGGTCCGGATGACGTAGCCGATCGCCAGGTTCGCGAAGATCACCTCGAGCTCGGCTGGGTAATCCTTGAGCGTGCACGACCGGAAGCCCAGCTGCCCGACACCCACCGGCTCGGTCTCCCGAAGGATCGTGAACCGGCCCGTCAGCCGCTCGTTGATGTTGAAGCGCACCCCGCCATAACTGAACCCGAGCGGGCCGTTCGCGGTCGACGTGGTCTTGACGAGGTTGCCCCCGAGCTGGATGCGGATCTCGTCGTTCTTCGCATGGTAGGAGACCGTCGAGTGGACGACACCGGATTCGATGGACCGATAGGTCAGGTACTCCGTTGAGAACAGCGCCGCGATGCGACGCCCGAGTCCCGCGTCGTCCGCTCCCGCGGGCCGCGCGGTCCACTCCTCGTCGCCGACCCGTAGCTCGATGACGTTCCTCAGGACGCGCGCCGTAGCCTCGATCATCGGCCGCTACCGCCGGGAACGGGTCCGCCATCTAATAATGACCCCCCGACTCCCGCGCGCGTGCCGGAGGCCCGGGTACCGCCCCTACCCGAGCGCGCGATCGGCCTCGAGTTCTACGGGAGCCGCGCCCCCGGCGTGCCCGGCCGGCTCAAATCGTCGAGCGATGCGTTCCGCGTTTCGGAGATCTCCTCCTATCCGCTGCCGGATCCGGACGGGGCGTTCTCGGTCCTGCGCGTCGTCAGCCGGGACTGGGAACAGCACGAGCTCGCCGACGCGATCGCCCGCCGGCTCGGCCTCGGGCGGAACGCGGTCCAGTGGGCCGGGACGAAGGACCGGCGCGCGGTCGCCGAGCGGCTCCTCTCCTACCGTGGCCCGTTGCCCGACCGCGACCTCGCCCTTCCGCGCGTCGAGATCCTGGAAGCGTACCGGGCCCGGGACGGACTGGTCCTTGGCCACCACTACGGGAACGCCTTCGACCTGCGTGTCGACCGGCTCGCACTCCCGCCGGCCGAGGCGGCCGCCGCGTACCGTCGCGTGGAAACCGAGCTCCGCTCGCTCGGCGGGTTCCCGAACTTCTTTGGACCGCAGCGGTTCGGGGAGGTTCGCCCGATCACGCACGAGGTCGGCCGCTGGGTCGTGCGGGGGGACCTCGCGCGAGCGGTTGACGCGTACCTCATCGACCGGCCACCGGGGGGTCTCGAGGGAACGGGTGACGCGGCCCGCGCCGCGTACGCGGAGCACCGGGACGCTCGACGGGCGCTGCGGGAGTTCCCTCCGGAGTACCGGTTCGAACGGACCCTCCTCGACCACCTCGCGCAGGGTCATCCGCCCGAGCGCGCCTTTCGCGCCCTTTCCCGCGACCTCCGGCTCCTGTTCGTTCACGCGTTCCAGTCCTACCTGTTCAACCGCTGGCTGAGCGAGCGGGTCCGGGACGGCCTCCCCCTCGCGGCACCGGTCGAGGGAGACGAGATCCTACGGCTGGGTCGCGACGGCGCGGTGCGCAGCCAAGAGGGGATCCCCGTCGCGGCCGACAACCTGACCGAATGCGCGGAGCTGGTCGGACGGGGCCGGGCGCTCGTGGCGGGGCCGCTCGTCGGGTTCGAAACCCCGGTATCCGCCGGACCTGCGGGCGCGCTGCTCGACCGTCTCCTGCTGGCCGAAGGCGTGGACCGGGCGATGTTCCGCCTGCCCGCGACGCCCGAGATCGCGAGCCGGGGCGCCGCCCGGCCGGTGCTCCTACCGATCCCCCCGATGTGGATCTCACCGGAGGGGACCGAGCAGGTCCGATTCCTGTTCGCGCTCCCGAAGGGAGCGTACGCCACCGTCCTTTTGCGGGAGTTTTTGAAGGCCGATTGAGCGGGACCGGCGTCCCTTCCAAGGGAGCCTACTAATACCGGCCGCCCGCGTCGACCCGCCGGGGTCTCTCTTCGGATGGCTGCCCAGTCTCCGCGTCCGTTCCTGATCCCTCCGCAGAGCCCCTCCGGTCTCCCGAAAATTGCCGACGTGGCCGGCCAGCCCCCCCGAGTTCCGACGGGAGTCCCCGACTTCGACTACCTGACCGGCGGGGTCCCGTCCGGTTCCGTCATCCTCCTCTGGGGCGAGGCCGGTGCCGGCCACCAGGAGTTCGCCCTCACGTCCGCCGCCCACCTGATGCTCCACTACGATTTCCCGCGGCTCCACGAGTTCTACCTCGGGAGCGCGAAGGGACCGTTCCTCTACCCGGAGGGGGTCGTCTACGTCAGCACCAGTCGCTCCAAGGCACAAGTGCTGGACGAGGTGAAGGGGTCGTTCGAAGCGACCTACGGGGAGGTACTCGGTCGGCACTTGACGTTCATCGACCTATCGCGCGAGTACTTCCAGGACACGGTGGTACCGTCCGCGTGGGCCGCGGTGCCGAGCCCGTTGCTCGGCGCGCGGTCCCCGACGCCCGGCGCGGACGCGGGACCGCTGCGCGCGTTGGCCGACGGGATCGACCAGGCGGCCGGCCGGCAACTCGTCATCATCGATTCGCTGACCGACCTCCTCGTCCGGCGGGGGGTCGAGGCGAGCGACCTGCTCACGTTGTTGAAGGGTCTCCGACGGCGGGCCAAGGAGTGGAACGCGATCGTCTACCTCATCCTGTCCCAGGGCGTCGCACCCACCGCGGTCGAGCAGGCCGTCATCGACTCGGTCGACGGCGTCCTCCACTTCAGCTGGACGACCAGTCCGAGCCACTCCCACCGCCAGCGAACCATGTTGATCGAAAAGTTCATGCCGGTCCTCTCGCGGGTCCCCGCGGAGTACCACGGGCGGTTCGTGATCCGGATCGGCGCGGCGAATGGGCTGGTGACCACACAGTATGAGCGAGTCTAACGAACCCCGACCGAAAGTGGCGACGGGCATCGCCGGCTTGGACGAGATGCTCGGCGGCGGGTTCCCCGCCGGCTCCGTCGTCCTCGTCACCGGGCTGCCCGGCACGGGAAAGACCTGCTTCGGCCTCCAATTCCTCCTCTCGGGCGTCGCCCACGGGGAAAAATCCGTCTTCCTCTCGTTGGAGGAGGACGTACCGCAGCTGACCGAGACCGCGCGACAGTTCCACTGGCCCGTCGACGATGCGCTGCGCGACGGGGCCCTCAAGATCGTGCGACTCGACCCGAAGGAGACCCGGCAGAGCCTCCACCGGATCCAGGGGGAACTCGGCAAGGAGCTCGAGGCGCTCGGGGCGACCCGCATCGTCCTCGACTCCGTCTCCCTGCTCAACATGCTGAGCGACGACGAGCCGAGCCGCCGCACGACGCTCTTCGCGCTCGCCGGGGCGTGTCGCGCGTCCGGGGCCACCACGGTCCTCACCGCCGAGGCGGACCCGCGCCATCCCGAGATCACGCGGGACGGTCTCTCCGAGTACGTGTCCGACGGCGTGATCCTGCTCGGCTACCGCACGGGGGGCGACGGTCACCGCGTGGGGCTATCGGTCCGCGTGCTCAAGATGCGGCGCACCGCCCACCTCCGGACCGTCCAGCCTTACGTCATCGGACCGAACGGGATCGTGGTCGACGCAAAGGCCGTCGACTTCGGTGGTCCGTAATCGGGGACATGCCCGGACCCTGTCGTCCGGGCGCCCGGACGGGTGCTCAACCCGATTTCTGCGCGGCGGAACGCCCCCGGGGGCGGGCACCGGCAGGGGGGACAGGGGGTTTGGCCTTCTTCGCGAACTGTTCCTCCTCGGTGGACCCTTCCATCGCGAGGGTCGTGGTCAACCCTCCGGAGAGGACCTGGGCGATGTCGTCGAAGTAGCCTGCGCCCACGAACGACTGGTGCTTGACCGCCGCGTACCCTTCGTCGACCGCGCGGAACTCCTCCTCCTGGAGCTCGGAGTAGGCGGCCATCCCCGACTGAAGGTACCCGCGGGCGAGCCGGAACATCGAAAGGTTCAGCACGTGGAACCCGGCGAGCGTCACGAACTGGAACTTGTACCCCATCTCCGCGATGGTCGACTGGAACTCCGCGATCACCTCGGGGGAGAGTTTCTTGCGCCAGTTGAAGGACGGGGAGCAGTTGTACGCCAAGAGCTTCCCCGGGTACTCGAGGTGGATCTCCCGCGCGAACCGCTCGGCCTCCTCCAGATCCGGTGACGAGGTCTCGAACCAGAGCAGGTCCGCGTACGGAGCGTAGGCGAGCGACCGCGCGATGGCCATGTCGAGGCCCCCCGTGATCTCGAAGAATCCTTCGGGGGTCCGCTGCCCCGTGAGGAACGGGGCATCCCGCGGGTCGATGTCGCTGGTGAGGAGCTTCGCGCTCAGCGCGTCCGTCCGGGCGACCAGGAGGGTCGGTACGTCCAGGATGTCCGCGGCGAGCCGGGCCGCCCAGAGCTTCTGGTTGAACTCGCGGGCCGGCACCAGGACCTTCCCTCCCATGTGGCCGCACTTCTTCACGGACGCGAGCTGGTCCTCGAGGTGCAGTCCGGCGGCGCCGGCCTCGATGAGGCCCTTCGTAATCTCGAAGACGTTGAGGGTTCCCCCGAATCCCGCCTCCGCGTCCGCGACGATGGGAGCGTACCAGTAGACCTCCTCCTTGCCCGAGGAGTGTTGCTTCTCGTCCTCGCGCCGGAACGCATTGTTGAGCCGTCGCACCAGCGACGGCATCGAATCGGCAGGGTAGAGGCTCTGGTCGGGGTAGGTCTGGGAGGCGGTGTTCGCGTCGGCGGCCACCTGCCAGCCGCTGGCGTAGATCGCGGGGAGCCCCGCGGCCACCATCTGGACGGCCTGGGTTCCCGTCATCGCCCCGAGGGAGGGGACGTACGGCTCGCTCCGAAGGAGGCGCCACAATCGCTCCGCCCCCAGTCGGGCCAACGTGTGCTCGATCCGGACCGAACCTCGAAGCCGTTCCACGTCCTCGGGACGGTACGGGCGGACGATCCCCTGCCAGCGGGGCGAAGTTTTCCAGTCGGCCCCGATCGGTACGGTCATCCTTCCGACCCCTTCGGTTCCTCGAGTTCGGAGTACGCGCGCTCCGTGATAAACCCCTCCAGTGCGGTCGCGGAAACGACCTCGTCGATGAGACGGGCCGCCCGGTCGACCGAGAGCGGCAAACGGCCCCCCCGTTCGGCGCCCAGGCTCCGAACTTCATCGGCCAGGTGGGCTCGAACGCGCGCCAGCTCCACGGGCGAACCGTCGGGAAGTCGAGCTCCGTGGTGGACCCATTGCCACAGTTGGCAGCGCGCGATCTCGACCGTGGCCGCATCTTCCATGAGGTGGTCGATCGGAACGCATCCGATCCCCCGGAACCACGCCTCGAGGTACCGGAGCGCGACGCGCGCGTTGCGCCGGACTCCTTCGTCGGTGACCGGCCCCGTCGGCAGCTCGATGAGCTCGGTCGGATGGACCTCATACTCGGCGTGCAGGGCGTCGATCTGGTTCGGGCCCGGCATCCCCGCATCGAATACGGACCGCGCCAGGGGCACCAGCCCCGGATGGGCGACCCACGTCCCGTCGTGTCCGGCTCGGACCTCCCGTTCCTTGTCGGCTCGCACGAGGGCCATCGCCGCATCGTTCGCCGCGGGGTCCCCTTTGATCGGGATCTGCGCGGCCATTCCCCCCATCGCGTGCGCCCCGCGCCGGTGGCAGGTCCGGATGAGGAGGTGGGTGTACGCGGTCAGGAACGGAGTCGTCATCCCCAGCCGGGCGCGGTCGGGGAACACGACGTGGGTCTGGTCGCGGAACTGTTTGATGAAGCTGAACAGGTAGTCCCATCGGCCGCAGTTGAGACCCGCCGAGTGCTCCCGGAGCTCGTAGAGGATCTCGTCCATCTGGAAGGCGGCCGGCAAGGTTTCGATGAGGACGGTCGCGCGGACGCTGCCCTGCGGAACGCCGAGGGCCGTCTGGGCCGCTCGGAAGACTTCGTTCCACAGGCGAGCCTCGAGATAGTGCTCCAACTTGGGGAGGTAGAAGTACGGTCCGGTCCCCCGGTCGAGGAGCTCACGGGCGTTGTGGAAGAAGAACAGCCCGAAGTCGAACAGGCTGGCGGAGATCGGGATCCCGTCGATCCGGAGGTGCCGCTCCTCCAGGTGCCAACCTCTCGGACGCACCATGAGCGTCGCGGTCGTCGGGGCCAGGCGGTAGGTCTTGCCCTCGTCGCTCTCGTACTCAATGCGCCGACGCACGGCGTCCCGGAGGTTCGCCTGACCGGCCACGGTACCCGTCCAGGTCGGGGAATGCGCGTCCTCGAAATCGGCCATGAAGACCGAGGCGCCGGAGTTGAGCGCGTTGATGATCATCTTGCGATCGACCGGCCCGGTGATCTCGACCCGCCGGTCGCGAAGGTCCGCGGGCGGGTTCGCCACGGTCCATTCGGCCGAGCGCTGGGCGCGGGTCTCCGAAGGAAACTCCGGGATCCTCCCCTCACCCAGGGCGCGGTGGACGAAGCCTCGGTGCGAGAGGAGTTCTTGCCGTCGAGCATCGAAGCGGTCGTGGAGCGTGAGGAGGAAGGCTACGGCCTCCGGGGTGAGTACGTCCGCCTCCGCGGAACTGAGGGGGCTCATCCACCGGACCCGGTTCGATTCCGGGATTTTATGCGCCACGCGTTCGGTCCCCCCGGTGCCTCGTCCGATCTCGTAAGTGAATTCGCCGCCACCTCGAGGAGACGGTCCGGTCGAGGTCGAATCGACACTCGATGGCGATAGCCGATTTAATTTCGCCGGTCCCCGCCGGACGGTTTGGCGCCGGACCCTTAGGCCCGGCGCGCCCAGAGGAATCCACCGTACTCGGGCCCGAAGAGGTACCGGGATGCCTTCGGCACGCCTACGGCCCGAGCGACGGGGATCAGGTCCGGGTGCTCGATGCGCACATCCGAAAAGCCGGCCCGCCGGGCGAACCGGGCGACCACCGGGTCCTCGTAGAGCCGGACACCCCCCTTGCGTTTCGGGCCGGCGGCCGGCGTCCCGTACATCTTGGGCCCCCCCGTCCAGACCACGAACCGGCCGCCGGGGCGCAGGGTCCGGAACACTTCCCGGAACGCGGCCACCGGATCGGGAAGCCACGGAAGCACGCCCGACATGGCCGCGCACGTGAACCGTTCGCTGGGGAACGGCAGAGCGGCCGCGTCGCCGTACCGAAGTTGCAAGTTCCCCGCCGCGAGGGCGCGCGCGTTCTGCTGGGACGCCACCTTCAGCATGTCCGCGCTGTGGTCGACCCCCGCCGCCCGGCAACCGGTCGCGAGAGCCCGCTTGAGGAGCGCCCCGCCACCGCACCCCACCTCGAGAAGTACGTCGTCCTTCTGGAGTGCCAGGCCCTCGAGGATCGCGTGGAAGCCGGGGAGGTGGTAGATCGGCTCCTTGTAATGGGCCTCGCTCGTCGGGCCTGACGGTCTCCGACCCCAACGGTCGTCGGCCCATTCGATCAATCGGGCCGGAGCGATGCCGAGGAGGAGCGGGGCGATGACCTCGCTCGCGAGCCAACCCAACTCCCGTTCCTCGCGAGGCTTGCCTCGCCACCTCGTTCCGCCCGTATGCTCGACGAGGATCTCGGTGGCTGGCCCCGTCGCCCGGCACCGTACGGTCAATCGAGGATTCGGCCCGGCTCCGTCGGTGTCGGAATGCCAGACAATCTCTACCTCGTGGGGCGGGTCCCAGCGGTTCACGACGCCAGCGCTCGCGCCTGGGGACCGCTTCTCCGCGCTCCGGAAGCGCCCGCCGGCTTCACCGTCGATGAGCCACCCGCGCTGCAGAAGGGAGGATGAGATTTCTCCCCACAGCACCGGGAAGATCTGGCCGGGCCGACCCGAGACGACGGAACGTACCTGGACCACCGGAGTCTGTGCGGTCGAACGAGCCATCTTGACCGACCATTAGGGGGACCGGACTATCCTACTTTGGGCCGCCGCGGGTCGATGGGTCGGGCCAGCACCGTTCGAGGGAGGAGCGGGCCGGCGCCTGACCGGCCCCATGAAGGGTTGGTAACCTAAGGTAATCTCGGCCGGCCGAAGCGCTCCGCGAACGAGCGAGGCGCGCGCCGCATTCCTCGGTCGATCGTCGCGCCGTCACGGTCGAGGAGGGCCGTGCCTTCGGGAGGTGGTCCGGGTACCTCACGACGAGGGCGGTTGGTCGCCCGCCCGAGTGCCAAGCCGACCTCTTCGGGATCGTCCTGTTCAGAACGGTCGGGCTCCTCTCGGGCCCTCGTTCCGACGGGGGCTCGCTGCGTTCCCTTCACGAGGGGGGACCGGCGGGTCCCCCGAGGGCGATCTCCGACGGTCGGAGGGAGTACGGACGTCCAACGAGACGGACGAAAGGGCAAGGACGGTTCTGGGGTTCCGTAGCCCGTCAAGAGGGGACCCTAAGAACCGCCACCGGTTCAGGAATCCAGGACGGCCCGATGCGTACTCTCGAGGGAACGTCGGCGGCCGCCGTTGCATCGGACTCCTGGATCGTCTACGTCGACCTCGATGCCTACTACGTCTCGTGCGAGGTCCGCGACCGGCCCGAACTGGTCGGTAAGGAAGTTATCGTGGGGCCTCCGCCGGCCGCCGGCCCGTCCCGGGGAGTAGTGCTCTCGGCCAGCTACGAGGCCCGTCGGCACGGGGTGAAGAGCGCGATGCCCGTGCAGGCGGCCGCGCGCCTGGCCCCGGATGCGGTCTGGGTCGCGCCCGATTTCGAGAAGTACGAGCGAGTCGCGGAGCAGGTCCGGGAGCTGTTGCGCCGCTTCTCCCCCGACGTCCTGCCCCTCAGCATCGACGAGGCTGCGGTGGGACTGGGCTCGGTCTCCGCCGACGAAGCACGGGCCGTTGCCGAGGACGTCCAACGGGCACTGCGCCGTGAGCTGAACCTGCCCGCTTCGCTCGGTGTGGCGACGACGCGGGTGGTCGCAAAGATCGCCACGGACCGGGCCAAGCCCGGCGGGATCCTTGTCGTGAAACCGTCGGAGGTGGCGTCGTTCCTCGAGCCACTGCCGGTCCGCGCGATCCCCGGCGTCGGTCCGAAGACCGAAGCGCTCCTCGATGCCCTCGATGTGCGCACGATCGGAGAGATCGCCCGCCGCCGGCCAAGAGACCTGGAGCGGGTGTTGGGGTCGTTCGCGCGGGACCTCCTCGCGCTCGCCCGGGGAACGCCGGTAGAGCGGCACGAAGTCGACTCGGGCCCCCGGGCCCGCTCGACCGACCGCACGTTCGCCCGCGACGCCACCTTGTGGGAGGAGATCGCCGCCGCCCTTGCCGAGATGGCGGAGGAGCTCGGCGGGTCGCTGGCCCGCCACGGGTATCGGTATGGGGCGGTGAGCGTCGCGTACCGTTGGGGGGACTTCACGCGAAGCCAGCACGGGGGGGTACTTCCCGGCGCCGCGGAAGGACCGGGGCCGATCCGTGAGGCCGCGCTCCGCCTGGGTCGGGAGTTGTGGGAGCGTCCGCTCCTCACCGGACCTCGGGCGGTCCGTACCGTCTCCGTACGTGCCGAACGGCTGCTGCCTCGCTCGCGCCACCAGACGTCGCTCTCGGATTTCGGAGCGGGAACATTGCCTGTTAAGTAGGCCGTCCCGAGTTGCGGGGCGGGGACGCGTAGGTGTCGTCGGGGTCGGATTGGACGGCGATCGAGACCCTCGCGCGCGCGCTCGCGGCCCCGGCGACCCCCCAGGGTTTGGCCTGCCCCGCGTACGAGGGGCGGTCGGTGGCCAACCTCCTCCCCTCGGTCGTTCGCGCGCTCGGGCTCGAAAACCCTCCGGGCTCACCCCTCGCCCCCCCCTTGGCCGGTGACCTCGACCCGTTCGAGCACCGGCGGGCCGAGGGACCCATCGTCATCCTCCAGATCGATGGGTTCGGGTGGTATCCGTTCGCCGCCTGGTCCCGGCCCGAGCCGGACGCCCTGGCCACGGCGTGGGGTCGGATGGCGCAGCCGATCACGTCGGTCTTCCCGACCACGACCGTTTCCGCCCTCACCAGCCTGTCGAGCGGCGTTCCTCCGGGACGACATGGCTTGTTGGGTCCGCTGCAGTACCTGCCTCGGCTGAGTCTGACCGCCGACATCCTCCGAATGTCCCGGTCGGATCGGTCCGGCGCCGAGGAGCTCGTAGGTCCGGGATGGAGTCCGTCGGACGTCTCGGGGGTCCCCCCCGTGTTCCGCAGGGGGGTCACCGGTGTGGCGCTCTCCCGTCGACAGTTCGACGGCACGGGGTTCAACCGGGTCCTCTACGACGGGGCGGAGTTCGTCGGGTACTCCACCGCCTCCGACCTCGCGCACTTGCTGGGAGAGCTGCTGCGACGGTCCCACCCACCACCCGTGACGATGGTCTACTGGGACGAGCTCGACACGGTCCACCACCTGCGCGGCCCGGCCCAGCCCCTCTTTGAATTCGAGGCGAGCCGGATCGCCCATCTCGTCGCCCATGTCGCGGAGCACGCGGATGGGGACCGCCAGCGGACCACGCACCTGTTCGTGACCGCGGACCACGGGCAGGTCCCGGTCGACCCTGCCCGGCAGATCCGCGTCGACTTGATCCCGGAGATCGCGAACGAGATGGCGCGGCCCCTCGCGGGGGACCGCCGCGCCGGGTACTTCACGGCCCGGTGGGGCCGCCTCGACGCGCTGAGGGCTGCGCTGCGGCGGAACTTGCCCCCCGAGACCCGTATCCTGCCCATGGCCGACGCCATCGCCGCCGGGCTCTTTGGACCACCTCCATACCATCCCGAGCTCGCGGAGCGACTCGGGGACCTCCTGGTCCTGGTCCCGATACCGTACGGGCTCCTTACGCCACGGCTCCGGGTCGAATCCCGCACGCCCGAGTTCCTCGGAAGCCACAGCGGGCTCGAACCGGAGGAGCTGCTCGTCCCCCTCGTGTCCGGACCCTTGGGCGCGTTTCGGCGGCCCGAGCGCGGGTCCACCCCCGCGGGGCAACGGTAAAAGGCCCCGGCCCCTCGAAACCGCCGTGCCCGTACTTCGGCAGCCGATCGTCTCGCTCCTGGGTCACGTCGACCACGGGAAGACGAGCCTGCTCGACCGCATCGCCGGGAGCGTGCTCGCGACCAAGGAGCCGGGAGGCATCACCCAACACATCGGCGCGATCGAGGTGCCGGGGTCCGCCGTCCGGTCCCTGACGGCCGGGATCCTGCGGTCGGATCAGTTCACCGTCCCCGGACTTCTGTTCGTCGACACCCCGGGCCACCGGTCGTTCGAAACGATGCGCCGTCGGGGGGGCGCGCTCGCCGACCTCGCGATCCTGGTCATCGACTCCCGCGAAGGCGTGATGCCCCAGACCCGCGAGTCGGTCCAGATCCTCCGGAAGGAGAAGACCCCCTTCGCGGTGGCGATGACGAAGATCGACCTCCTCGCCGGCTGGCGGAAGGTCGCGGCCCCGGTGCCCCTCGCCGAGCAGATCGCGAAGGGAGGGCCGGACTTCCTGCGAACGCTCGACACCCGGGTCTACTCCATTTCTGAGGAGCTCTCCACCCTCGGGTTCTCCGCCGACCGGTACGACCGGGTCAGCGACTTCGCCCACAACATCGGCATTGTACCGGTCTCCGCGAAGTCGGGGGTTGGCGTGCCGGAGCTGATCGCCCTCCTGGTCGGGCTCTCGCAGCGGTTCCTCTCCGAGGACCTCACGCTCGTCGAGGAGGGCGGGGAGGCCACCATCCTCGAACGGAGCGACCAGAAGGGGGTCGGCCCCGTGGGGAACGTCATCCTCTATTCGGGGCGGCTCCGCGTGGGGGACGAGATCATGGTCAACGGCCGGGGCGAACCGTTCTCGGCGAAGATCCGGGGGATCTACCGCCCCGTCCCGGCCAAGGTCGGAAAGTCACCCAAGATCCCCCGCCTCGAATCCCTACCCGAGGTCGAAGCAGCCGCCGGGGTGTATCTCTCCGCGACGGGGATCGAGGACGCGATGCCCGGCGGGCTCCTCCGGGTCGTGCGGAACGACGAGGAACGCGAGGCGGTCCGGGCACAACTGCAGCGGGAGAGCCAGCCGGTCGCCGACCCGGCCCCGAGCGGGGTCGCGATCTACGCCGACACGCTGGGCGGACTCGAAGCGCTCGCGTTCGAGTGTCGCGAGAACCAGATCCCGGTGCACGAGACCGGAGTCGGTCCGGTCGGACGCCCCACGATCCTCCGCATCGCGACCGTGAAGGACCCGACGCACCGGGCGGTCCTCGCCTTCAACGTGCCGGTCCTCCCCGACGCCCAGCCCGAGGGGGAATCGGGGCCCGTCAAGATCCTGAGGGCGGAGGTCATGTACCGGCTGTTCGAGGAGTACACGGAGTGGCGTACCGAGCGCCTCCGCGCCCTGGCGGCGGAGCGGAGGCTCGCGCTCGTCCATCCGGCCAAGCTCGAGGTGCTTTCCGGGTTTGTGTTCCGGGTGTCGAAACCGGCCATCGTGGGCGTCAAGGTCCTGGGGGGCACCCTCCGGCCGGGGACCCGCCTGATGAAGACGGACGGTACGGAGGTCGGCGTCCTGAAGGCGCTCCAGAAGGACGGGGAGTCGGTCACCGAGGCGGACTCCGGGACCGAACTCGCCGCGTCGATCGACGGCGCCGTCATCGGACGCAACCTGAAGGAGGGGGACGTGCTGCTCGTGTCGGTCCCCGAGTCGGCGGCCCGCGCGTTCAAATCCCAGGCCCTCGACCCCTCAGAGATGGCGATCCTGGACGAGGTGGCCAAGATCCACCGCACGAGTCAGCCGTTCTGGGGGCAGTAACCCCGACCCCTGCGCTACTCCGGCGGTTCGTTACCGGGACCGTCGTCCGCGCCGAGGTCTCCCGCCGCGAAGTCGTCCTCGTCGAACTCCTCCAGGTCGGACCCGCCGCCCTCCGGTGGCCGCGAGTACACGTTCCCTCGCAGGAAGAGTCCGAGGAAAATCGCCACCCCACCGATGCTGAGACAGGCGATCCCACCGGCCAAGGTCGAGAGGAAGATCCACGTCGGGACGGCCGGGCTGGTGGAGGACCAGACCTCGTCAAAGACGGCGTTCACGTTGACCGCCTTCGGTCCGAGGTCCTCGAGGTTGAGCAGGAGCGGGAAGGAGATCTTCCCCGACGTGTTCCAGTGGCCCGAAGAGGCCGAGGGCCACGTCGCCAGCGCGGGTCCGTCCGGGCAATACTGGACATGGGTGTTGGAGGTCACGAAGGCGCAATTGGTCGCCAGGTAGACGCTGACGTTCACCGCCGAACTCGAGACCCAATTCAGCTCGAGCGTACCGGAGGAGGTGTTCTGCAGCCAGACGACCATCGTGCGGGGCTGGTCGGGTTGCAGGTTGGGGGCGGTCACCGGGTTGACCTGGGTGAGCGAGGGGGCCCCCGGCTCAAAGAACGCGCTCAGCGTGAGCCCCGCCCCCACGACCGCGAGGGCGACTCCGATGACGACGAGGCCGGTCCGCACGTTGGTGTACAACGGGGCACATAAGGAATAGTCTTGCCCCCTACTCGAGGGGCCGGTACGCCGCATAAATACGAGTGACGTGGTAACCTTTAGCACCGTGACGGATACCGGGACTGTCTCGGGAACTGAGCCTGCGGGCACCAAGGGGCCCGACTGCCCCATGTGCCACAGCACGCACCGCATCGTGGACGAACTCCGGGCGGAGACCCACTGCGCGGAATGCGGCCTGGTGTTCGACCAGGTCGAGATGGTCGCCACCGCGCCGCCCCCCCGCGAAGCGGCCGCCACCGAG
This sequence comes from Thermoplasmata archaeon, assembly GCA_050011355.1. Lineage (GTDB taxonomy): Archaea > Thermoplasmatota > Thermoplasmata > Lutacidiplasmatales > UBA184 > Lutacidiplasma. The sequence continues at coordinate 19,251 of JBEKJG010000003.1, read as the reverse complement.
GGCAGCGGGCGCGGGATCGGCCCGTTCGCCCGTCCGGGCGGGGCCCGGCGGTCCTTGGGCTCCACGCTCTCCCTTACCCGCGACGGTCAGGGCAAGCGCCTGGACTGGCACCGCCGCTACGAATTCCAGCACCTCCGCCGGGTCATGCAGCGTCAGACCGCACGAGTCGCGGACGGCCCACTCGACCGGTCCCCCGCCCGGAGCGAGATCGCGCTCGCCGCGACCAAGATGGGCCTGCCGCCCATCGTGCTGGCGGAGGCCGAGGAGGTCTACCGTGAGGCCAAGCACCGCGGCCTGTTCCGGGGTCGGAGCCTCCCCGCGAGCGTTGGGGCGGCCATCTACGCCGCGTGCCGTCGGTACTCCATCCCCCGGACCCTCGGAGAGGTCACCGACGCGGTCGGCGGGCGGCGTTCCGAGGTCGGCCGGACGTTCAAGGTCATCCAGCGGGGAGCGGGGCTCTCGATCCCGGGCGTGACGACGAAGGCGTTCCTGGCCCGCTACGCGGAGGAACTCGCCCTCTCACCGCGCGTACGCTCGAACGTTGAAGCGATGCTGGACGAGGCCCGGCAGGACGCGGAACTCTCCGGACTGTCCCCCCACGGGCTGGTCGCGGCGCTGATCTACCTGGCGGCCGAGAAGAACGGGGAACATCGCTCTCGGGCCCAGGTGGCGCGGGTCACGACCGTGACCGAGGTCACGCTACGTTCCACGAGCCGCATCGTCGGGCGGATCTGGGGCGAACCGGCCCCCGCCAAGGACGCGAGCCCTACTTCGTAAGGTAGTATCCCGCGGCCTTCTCGCGGACCTTGCGCCGGACCCAGCCCTTGGTCTGGAGCTCCTGCAGGGCATTGAGGACCATGTTCTTGGGGAGCTTCGCGGTCTGGGTGATCCGCTCGGCGGTGCCCATTTTCTCCTCGCTGGAGTAGGCCAGGTCCTTCATGGTCTTGTAGACCTTCACCGCGTTCGAACCCACCTCGTCCTCGATCCCCATACCGGCCCCTCGACCGGTCGGAGGGTGGTCGGCACTTAATGCTGGCGGGCGGCCCTCGCGGTCCAGACGAGGCATTATGCGCGTCCGCCCTCCCCCTCTCCCCCGATGGGTCCTGCCAACCGCCCCGTACCTGCGCCCGCGCTCCCACGGAGCGACGCTCCGCGGAGCGACTGAGCTCGGAGCGCACCGTGCCGCGCGAGAACGGCGGGTACGTCTGGGATGAGCGGTTCCTCGAGTACGATTTTGGCCCGGATCACCCGTTCACCCAACGGAGCCGCCGCTTGGCGGTCCGGCTCCTGCAGGAGGTCCTCGACGCCGCGCCGAACTCGGCGGTGGAATTCCGAGACGAGGTACCGGTGGCTCCCTACGAGTACCTCGAGGCGTTCCACGAGCCCGAGTACCTCGAGCTCGTCCGTCGCGCGGGGCTCAGCGACGCTCCCGGATTCCTCGACCAGGGAGACACGCCGTCGTTCCCGGGGTGTTACGAAGCATCGGCGCGGATCGTCTCGGGGGCCGCGTGGGCCGTAGAGACCACGCTCGCCACTCGGCACCCGACGTTCCATCCCGCCGGGGGACTCCACCATGCCCACCCCGGTCGCGCGAGTGGGTTCTGCATCTTCAACGACCTCGGACTCGCGATCGTGGAGGCGGCCCGGGCCGGGCGGAAGGTCGCCTACATCGACATCGACGCGCACCACGGCGACGGGGTGATGTACGGGCTCTACGAGTCCGGAGCGGTCCTCGACATCGATTTCCATCAGGACGGCAGGACACTCTTCCCCGGGACCGGATTCCCCGAGGAGACCGGCTCGGGGGACGGGGCGGGCCTCAAGGTCAACGTCCCGCTTCCGCCAGGGTCGGGCGACGAGCTCCTGCTTCCGCTCTTCCGCCGCCTCGTCCCCCCGCTGCTGCGCTCTTACCGCCCCGACCTCATCGTCCTCCAGCACGGGGCGGACGGGCACGCCGGAGACCCGCTGACCAATCTCGAGTTCACCTCGAGGAGCTACGATGCGATCGACCGCCTCGTCCTCGACCTCGGGGCGGAGCTCTGCCAGTCGCGGGTCGTCGTGGCGGGCGGGGGCGGGTACCGCCCGGAGTCGGTCGCCCGCGTCCTCGCCCGCGCGGGGATCGCGGCGCTCGGGCTCGAGCTGCCGGCCGGCGACGACCCGTTGCCGATGGCCTGGAGCGAAGAGTTCGAGGCCGAATGGGGCCGCACGGCCCCCCGGTCGTGGATCGACCCGGCGGCCCGACAGCCCCTGCACCTACTGGCCCACTCCGGCGAGGACCTCGTGCGGGCGCTGGAACGGTCGTTGGGCCGCGTGTTCCCGCCGGTCGACGACCCCTAGAGGCGGTCGCCCCACGTGGGGACATCCATCAGGTCCTGGTCGGTCGCACGGATGCCGTCCGCGATCTCGGCGGACGTCAGAGGGTTGATCCCGCCTCCCGATACCTTGGCCCGCACGAGGGCCCGGCTCACGACCGTCGCACCGATCCGTCGCAGTTCTTCTTCGATCCATTCGGTGACACTGCCTTCCTCGGCTTCGACCATGCGGGGAACGACCGAGGCGAACAGCAGGTCCCGCTCGAGGAAGTACGCGAGATACCCCCGAAGGAGCGCCTCGCCCTCCCGAGCGATCCGGGGAGGAACGCTCGGCGGAGGGATGGCCCCTAGATGGCGGGCGACCCCTCCCGAGCTCCGCAGCTCAAGCGCCTCCCAACCCCCCAGGCCCCCCGCCAGGGCCACCGGCCCCGAGCGGCCGTCAAAATACAATGGAAGGAGCTCCAGCCCGTCGTCGGCCGACGGCGGGTCCTCGACCGGGTAGTCCACGGTCCCCGGGAACGGGATCGCTCCCCGGAGCTCGGCGCGCACCTCCTCCTCCTCCACCCAGCGCCCAGCGCGCTCGAGCGTGCGGACGAGGCGGGCTCGGCGTCGCCCGGCCTCGCTGAGCCGTCGCGGGGAAGCCGACTCGATTCGCCCGAGGACGGAGGCCATCTCGGCATCGAGCCCAACGGGGTCCTCCCGTACATCGAACGGGCGTGCATCGCCCAGCTCCTCGAGTCCCACCCCGGGACAGGAGAGTACCAGGCTCGCTTGGAGGCGGTGGCCCAGATGGACGTGGATCGGGAACTCCCGGCAGGGGTGCGGTCGCGCGCCGTGGGCCGAACACCGGAGGTCGACGAGCAGCCCGCACGCCCCGCCCTCCGGGCGGGCACGGAGGTACGTGGCCCCTCCGCCCTCCACGAATTCGGGGACCGGCGCGATCCGGAGCAGTCTCGCGCGCTCGGACGGATCGACCCGAGGTTCCGCGAAGCAGCAGAGCCCACAGTCGGGCCGACAGGCGTACTGAAACCCACGGAGGAGGTTTGTATCGAGAAGGTCCTCGTCCTCGGTCAATCGCCGCCGCTCCGCTCTCGGCAAAGCCGCAGGTTCTTATCGCTCCCCGGAATGGCCGGGGCGATGGTGCTGCTCGCCCGGGACATCATGGACCCCCACGTCCTGACGGTCCGGAGTACCGAGAACGCGCTCGCCTGCGCCCGCACGCTCGCTTCCGAGCGCAAGGGATATGCCGTGGTCCTTCGGCCGGACGGGGCCGTGGTCGGCATCGTCACCGAGTGGGATTTCCTCGAGAAGGTGCTCGCGGCGGGCAAGGACCCGTCCCAAGTCGGGGTCGGAGACATCGCGAGCCCGATCCTCCAGTCGTGCACCCCCGAGACCCCCGCCGAGGACGTCGTCCAGACGATGGCCTCCGCCGGCATCCGCAGAATGCCGGTCCGCGCCGGTGACCGGGTGGTCGGGATGATCACCTCCCGGGACGTGCTCGCCATGTTCCGGCAGTACGTCGACAAGCTTTCGAGCCAGATCGCGGGGTACCATTCGGACCCGAATCCGATGGGATAGGCCGGCGCCAATCAGACTTATCTTCCTCCTCGTCCAGCGGGCGCTCAAACCGACCGCCGCCGTCCTCCCCTTCCTCCGGGCCCGACGCGCAAGGCGGGCCCACCGATGCAATACAAGTGGAAGGTCCTCTCCAACACCACAGTCGCCACCCTGATGGCGTCGATCGACACCAACATCGTCCTGATCTCGCTGCCCACCATCGGGCGGCAGCTCCCCGGGACCAACGCGACCACCCTCCTCTGGATCCTGCTCGGCTACTCGCTGGTCACCTCCGTCGTCCTCCTCAACTTCGGTCGACTCTCCGACATGTTCGGGCGGGTCCGCCTCTACGTGCTCGGCTTTGCCCTGTTCACCTTCGGCTCGCTCCTGTGCGGCTTCTCGCAGACCGGACTCGAGCTCGTCGGGTTCCGGCTCGTCCAAGCGCTCGGAGCCGGATTCTTGTTCTCCAATTCCGCGGCGATCATCACCGACGCCTTCGCGCCGAACGAGCGCGGCCGCGCTCTCGGGATCAACCAGGTCTCGATCGTGGTCGGGGCGGTATCGGGCCTCGTCCTGGGGGGTGTGATCACCTCCACGATCGGATGGCGCTGGATCTTCTTCGTGAACGTCCCGATCGGGATCCTGGCGACCGTTCGGGCCCGGTACGACCTGCGGGAGCTGGTGAAACCCTCCGAGCCCCCACACATCGACTATGTCGGCAACATCGTCTTCGCCGCGGGGCTCACGCTGATCCTGCTCGGGGTCACGCTGGGCGCGCTCGGGAACGTCAGCGTGCTCGCGGGGATCGGGATGTCGATCGGAGGGCTCGCCCTCGTGGGACTGTTCGTGTTCGTGGAGTCGCGGGAAGCCTCCCCGATGCTCGACCTGTCGCTCTTCCGGAACCGGGAGTTCTCGGGCAGCGCCGCCGCGATGCTCCTCAACGCCCTCGCGCGCGGAGCGTTCAGTTTCGTCCTGGTCTTCTACCTCCAGGGGCCGCCGCGCTTCTTGAGCCCGCTGACGGCGGGGCTCTTCCTCATCCCCGTCTCCGCGTCGCTCGCGACCTTCGGCCCGATCAGCGGGTGGCTCTCGGACCGGTACGGCCCCCGGTGGTTCCTCATCTCGGGCCTCCTCGTCTCGGCGGTCGGGTTCCTCTGGCTCGCGACCATCACCTCGAACGAGAGCTTCCTCATGCTCGCGCCGCCGCTCATCCTCGTGGGCGCCGGGATGGGGCTGTTCGCCTCACCCAACCGGGCGGCGATGATGACCGCCGTTCCTCCGCGTCGGCGCGGCGTCGCCTCGGGGATCGGCACGACGCTCCTGAACTCCGGATCGACGATCAGCCTCGGGATCACGCTCATCGTGCTCTCCCAGGTCCTGCCGCACGCCTCGATCGTCGCGATCCTCCTCGGGTCCTCCACCTCCTCGATCCCGGCGGGGGTCGGAGCCGGGTTCCTGCAGGCGATCCACATCGTCTTCCTCGCCTCGGCGGCCCTCATCCTCGCGGCGCTGGTGCCGGCGATCCTGCGCAACTCTCCGCGGCCGGAGACCTCCACGCCGTCGGCCCCGGGGGACTAGGTCGAACGGCAGGCGCGCGGGTCTACCCGAACCGGCCCGTGACGTAGTTCTCGGTGAGCTTCTCCCGTGGCGCGTGGAAGATCTGGTCGGTCGGGCCCATCTCGACCAGCTTGCCGAGGTAGAAGAACGCGGTCGTGTCCGCGACCCGGACCGCCTGGGCCAGGTTGTGGGTGACGATGACGACCGTGTACCGGGTCTTCAGGTGATGGATGAGCGCCTCGATCTTGTTGGTCGCGATCGGGTCGAGGGCCGAGCAGGGCTCGTCCATCAGGAGGACTTCCGGCCGGACCGCGAGCGCGCGCGCGATGCAGAGACGCTGCTGCTGCCCGCCGGAGAGGCTCGTCCCCGGGGCGTCCAGGGTGTCCTTCACCTCGTCCCAGAGGCCGGCGAGCTCGAGCGCCTCCACGACCCCCTGGTCGAGCTCGTGACGGCGACGAACGCCCAGCAGGCGGAGGCCGGCGGCGACGTTCTCGAAGACCGACATGTTGGGGAACGGGCTCGGGCGCTGGAAGACCATCCCGACCCGGAACCGGACGCTGACGACGTCCTTCTTCCCCAGGTCCTCCCCGTCCAGGCGGATCGTCCCGTCGACCCGGGAACCCGGAGTCTCCTCGTGGAGGCGGTTGAGGCAGCGGAGGAACGTCGACTTGCCGCATCCGGACGGGCCGATGATGGCGGTCACCGAGCCCTCTTCGATCCCGAGCGAGATGTCGTAGAGCGCCTGGCGCCGCCCGTACCACGCGTTCAGCCCGACGGTCTCGACCTTCACGGCCATGGTCTCAGGCGGCCCCCGCCGCGTCCGCGTGGCTCCGGACCGCGAGCCGGGCCACGAGGCTGATCCCGAGCATGATGGCCAGGAGCACGAGCGACGCGCCCCAGGCGTCCGTCCTCAGGTTCTGGTAGGAGGACCCGAAGTTCACGAAGATGAAGGGCGTGATGGCGGCCGTCTGGGTGGTGAAGCTGGAAAAGTAAAAACTGCTCCCCCCGGCGGTCAGCAGGAGGGCCGCCGTGTCCCCCATCGCCCGCGACGCGGCCAGCAGCACTCCGGTGATGAGCGCGCTCCGGGCGCTGCCGAGCACGACCCGCACGCTCACCCGGTGGCGGGGAAAGCCGAGCGCGAGCGCGGCCTCCCGGACCGAGGTGGGCACCGAGCGCAGCGCCTCCTCCGACGCCCGCGTGACGATCGGGATCATGATGACGCCCAGTGCCACGCCGCCGGAGAGGGCGCTCAACGCCGCGTCGTGGTAGATGTAGATGAACAGCACGAAGACGAACACGCCGAGGATAATGGTCGGAATCCCGGTCATGACGTCGGCGAAGAAGCTGATGGCCCGCCCCAGGCGGTTCCGGCCGTACTCGGCCAGGTAGACGCCCGCCAGGATCCCGATCGGAACCGCGATCAGTGCTCCCAGGCCCATCATGATGAACGTGCCCTGGATCTCGGGCCCGATCCCCCCGAGGGGGCAGGGGTACCCCGGAGAAGGGTTGCACCCGAGCGGCGGGAGCGACGTGTAGAACGAAGGATGAACCACCGCGGTCCCTCCCAGCCGAACCGCGGTAAGCACGATGCTCGTGAGGGGTGCGAGGGCGAGGACGACACAGAATGCGGTCAGGGCGACCATCCCCCACTGGAACGCCCGTCGCCGCAGGATGCGAGACTTGACTCCGACGGCGACGGATCGCCACCACACGGGAGGGTCCGTGCTGACCCAGGGGTCGATGACCGCAGAAGACCGGCCGAGCGAGCGATGCGACCGGGATAGGACCCTCGGTCGCCCGGCCCTCCCCCCCTCGGATTCGGGGCGGAAGCGCCAGAGGAGCCCCCGGGCGACCACATTCACCACGATCGTGATGAGCAGCAGGACGAGGGCGATCTCCAGCAGCGACTGGTAGGCCAGGGAACCCGGGGAGACCTCGGTGAAGTTGACCACGATCTGCGAGGCCAGGGTCGAACCCGGCGAGAAGATGGTGCCCGGTAGGGCATAGAAGTTCCCGATCACCATCGTGACGGCGACCGTCTCTCCGATGGCCCGCCCCAGACCGAGCATGATCCCCGCGACGATGCCGGTCCGCGCCGGGCCCAGCACGGCCATCCGGGTCGCCTCCCAGCGCGTCGCCCCGAGACTTTGGGCCGATTCGCGGTAGATGCGGGGCACGGCGAGCATCGACTCCCGCGAGACGGCCGCGATAGTGGGGAGTATCATGACCGTGAGGACGATCGACACGGTGAAGATGTCGTACCCGCCGGAAGTCGACGTCGGGAAGGGGAACCGGCCGCCCGTGAGGGAGCTGAGTCCCGGCTCCACAGTCGCGCCCATGATCGGCACGAGGACAAAGAAGGCCCAGAACCCGTAGACGACCGACGGGATGGCGGCCGATAGGTCGACCACATAGACCAGCGGGCGACGGACCCAGGCCGGGGCGATCTGGGAGAGGAAGATCGCGACCCCGAGCGCGACGGGGACTGCGAGGAGTAGGGCAAAGAGACTCGTCACGAGGGTGCCAACGATCGCGGGACCGGCGCCGTAGATCCCGTGTACCGCGTCCCAGTCGGTCCCGACGAGGAACCGCGGGCCGAAGTGGACGATGGAGGGCCAGGCCCCGTCGAGCAGGAAGATCGTGAGGAGGGCGAGGAGTCCGAAGACCGCGAGCGCGGCGACAAGGGTCGTTCCCTGGAAGGCGTACCCGAGCGACCGGAGCGTTCGGATCCGCCGGGCGAGCGGGGTCCCGGGAGGGGACCCCGCGATGGGTTGCTTCGTCGCAGCTACGTTCGGCCCCCCCTCAGCACGAAGGGATGGACGCTCCGTTGTACGTCATCGTCCCGATCCCCGTCGCATCGTTCGCCAGGATAGAGGCTGGGAGCGCGGGGTAGTAGAGGTTGTGGCCCGACACGTAGGTCTGCCCTTCGGACGTCGAAATGACCCAGTCGACCCACTGGAGGAGCACTTCGGCCTTCTCCTGGGTCGGGACGAACCCCTTGTTCGCGGACTGGTAGACGTACATGTAGATGAACGTGGCCAGAGGGTAGTCTCCCGACCCGTTCGCGTTCACCATGCTGACGTTGTACCAGCTCGCGGTGGCGGCCGGGATGGTCGTCGTCGCGACCTTGTCCGCGATCGCGCTCGCGGTGTCCGCGAGGGTGGGCGTGATGAAGTTCTTCGACGGGTTCTCGATCGCCGCGTAACCGAGGGTGTGCGTGGTCAACGTCAGCACGTCCGTCAGGTCGCTGTACCCGATGGTGTCGGCGGTGCTGTTGACGAGCGAGAGGAGGGCCGAATTGGACGACTGGGCCGTCTGGGAGGGAGCCGAGGGGAACTTGACCGACAGTCCCTTACCGACCTGGGACGCCCAGGTGGAGTTCTCCTGGGAGAGGAAGTCGGTGAAGACGTAGGTCGTGCCCGCAGAACCCGCTCGGTCGACGGTCTTGATGGTCGCGTTCGGCAGGCTCACGCCGGGGTTGATCTGCTGGATGGCCGAACTGTTCCAGTTCGTGATCGTCCCGAGCCAGATCGCCGCCAGGATCGGTCCCGTCAGGTTCAAGTGGCTCGCGATCGGCAACCCGGGCAGGTTGTAGACGATCGTTATGGCGCTCCCGGTGACCGGGAGCGTCAGGGCCGGCGAAGGCAGCGCGGCCGTCTGGGTGGCGGAGAGCGGGTTGTCCGCGATCGCGAAGTCGATGCTGGCCGACGTGAAGTGGGTGATACCGGTCCCGGAGCCGGCGCCGGGATAATTGACCTGGTTGCTGGTCTGGGTCGCGTACGCCGCCGCCCAGGTCAGCACGAGGGGGGTGGCGATCTGGGCCCCGTCCCCCTGCAGCGTGAGGGGGCCGCACGTGCTGCTCTTGGTCGTACCTCCGATCCAGTGCTCCGCATACGCGAGGCCGACCCCCGCCGCCACGATGACGATGACGACGATGACGGCGACGATCGCGAGAGAGTTCGATTTCCGCTTCACGACCGGTGGGGAGGTCGAGCCGGGCGGGGTTGACGGGTCGGACGGCGGCGGAGAGGCAGTGCCGCTCATACGACGTCCTCGGTTCGGGCGTTCGATGTTCCGCTCCGGCGCTGCGCATTCCAGTCGGGTCCCGTGGACTCTGACATGCGAGCCCGGCCAACCAAGGGCGTGGCATATCTCATTGGAATGGCGCACATTCACCACCCGGAGGCGTCAATTTCGCATATTTCATCGCACGATGCCCGCAGAAAGTGAGAAACCCTCTCGGCGCCCCCTCCCGAGTGTCGCCCCCGGTCGACCGGAGTGAAACTCCAGCGGGAACGGTCGCTTCTCTCGGCGTACCTGAAGAGGCGGAGGGGGTCCCCGGACGCGGGCTCGAACCCGCTTCCCCTCCCTTTTCCCCGGTTCCTGGCTCGCTAGGGAAGGTCCGCGGAACGGAGGGGGCCCATCCAAACGTATTCATCCGTCGTGGGGAGTCGGGGGGAAGATGGTTACTAGCGGTCTCGGCGAAAGGGAGGGCTTCGTCGTATGGATCGAGGGCCTGTCCGGTTCGGGGAAGTCTACCCTCTCCCAGGAAACAGCGAAGGCCCTACGGGCGTCCGGCTGGAAGGTCGAGATCCTGGACGGGGACGAAGTCCGACGCATGGTGTTCCCCGAGCTCGGGTGGAGCCGCAAGGACCGCGAGACCCATGCACGGCGGGTCAGCTACGTGGCCCGGCTCCTCGCTCGGAACGGGGTGGCGGTCCTCGTGGCGATGATCACACCTTACGAGACCTCCCGTCAGGCGGCGCGCTCCGTCGAGGGAGCCCGGTTCACCGAGGTATGGCTGAAGTGTCCCTTGGAGATCTGCCAGCAGAGGGACCCGAAGGGGATCTACCGTCGTAGCACCCAGGGCGCCGTCGCCCACATGACCGGCGTGGACGACCCGTTCGAGGAGCCGCTCAACCCCGACCTCATCGTCGACACTTCCCGCGATGGGGTCCCGGTCTCGACCCAGCGGGTCTTGGACCACCTCCGCGCGAAGGGGTTCATTGCCCCGGGCCCGGTGGTCGCCACTTAGCATACCGTTCCCTCACCGGGGGTCGCCCCCGCTCCAAGGAATCGGGCGAGAGCGCTCAGTCGGGGGGCGGTGGGTCCGGACGTGCGGCGGATCGGGCCAGAACTCGGGCTCGTACCTCGGGGTCATACGGGCCGCCCCGCGCACGGAGCGACTCGGCGACTGCGACTCGGTGGGCGAGCGGCCGATTTCCGCCGAACTTGAACTTCGCCCGTACCTCCCGGATCCTGAGCCGGAGGCCCCGGATCGCCCCGAATTGGCGGCCGTAGGGGTTGTCGCCGGCCTCGACCGGCGCGTGGCGCCCCTCGGGCTGGAAGTGGTCCATCAGGTCGGACAGCAGACGGGCCAACTGTTCGGGGTCATCCACGACCGTCGTGTCGCAGGTCAATTGGACCGTTGCATAGTAGGAGGTGGGAACTCCCCACTCCTCGGGGGCCTCCTCGCCGGCATTCCAGTAGCCGGGGATGTAGGCGTAGTCGGCGATCACCGAAAGGATCGCGACGGGGCGTTCCGAGAGCGCCTCCCAGATCGGGTTGTCCCGGACGAAGTGGAGCACGACGGTTTCCGCCCCGTCGTACGCGAAATGGCTGGGGCTGACGACCGGCAGCTCCCGATGGGCTCCGGGGGCGATGAGGGTCCCGAAGTCTTGCACGCGGAGCAGTTCCCGCCACTCTTCGTCGGATAACGGCCGGTCGGAGGGCCGGATGATCAAGGCACCCTCCTCTCCCTCAGACTGTTCCGTCCGGCTTCACGGATCATTGGGGGGTAGCTCCGTTCTGCAGTGGAACCGAGTCCCTTCAAGACCCCTACTGTCGGGGCCACCGTATCGTGGTCGTCACTCGACCCGCATGTAGCGACTAGCGACCAGCGTACCGATGAGGGCCATCGCTCCGGCGAAGATCCCCAGCTCTCCGAGGTAGGTCCAGTTCGCCGTGCCGTGAACGACGATGCCCCGGCCGAGCAGGGCGGAGAAGGAAACCGGGTTGTACCGGGCGATCGTCTGCATCCAACTGGGGAAGTTGTCGAGGGGCAGCAGGGCGCCGCTGGCGAACATGAGGGGCATCGTGATGAAATTCGAGAGGACGCCGGGTGTCTGCCAGTCGGTGCTGGACGCGGTCACGGCGAGGAAGAGGCAGGAGAAGCCGAAGCCGAGCAGGATGAGGCCGGAGAACCACCCGGCCCACATGAGGGGGTCTCCTTGGAAATGTACCCCGAAGATCAACGCGGCGGTGATCATGATCGGTATGCCGACCATCCCCCGGGTCGTCGAGCCGAGCGCCTTGGCGAGGAAGACGGTCGCCTTGCTGGTCGGGGTGAGCAGGATGCGCTTCATGAACCCGAACCGCTTGTCCTGGATGGTGCTCATCGCGCCGAACATCCCGATCGTCAGCATCGACGTGGATAGGACGCCGGGCAGCAGGAATGCGATGTAGCTGTTCGTCCCGAACAGGGAGGATACCAGGCCGGCCGGGGCGCCGCTGAAACTGCTTCCGAAGAACGCCAGCCACATGAACGGCTGGGCGACCGTGACGAGCAGGACCAGGGGGTTGCGGAACGTGCGCAAGATCTCGCGGACGTACAGGCCGGAGAATTGGCTCCACTGTCCCACCGAACCCTCCCCGAGGACCGGGGCGGGCGCGGGCAGGTTCACGAACGGGGTCTCGGTGCTCACTGCCGGGCCCTCCGCATCGTGGCGTAGAACTTCCGGTAGTCTCGGACCTCCGTCCCGACCTGGTCGAGGCGGCGCCCGGTCAGGTCCAGGAAGACGGTCTCCAGGCTCGGTCGCTCGACGTTGATCCGCCGGATCGAATCGGTCTGAAGGCTCGCGAACAGGCGGGGGAGCAGCGCCTCCGAGGACGTGGTCCGCAGGATCCAGGTCGACCCCTGCGTCCGTACGTCAGTCACTCCGGGGAGGGCGCGTAGGGTTTCGGGCGTGAGCGCCTGCGAGGTCTCGAGCTCCACGAGGTCCGCGGTCACCCGCGACTTCAGTTCGGTCGGTGTCCCCGACGCGACGAACCGGCCGTGGTCGATGATGGAGATCGAGCCGCACAGCTGATCGGCTTCCTCCATGTAGTGGCTTGTCAGGAGCACCGTCACGCCGAATTCCCGGTTGACCCCGGAGATGAGGTCCCACAGCATTCGTCGGGTGCTCGGGTCGAGCCCGATCGTGGGCTCGTCCATGAAGATGACCGAGGGCTGGTGGAGCAGCGCGAGCGAGATCTCGAGCTTCTTGCGCATCCCGGTCGAGAACGTGGCGACCTTGTCCTGTTTCCGGTCGCTCAGATTGAAGTACTGGAGGAGTTCCTCGGCGCGTCCCTTCCAGCCGACGAGCCGGTGGAGCTTGGCCTGGAGCCAGAGATTCTCCCACGCGGTGAAGTCGTCGTCGAGGATCACTTCCGCGGCCACCCAGCCGATCCGCTGCTTGACCTGCATCGGGTGGGTCCGCACGTCGTAGCCCGCCACGCGGGCGCTGCCGTCGGTGATGTCGACCAGCCCGGTGAGCAGCTTGATGATCGTGGTCTTTCCGGCGCCGTTCGGACCGAGCAGCCCGAAGATAGAGCCGGCCGGAACTTCGAGGTGGACGTGGTCGACGGCCGTGAGAGATCCGTAGACCTTGGTGAGCCCGTCGGCTTCGATGGCCAGTTCCGGCATGTTCACCGCCCCGCGGGAGTGACCGCGGTCAGGGGTTTGGTCGTCGACCCCCGGATCCGCACCGCCGATTGGGAGAGTTCGGCCAACACCTGGTCGCGCAAGTTCCCTTTCTGGTCGCGGCCGGGAGGAGGTCGGGCCAACTGAACTTCGAGCGCTTCGAGGGAACGACGGAGCCGAAGCAGGAGAAGGGTTCCCATATCCTCCGACCCCATGACCTCGGCCCAAAGGAGTCCGAGGTCCGGCTTGGCGCGAAGGAACTGTTCCCTTCCGGACCGGATCCGAGCGAGGAGGGCCCGACCGGCGGGAGTTATCGCGTAGACGGTACGTCGGCCTACCACCTTGGAGCGGACGAAGCCGGACTTGGCGAGAATCCGCAGCCCGGGATAGACCGCACCTGGCCCCGGACGCCAGGCACCCTCGGTGCGCTGTGCGATCCGTTCGGAAACGAGATACCCGTGGATCGGACCCTCCTGCTCCATGAGCGTCAGGGCGAAGAGGCTCACAAGGCGTCGCCGAAAATGATCCTCCGGGCGGGGTGGGGCGGCCATCGCCGCCGGGAATCCAGCTGATGATATAACTGTGTCACTGGTGATATAGCCCGCCAAGCGGGTGACAAGAGTCGATCCACGGCGGCGGGGCCGGGGCCTCCGAATCAGTATTCGCCCTTCAACCGGTCCTTTGCGCTGCGGTTGATCATCGGGCCGCTCAACAGAGTGGAGTTGCTCATCGAGGCGACATTTCCGTCGTCTAGCCGAAGCCAGACCGTGACGAGTCCGATCCGGACGACCCGCCCAGTAATCGACCCGACCGTGATGACGTCGTTCATCCTTAAGGTTCGATCTTGCAGGAGGATGAACCCCGCGACGATGTTCCCTAGGGTCGTCTGCAACGCGAGGGTTGCGGCAAGACCGATGATCGCGGAGAACGTTAGTCCCGAGACCACACTGATGGGGCCGATAAGGATGAATACCGCGGCCCCGGCGATCGCCAATGCGAGGACCGTGATCGAGATTCGGACGCCTCGGACGGATGCCGGGGTGGCGCCCCGCTCGAGCAGGCGGGTCGCAGCCCACCGGGCGCCGAAGAGGCCGAGTCCTACGATGACGATGGCCGCGACGGTGGCTTCGATCCCCGAGAGATAGTCGAGCCCCACAGACGCCGGCGACCTCGGGCTCGCGCACTTCGGCCCGGTCTAAAACGTGTCGGGAGAACCGGCCAGCGGGTGGCCTGACGGACTTCCAGGAAACCTAACCCACTTTGGTGCATAGCGCTTCTGACGTCTCATGGCGCAAGCCAAGTTCGCACTCCGTGCAACGGTCAGCACCGAAAGTCCGGAGCTCGTAAAGGAGGTCCTGGTCCAGCAGGTCCCGGGCGGCACGGTGCGTCGTACGGAGGGTCGGAACGAATTCCTGGTCGACGGAGTGCTGGCGGGTCCTAACGCTAGGGAACTGAACCGCACGCTCCTATCGGCTCTTCGACGAGTCGAAAAGAGGACTAGGCTCCGGGCGGAGTGGACCCGCGAGGGGATCACAGAGTGCTTTTTCGATTACGTCCCGAAAGCGAAACGGACGGCGGACCCTCCGACCGAGTCGGCGTGAGAAGCACGCCGTATAGCTTGCCCGTGGGACTGCGGCACCCGAACGTCGCCGACGAAATCACCTGCGAGCGTCGCCCTGACCCTCGAGAGGGGAGGGGCGTTTTCCGGGGGGCGCGGCCAGGGTTTTAACCTTCCAACGGGATTTGCGGGGGCTATGCAGCCGAAGAGAGTCGTCATCATCGGCGCCGCGGGCCGTGACTTCCACAACTTCAACACGCTGTACCGGGGCCACCCAGAGTACCTCGTAGTGGCATTTACCGCCGCTCAGATCCCCAACATCTCCGGACGAGCCTACCCTCCCGGACTCGCCGGCAACGGGTATCCGAAGGGGATACCGATCGTCCCCGAGAGCGAATTGACCGACCTCATCAAGCGGGAAAAAGTAGACCTCGCGGTCCTCTCGTATTCCGACCTTCCCCATATCGAGGTGATGCACAAGGCGTCGATCGCCCAAGCCGCTGGTGCGAGCTACCTGCTCCCCGGCCCAAAGGAGACGATGGTGGCATCCACGAAGCCGGTCATCTCCATCTGTGCGGTCCGGACCGGTGCCGGCAAGAGCCCGCTCACCCGGTTCGTCTCGCGGTTCATCCGCTCGAAGGGGCGCAAAGTGGCGATCGTCCGTCACCCGATGCCGTACGGAGACCTGGAAGCCCAGGCGGTTCAGCGATTCGCCACCATGGAGGACCTCGAGCGTGCCCACTGCACCATCGAGGAACGCGAGGAGTACGAGCCCCACATTCGGGAGGGCGCCGTCGTGTTCGCAGGTGTGGATTATGAGCCGATCCTTCGAGCCGCGGAGAAGGAGTGTGACATCGTGCTCTGGGACGGTGGAAACAACGATTTCCCCTTCTACGTGTCCGATCTGCAATTCGTCGTCGCCGACCCCCACCGCCCGGGCCATGAACTGAGCTACTATCCGGGAGAAACCAACTTCCGGATGGCCGACGTGATCGTCGTAAGCAAGACCGATTCAGCCAAGCCGGCAGATATCCAGACGGTCGAGGAGAATGCGGCCCACGCGAATCCCCGGGCGCGGCTGACCCGCGGGGCCCTCAAGGTCAGCGTTGCCAACGGGGAGGCATTGCGCGGTCACCGGGTCCTTGTGGTCGAAGACGGCCCGACCCTCACGCACGGAGGAATGGCCTACGGGGCGGCCACCCTCGCGGCCCAAGCACACGGCGCCACCATCGTCGACGCCCAGCTGACCGCCGTCGGCAGCCTCGCCCAGATGTACAAAAATTTCCCGCACCTGCACCGCGTCCTCCCAGCCATGGGCTACAGCCCGGAACAGGTGACCGAACTCGAGGAGACCATCCGGCGCTCGGGGGCCGAGTTCGTGCTGGATGGAAGTCCGATCGACCTCGGTCGACTGATTCACGTCCCCCAACCGATCGTGGATGTGGCGTACGATTTCGAGGACGTAGGGCACGGTGTCACCGAGGCGCTCACGAAGTTCCTGGATGCGCACCCGAAGTAGGGTACCCCGTACCTCCGTGGGGCGCCCGGAGGCCCAGTCGGCGGAAGGGCGCGTGCGTCCGGGGGGGCTCCGGTCACCAGGGAGTGCCGAAACAATGTGGGGGTTAGGGCACTGGGTCAGCTTCCAAGTCGTCGATGGCTGGACTCACCTTCCGGGGGCGGAGGTCCGACCGGGCCGTCCGTATGGGAGGTCTCGCGGGTGGCTTGTGTAGCGGTTCTGGTCCTTGGCCGCGGCTCCTGGATTCGAACCGGGTCCCCCTCCCGGGGACAAAGGTCGAGGAAGCCTAGTGCGAGCCCGGGTACCCGAACGACGTTCCCCGCCGACCATGATCTCCCGGCCGTTGTCCGAGCACTCCCGATGTGGGTCGCGGGGTCGTTGGAGCGTTAGGTCCCCCGGTCGGGCGTGTCGATTTGGAAAGGTGGGTCGAGACCCTGCACGCCCTGATCCGAGTCTAGTAGTCCGATACCGGACGAGGTGCAACCCATTCACTCGGGGTGATCGGCCGGGGGGGCTCGAGGGTGTGTCGCCGGACGTTCCGAGCGGTGGTCATTCCGAGGGGCGTGAGCCGGTAGACCTTCATGTGGCGGTCGGCGTCGGCCACGAAGCGGCGTTCGACCGCGACCACGTTCCCCGCCAGGAGGCGCTGAAGCACCTTGACCAGCGAGCCCTGTCGAACGGCCAGCGCACGGGCCATGCCCGTCTGGGTGCAGTCGAGGTGGGCGACGTCGTTGGGGCCGAGCGGCACGACGTGCGAAAGGTGGAGAATGACCCGGGCCGCCAATCCGATCCCCTGGCTGGGGTCTCCGTACGCCGCTGCCAATGTTCTACCCGTCGAACGCGGTGCCACTGGAAAGGGTTCCGAGGGTTAAGGCTACGTCAATGAGCCGCGGAAGCACCCGGCCCCCTTGCGGGAGGGTTGTACGGTCTCGGACCGGGGTGCCCACGATCCCACCCACGCCACCCACCGCTACCGCGGCGGGACCTTGACCGGTTCCTCTCCGTCGCGATTCAGCTCCTCGACCCAACGGTCTGCCTCGGATCTCCATTGCCGGAGCTGATACTGACGGTACCCCCAGGCGGCGCCGCACAATCCGACGACGGCGGTGATGAGGAGGACCCCCGTCGTGAACCAGGGGAGCGCGGGCGACGTAACAGAGGTCGGAGCCGGGGCCGTGAACGCCACCGCGAGCAGGGTCGTGCCGGACCCGTGGACGGAGAATTCGGTCTCGGCGAGCGAGACGCGGTAGCCGGGCGGCCCACTTGCGGAGAGGTCGTATGTTCCGTACGGGAGGCGGAGGGTGATCGACGTACCGGTGGACCCTCCCGACCATGGGGCCCCGGTCGTGACACCGGTTGCGGTAGCCGTCCAGGACGACCCGGCCGGTAGCCCCGACTCCAGCACGGTCGCTGTATAGGTGAGGTTGGAGAAAGCGACCGCCACGGTCACCGGGGCGCCCTCGACGACGACAGGGCTCGAGTAATTCATCGAGCATCCCACTACCGCGGTCACGAGGAGGGAGTAAGATCCGTTGGGCTCGTCGAACTGGATCTCGGAGGTCGTGGAATTTGACGTGGTTCCATTCAACTCGGCCGTCCAGGGAGGCCCGCCGTCCAGCCCCGTTTCCGCTAGCGTGACGAGGTAGTCGGGCTGGGGGGGAGCGACCCTCACCTTGAGGAACGAGACATTCACTGTCACACCGGAGGCGATCACGCGCACCAGGCCCGACGTCGGGGTCTCGTTGTATCCGACGACGGAGGCGACCGTGTACGCGAAGAGACCCGCCGGCTCGGGGAACGCGATCGTCGAGCCGGAGGTATTGCCCACCGTGCCGTTCAGTGTCACCGACCAGTTCGTTCCCGCGGGCAACCCCGACTCCGCGAACGTGACGGTCCCGCCGGATGCGTTCGCGAAGTCGAGGATCGAGACGGTCCCCCCGCCCAGGTTGCTGACGTAGACAGTCCCGCTCGCCGGGTCGACCGCGAGGTCGGAAGGGTTGAGACCCACGTCGACCGTCGCCACGACCGAATTCGCCGTGTCGCTGATCACGCTCACGTTGTTCGACCAGTAGTTGGCGACGAGCACATCCCGCTGGGCGGCGTCGTAGGCGATCCCGTCGGGGTAACTTCCGTAGTTCCCCACCGGAATCGAGCTCACGACGGTGTTGGTGGAGTCGTTGATCACGCTCACGTTGTTCGAGCCGTAGTTCGCTACGAACATCTCGCCGGTGCGGTTGTCAAACGCGAGCCCCCACGGGTACTCGCCCACCGCGACTGTGTCGACGACTGTCCCAGAAGCGGCGTTGATTACGGTGACGTTGTTCGATGCGTAGTTCGCCACGTAGATTTCGTCGAGGCTGGAATCGTACGCGACGCCCAGGGAGCGTGCGCCGATGGAAATGTTCGCGACGACCGAGTTCGTCGCATCGCTGATCACCGTGACATTGTCGGAGGAGAAATTTGTGAGGAAGAGTTCGCCCTGGGCCGGATCGTAGGCGATTCCCCATGGGTTCGCCCCGACCGGAATCGACGCCAACGGGGCGCCGGTCGTGGCTTGGAGAACCGTCACGTTCGCCGAGTCGTAGTTGGCCACGAAGACCTCTCCGGCGCCGCTGTCGTAGGTGACCGCATCTGGGTGAGATCCGGTCGGCAACGAGGCGACAATGGTGTCCGATCGGGTCGCAACCGCACTCACGGTCCCGGCGCCGTAGTTCGCGACGAGGACGTTGCCAGAGGCCGGATCGTAGGCCTCCGTGTATGGGAGGCTGCCTACCGTCACCGTCGCGGCGACCGCATTCGTTCGGCCGTCGATCACGCTCACGTTGTTCGACCCCTGGTTGGAGATAAACACCTCCCCTCGGCCGCTGTCGTACGCCACCCCGAATGGCTGGGCGCCCACCGTGACGGCCGTGGACACGTTGTTGGTGGCCGCGTTAACGACGGTGACCGCGTCCGCACCGGAGAGCGCGACGAAGAGCGTTCCCTGGCTAACGTCGAGGGCGACTCCCGTCGGCGCCCCGGGGACGGAAACGTTCGCCGTCACGGCCCCGGTCGAATCGTCGATCACGCTGAC
>JBEKJG010000002.1:0-182000 GCA_050011355.1 Thermoplasmata archaeon | reverse complement strand
GCACCGGAGCGCGCCGACCGGCCGACATCCAGATCGCCGTCCAGAAGACCCGGAAGGAGCTCATGGGCGCGGGACTTCTCGACGGGGAGCGGGACCGACCGGAACCTGCCCCGCCCCGGAATACCCCCAAGCCCCGTACCACTGGCACCCCCGGCGGACCGCCCAAGGCCGGCCGAACCCCCCCGCCCGACGTGGGCGGATTGTCGGCGTAACGACCCGTCGACGGCCGACCCGGGCTTCCCTCCTCCCCCTCGACGTCCCCGGTCCGGTGACCGGGCCTCGGCATCCTTGATGACGTTGGGGCCGTTCCTACCCCCGTGATGGTTCGGGGCCCAGAGGGGGCCGACTTCCAGGGTTGGGTCACCCTAGATCACCCGCGGTACGACGAGGTGCTCACGAACAAGGAACTGGGCGTCTACATGCACGGGGCCCGACCGAGCCCCGCCGAGGAGGCGACACTGTTCGGCTCGTAGTGGAAGACGATCCTTGCGGGCGACGCGGTCAGCTCGGTCGGTGAGGCCGGGGACCGATGGGTTAGGGTCTGCTCGGTGCACCGGAGGGACCGGGACCGGGAGGACCGCCACGTGGGCGATCTCGGGATGATCGTCCACCCCGAATTCCGGGGATGTGGTCCCGGAACTCAGCGTCTCGCCCACGCGATATCAACGCGTGACGGGAAGTTCGAGGTTCTGCGCCTGGTGGTGCGGGGTCGGAACGTTCGAGCCCAGCGGCCATACAAGAAATTCGGATTCATCGCGGCGGGCCGGCTCCCACGGGCCTCCGGGCGCGGGGAGGAGTCGGATCCGCCTGCGGGGCCTTCGTGGGCCGGCTCCGGATCGCGGAAGCCGCATTCCGGGACCGTGGGGCGGCCTGCGGTGGGGACTTGAAGCGGAGTTCGAAAAAGAGAGCGTCGGCCACCGGGTGGTCCCAGTACCGCGAGATCGTCCGGAACCCCAACGTTCGGTAAAGTGCGATGGCGCGATCCATCCGCGGGAGCGTGTCGAGCACCACCCGGTCGTACCCCAACCGCCGAGCGCGCGCAAGGGTCCGAAGGGTCAGCCGACGTCCGACGCCGGTGTTCCGGCGCGACGGTCGAACGAACAGTCGCTTGAATTCGGCGGTCCCCGGGCCGTGCGGTCGCAGTGCGGCGCACCCGATCGGGGCATCGCCTTCGTACGCGACGAGCAGCGCACCCCTCGGGGGCGCGTACGCGCCGGGCAGGGCCCGGATCTCCTCGTCGAGGAAGGACAGTCCGGTTTTCAGGATCGAATCGGCAAACGCGGTCACTTCACGGTGCACGGCGAGCCACGCTCGGTACTCGAGGAACAAATTCCTTGCCTCTTCCACCTGAACGGCGGTTCGTACCTCTCGAATGGAGGGCCGGGCTGTGGTGGCGAGCTTTCGACTCATCTCTTTCTTCCGGGGTTCAATTGGGGTACGGAGTCTCCGTTCAAGAAGAGCCTGCTCCCGCAGTCCCGATCCGCGTACCTCGACCTCGGAGAAAGCGCGGTGCCGACCTGGGACGGGCCGGTCCGCCTCGGGCGGGGGTCTGCCGGAGCCGGAAGTCTGGCGCACCAAGTTCCCGGCCTAGGTACGCGAAGGGACCGACGGGAACGCCTCCTGGAGGTTGTCCAGGTCGGACCGGGTCACCCCCAGGATCGGGCGACCGTCCGTTCGGGCGTGCACCGCCCCATCGCGGAACACGAGAATCGAGGGCGTGATCCGAATGTGAAATCGGTCCCACAGCGGATCCTCACGATCCGTGATATCGGCGATCGCGAGGCGCCCGTCGAACTCGTCCCGCCGGGCGACAAACTTGGGGACAAAGCGGCGCGTGACCGGACACCACTCCGCACCGAAACACACCACGTACGTGCCGGCTCGGTTGAGTCGCTCCCCATCGAAATCTGCCGTGCGGAGGACCTCGAGCCCGGAACTCGCCCAAGGTGCCCCGGTCATGTTCGACCTCCGCGCCCCAGATTCCGGGACGGCGCCGGGGTCGAACCCGACGGAACCTAAGAGTTCTGGCAGGTCCGTCGGTGTCCGCGCCCCCCCATCGAGCCCAGCGCAATTCACCCGCCGCGTGCGGTGCCCATCGACCAAGGAGGTGCAGCCTCGGTCAGAGACGCTTGACGTTCATGACCTTCCATACCGGCTCGTTGTCGGCAAACACCTGCCAACTCTCGACGAGCTCCTCCCGTACGACGGCCCTCCAGGACGCCGGAATCTTCCAACGGCGCTCCGGGGAAAGCTTCCCGTCGATCGCGAACGTACCGCTGGCCGTTCCGAAGAGCCCTACGACGATCCCGGCCTCCAAGTGATCTTCGATCAGGATCCGGTAGTCCGGGAACGAATCGAAATAGGCCGTCCAGGCCTCCCGGAGACGCTCGCGCCCCCGGATCTCACGGCCCAAGGAGTCCACGAATTTGTGGTCGGCGGAGACGAGAGCGAGCAACGCCGGCACGTCGTGTCGATTGATCTCGTTGACGAAGCGAAGGACGGTGCGAACCACGTCCGGCTCCGGCATTGTCTCTCGGGGGCGCCCACGGGGTCGGTCGACCCCTTCGCACGCCGACGTGGCCATGGTGTTCCGCCATAAGTTACCCTCGTCGGCGGGTTTCCCGTCGGTTGGCCGGCCCGGGCGCGGCGGGGCCGCCGATGCGCGCGATCCCGGGGGCACGGTGATGATGGACTGTTTCCGGGTTCGAGAGGCGCGACCCGATGCGGCGGTCGAGGAGGCGGTGTGCCGGACCGAGGGGGCGTACCGGGACGGGGGATTATTCGGAAAGTGCCTGGTTCGTCTCTCGGAGACGGCGGCTCATCTCTTCGAGGATGCCCCGGAGCACCTTGGGTTCCCCTTCCGCAAAGCCCCAGAACTCCCACTTGGAAAGGACGGCGACCTTCGAGGGCTCGGTGGCCACGACGTCGGCGGAGCGCGGTAGGTCGTCAAAGAGAGTCAACTCCCCAAAGAATTGGCCCGCACCGAGTTTAGCAAGCTTCCGACCCCCGCGACGGACCTCGGCGGTACCGTCCAGGACCAGAAACAGGCCGACTCCACCCTCGCCGCGCTTGACGATGGTCTCCCCCTCATTGTAGGCGACGATCTTCACCCATCCGGCAAGGTTCTTCAGCTGCCGCTGAGAGAGGCTTCCAAGGATCGAGACTTGGCCGAGTCGTTCCGCGATCTGGCTCGTCGGAAACTCCACGGATTTCGGCACGGGCGGCGGGACCCACTTCCGGGATTAATACGTATCTCCACCCGTTTCTTGTCGGCGGAGTGATGGACACCGTCGCGGAGGTGGCCGACCGTTCCGGGGCCTTCGGGAGCGGGGCCGGCCCGGTGAACCGGGCCGGGAAGGGGTTCGAGGGGTCCGGGAAACTACGGGCGGCCTAGGCCTGGGTCGGGGGCGTGGCGCCGCGAGTGTGGGTGCTCGTGGTGGTTTCCGTATGGGTCGTGACGACCGGGTTTGGCGGGCGGAGCATCCGGTTCATCGCCGACGGGTTACCGTAGGCACGGAACAGGGAGATCTTGCCGTCCTCGTTGACGACCACGCGGGTCAGTTGCTCCTGGTTGAGCTTCTTGTTCGTGGGGACGACGGCCTTGCCGTCCTTGGTCGTGTAGGGGCCCGTGTGGGTCGCGTGGACCGAGTTGACCACAACGGCTTCGTGACCGGAGACGAGGACCTCTCGCACGTCCATCGACCAGTCCGGGAACGCCGTGAGGGCGCTCGTCACGTAGGTCCGGATGGCTTCCTTCCCCACCACAGGGGCGTCGAGGTTGGGAACTTGGAACGTCGCGTTCTCCGCGTAATGTTCCACGATCTTGTCGACATTCCGGGTGTTCACATCGGCGAAAATCTGGCGGGCGTTCTGCTCAGTTAGCTGCGTCATGCTTCACTTCACCTATATAACGGCCGCCGAAGGGTATAAGTAAGACTACCCCCGAGCTGGACCTCGTCACGGGGGGGGTCGGTGGACCGGCCGCCCTTCCCGGGTGGTGGGCAAATCCCGAGGGAGGGCGGGTCGGGAGGATTTCGCCGCGCGGCCGATGCGTCCGCGGATCTGACCCAATCCGGGAAAGCCGTTTTCTGAAGGCCGCCCTCTCGCCCGCGGCGAGCGGTTTTCGTGGGTCATGGCCGATTCCTCAGCCCGTTGGGTCCTGCTCGTCGTCGTGCTCGGTACCCTGATGGCCTCGGTGGACACGACGATCGTCCTCCTGGCCTTCCCCACCATCGCAGGGGACCTGCACGCTCCGCTCTCCACGGTCATTTGGACGATCCTCATCTACCTCCTGCTCACGGCCGTCCTGACCACCCAAATGGGTCGGATCGGCGACCTGTTCGGGCGGAGCCGGATCTACAACCTCGGGTTCGTCATCTTCACGGCGGGCTCGGCACTGTGTGGTCTCGCCCCGAGCGCGATCAGCCTGGTCGGGGCCCGAGCGATCCAAGCGGTCGGTGGCGCGTTCCTGGTGGCAACCGGAACGGCGATCGTTGCCGACCGATTCCCGCCCCAAGACCGGGGCCGGGCGTTCGGATACACCACGATGGGATGGTCGGTGGGCGCCACCCTCGGAATCGTCCTGGGCGGACTGCTGACGACCTTCGTCGGGTGGAGGTATATTTTCTTCATCAACCTCCCGATCGGGGCGGTCGCGATCGCGCTGGGGCTGAGGTACCTCGGACAGAGCCCCCGAACGAGGGCCGGGCTCGACGCCCTCGGGATGCTGTTGTTTGCCGCGGCCCTATCGCTGATCACGTACGGCGCGACGGACTTCGCGTCGTACGGCGCCGACGCCTGGAACGAGGTGCTCATTGGAGCCGGGGGTGTGCTGATGATCGCCTTCCTTCTGTGGGAACGTCGGGCTAACACCCCGATGCTCAACCTCTCCCTGTTCCGGTCCCGACTCCTGTCCGCGTCGTTGGCGGCCTCGTTCTTCCAGAGCTTGGGCTACCTCTCCGTCGTATTCCTGCTGATCATGTACCTCCAGGGTATTCGGGGCCTCTCGGCGCTCACGGCTTCCCTGCTCCTCGTCCCCGGCTACGTCCTCTCCTCGGGACTCGCCCCGATCGCTGGGCGCTGGGCGGACCGCTGGGGAGCCTGGCGATTCGCCACCCTCGGCATCGTCCTCATGATCGTGGGAGTACTGCTCTACGCCCAGCTTACCCTCGGCACGCCGCTCTACGCGATCGCGCTCGTCACCCTCGTGACCGGAATAGGGGCGGCCCTGTTCTGGCCCTCCAACAACAAGGCGGTCATGCATGACGCGCCCCCGCAGCACTACGGGGCGGTGTCCGGCCTCCTCCGGACGCTGTCAAGTGTGGGAACGATCGGGAGCTATGTTCTCACGATCACGGTCGCCGCCTCGGCCGTCCCACGGGCGGTCGCCTTCGAGGTGTTCCTGGGCGCGGGCGGGCTGATCGGCGGCGTTTCGGCTTCCTTCCTGACGGCGCTCCATCTGGCATTCTACGTCATGGGAGGGGTCCTCGTCGTTGCGGCCGTGTTCTCGGTCGTCCGACGCCCTCGGGCCGAGAGCGTGCCCCCGTCCGGGGCCGCCTCCAACTTGTCGGGCCACTTGCGGGAGAACTGACGGCACATCACCCGGGTCGATCCTCGGCCCGGGTGGCTCCTGCCCGAGGGGGCAGGAGAGGGCGGACGGTTCCTAGGGATGAGGCGTCACGACCACGGTCGTCGCCGGGGCCGCAGGGGCCGAGGGGTAGACGTTCGTGACCGCGGGTTGCGGCGCCGAGGCAGGGGTGATCACGTTCGTAACCACGGGCGTCGGCGGGTCGCGGGTCTTCGTCCGCGTCATGACGGTGGCCGAGCCATTGGTCGCCATGAGGGCAACCCCGGCGATCAGGACAACCACGAACGCGATCAAGCCGGCGTCGCCGGACGAGTGCGTCGCGGTGTCAAAACACAGCCCGGAGCCGTGTCCGCACCGGGCGAGAACGCCCAGGCTGAACGCCAGGATGCCGAACGACACGAGGGTCAGGAATAGACCGACCCCCCAGTACGGGTGGTCGAGATCGACGCGAGTGTTGGTTACTGTGGACATGTTGCACACCTTCTCTGGTCCGCGGACCGGATCCGGCTCATATGAACGGGCCCTTGATTGGATTCAAGGTGACTCCGAAGAGTCTCGTCGCGCCGCCGCAGGCACGTCAGTGGCCCCGCCGAAAGTTCCTTGACTCGCATTAAGGGGGCGTATATCTCTCAACGGTCCGCTGAGCGCGACATGAACTCCACCAACCCCTCGATGTCCCACCGCACCGGAGACCCGAACGCCGTGCGGCCAGCGGTCGCGGCACACGACCCCATCGAGGCGGAGGGGTTCGACCTCGCCCGCTTCCGCGACGCGGTCGCCGTCGTGATCCTCCCTACGCTGAACGAGGAACAGGGGCTGGCCCGAACGCTCCAGGACCTCCCCTTCGACCGGTTCGAACTCTCCGGCCGAAAGATCCAACCCCTCGTCATCGACGGGGGCTCCACGGATGCGACCCTCGAGGTGGCGCGAACGTGGAACATCCCTGTACTTCAGCAAACCAGCCGAGGCAAGGGGGGGGCGATGCTGGAAGCGATCGCCTGGGTCCATCGAATGGGGATCCCCTACGCCGTCGTCTTGGACGCGGATGCGACCTACCCGCCCGACCGCATCCTTCCGGCCCTGGACCTACTGCAGGCGGGAACGGACCTC
Organism: Thermoplasmata archaeon; assembly: GCA_050011355.1. Lineage (GTDB taxonomy): Archaea > Thermoplasmatota > Thermoplasmata > Lutacidiplasmatales > UBA184 > Lutacidiplasma. The sequence continues at coordinate 175,303 of JBEKJG010000002.1, read as the reverse complement.
GTCATCGGGGTTCGCCATCCGGTGTGGGGACCTCCCAAGGACCTCAAGGATCTCGTCCACCGTATCGGCAACCTCGCGATGAGCTACTCCGCGAGCATCCTCACCCGTCGGCCGATCCTCGACCTGTGCAGCGGGTTCTGGGGCGTCTCGACCGACCGATTCATGGGCCTGCACTTGGACAACTCCAGCTTCGCGATCGAGGCCGAGCTCGTGCTCAAGTCGGTCCGACAGGGATTGAGCATCCATCAGATCGCGATCGATTACCACGAACGGGTCGGGCAGGCCAAACTCCGCGCCCTACGGGACGGTAGTCGCATCTTCCTCACGATCCTCCGGGAGGCGGGTCGGCCTTCCCGCCCAGACCTCAGCCACCACGTCCCGACCCCCTGGATCCGGGACGTCCTTTCCATCGGGCTGTCGATCGGTACGTCGGGCGCGCTCCTCGAGTGCGAGCCCTCCGAGGCACCCGAAGCGCGCCGCATCGCCCGGTACCTCCGCCAGAGCCTGCCGGATACCCGGGTGGAGATCTCGGCGTATCCGTCGTCTCCTACTCCGTTCCGACGGCCGCGTCGACCGGCGCCCACAGGACACCCATTGGTCGTCGCCCTACCGTCCGTCCTCGGAATCTCGGGTGGTCTGCGGACCGCCACCGTCTCGATTCGTTCCGAGTCACGGGAGATGCAGATCGACCTCTCCCGGGCTCCCCCGGTCGTCGGGCCGGTGCCCGCCCCTTCGGCTTGGGCCCGATCCGGCGGGACCCGGCGAGACCCTCGAACGTGGCCCTCGGGCTCCGCCTCGCTGCTCGTGCTCACCTCACGCCTGAACTTTGCACGGGACCATCAGCAGGCGACCCTACTGACGGCCAACGGGTTCCGCGTTGTCGAACAGGTCTTCACTCGATCCCCGACTTCCGGAACGCCCTAGCGACCCCTCGGGTCTGCCGGAGCGGGAACCCCTCACCTCCGCGCCGGGTACCGGGTCGGCCACGGGATCCTTGCCCGGCTGTCGCCCAACCCCACCCCGGCGAGCCATCCTCGAGAGGAACCGGCCAAGCCCGGGTTTATCCCCATGCTCGCCCATCGCTTTCTCAGGTTGAACGTGCGATCGAGAAAGGAGGTTGCGTCCACCGGAGAATCGGGTGAGGCGCCCATTCTCGCCTTCCTGCCCGCTCTTCTTCGAGCGGGGTCCGCCGGCCCCCGGCTTCCGAGATATCCGCCCGGCCCGGAGAGCGGCTACGACCGACCCGTCGAGACGCCACCAAACCCGGGAATGAAGCGGCCGACGGCCGTCGCCCCGGCGCAACGGTGAATTCGTATCCGTCCGATCCCGTGTCCCGACTCGCACTGCGGGGGACTACCGGTTCCAGCGGATTCGATCCCGCGGACGGAACGTCGCGGGCGATCGCCCGCGGAACCTAAGAACTCGAGGGTACCTGAAGGACCCATGGCGTCCCCCGAACATCCGGAGTGGAGGAAACTCACTCGGGCCGAAGAGCGCGTCATCGCGCACGGCGGAACCGAGATGGCGTTCACGGGTGAGTACGAACACAACACCCGTGCCGGGACCTACGTGTGCAAGCGATGCGGCACCCCCCTCTACCGCTCCGACGACAAGTTTGACTCCGGATGCGGTTGGCCCAGCTTCGACCAGGAGTTCCCGGGGGCGGTGCGCCACATCCCCGACCGGGACGGCTCGCGCACCGAGATTCGGTGCGCGAAGTGCGATGGTCATCTCGGCCACGTGTTCCGGGGGGAGCGCTTCACCCCGAAGAACACCCGGCATTGTGTGAATTCGATCTCCTTGCTCTTCGTCCCGTCGAGCGCTCCGCCCCCGTAGCCCGGTGCACGTCGCAAAGCCTCCTTCGTAACGGGGCGCAGGCTCGTGGTGGCCGGCGGGGCGGTTGGGAGCGCAAGGCTCATCGAGTGCTTCATTTCATTCGACCTGTGGCCATGATGCCGCTCGGGGGCCCCTCAAACGACCACCGCGAGGTGGTTTCGCCCATCCCCGCGGTGCGCTCCGCGCGGGTCGAGGATGTTCCGGCACTCGCTGGGATCTACAACGAAGCCGTCCTCACGACCGTCGCGACGTTCGATACCGAGCCCCGTTCTCTGGAGGCTCAGCGACAGTGGCTCGAACACCACGATGCCCGCCACCCGGTGTTGGTCGCCGAGCTCCAGGGAGAGGTCGTCGGATGGGCCTCCCTCACGGCGTGGTCGGACCGAAGGGCGTACGACGGGACCGCCGAGGTCTCCGTCTACGTGCGGTCGGACCATCGGGGCCGGAGGATCGGGCGAACGTTGCTGACCTCCCTCGTCGCGACGGCCGACGGGCTCGGATTGCACGTTCTCCTCGCGCGGATCGCGGACGGGAATGCCGTCAGCGTCCACCTGCACCGGGCCCTCGGATTCCGATCGGTCGGTGTGATGCGGGAAGTCGGGTTCAAGTTCGAGCGGTGGATCGACGTCCACCTGCTCGAGCGCATGGCCCCGTAGGGGTCGGGCCGACCGGCCGACTCACTTGTGCAGCAGCTTGAAGGCGATGTCCCAGGAACCGCCCGAGATTCCGAGGGTCACCCAGAGGACGCACATCGGTTCGAGGAGACGGGCCCCCTCGATCCCTCCGACGTCCAGCGGGTTCCAGCCGAACTCCTTCAGCCATCCGGCGACCTTCTTCTTGGCGGCCGCGTCGTTCCCGCAGTAGAACATGTCCGGCGGCCCACCGGGGAACTTCGGCTTGAACATGTGGGCATTGCCCACGGTATTGAACGCCTTCACGACATGCGCGTCGGGGAGGAGCTTCTGGACCCGCTCGCCGGCCGAATCCCGCCAGCCGTACGCGAGCACCGGCATATGCTCGGGCGTGAACTCGAGGGGGTTGGTCGTGTCGATCACGACCTTCCCGGAAAAGTGCTTCGGACCGGCCAGCCGGAGGGCATTCTCGTTATCGACGCCGTGGGTCGACAGCACGACCACTTCTCCGAACGCCGCGGCCTCCGCGAAGGTGCCGGTGGAGCCGTGGGGTCCGACCTTGACTTTCCAGGCGACGAGCCCCTCGCTTTCGGGGGTGCGGGACCCGAGCTTGACCTCGTGGCCCAGCTCGACGAACCCGATCCCCAGCGCCTTGGCGACGTCCCCCGACCCGACGATTCCGACCTTCATGGGCTCTCGAGCCCGACCACCGGCCGGCCCCTACTTAACAGAGGGGCGGGGCGGTTACCTCGAGACCAGCACGAGACTTTAGCGGCCCGCTCGGTGTCGGGGGAACATGGCGCGAGCGTACGTACAGTCCAAGGAGAACTCCTCGAACCGCGTATGGGTCGACGGCAAGATGGTCGCGGATCTGTGCCGCTGCGGTCACTCGGCCGAGAAGCCGTTCTGTGACGGTTCCCACCGCAGGATGGAGTTCCGCGCACCGGCCGCGGAGACCATCCTCCTGGAGTAGCGCGACCCGCCCCGTCGGGCGGACCCGAGACCGGAACCCCGGCAGACGGGACCCTCGAGGCGAGGACTAGAGCGCGCCGACCCGTGCGACCCAGGCCCGCAGGGCGGGGAACCGGGTGGGGATCTTCTCTCCGGAGGTCCACCAGGGAGAAAGGCTTCCGTAGATCCCAAAGTCGGCGAGGGACGGCGTGCCCAAGATCCACTCTCTTCCCTGGAGCATCTGCTCGACGAAGCCGAAGTACTCCTCGAGGTCGCGGACGAATTCCGGCCGACGGGCTTCCAGGACGTGCCACGGACCCCGAGCGCGAGTTTGCATCTCCTCGAAGACCCACCGCTCGGACTCGGTCTTCAGCACTTTCGGGATCCGGGTGACGACCGCTCGCCAGACCCGTTCCTCGAGCACCTGATGTCCCCAGTTCTCGAGGGTGAGGGCCAGACCCTCCTGGCCGGCCGGAAGGAGGGGCGGGTCGGGCCGGACCTGGTCGAGGAAGGCGGGGATCTCCTTCCACGTGACCGCCTTCCCGTTCCAAATGAGGGTCGGTACGTAGTCCTGGCCCGTCCGGCGCAGGAGTTCCTGGCGGTCGTGGTAGGGCGCAGAGACCTTCTTCGCGCGGACCCGCTTGTGGGCCAGCATTCGTTCGACGGAAACGCAGTAGTGGCTCGGGGTCAGGAAGTAGAGCTCGACGCGGTCGTTCATTGTCGGCACAGAGGCCCGGGGGCCATGAGGATTGCCACCTCCTCCGGGGGGGTCGGTTGGGGAACGGCTTCTCAGGCCGGGGTGATCGTCGCCGGCGGGCGCCGAGTTCCCGCATACGCCAGCGCGGGAGCCACGAGGGCGAGGAGGGGGGTGAGGAGCAGCAGGTACTGGGCGCCGGGAACCGGGTAGATCAGCCCGAGGAACGGACCGACCAGCGCGAGGAGCAGAATGGCGTACATCGTGGCGGAGCCGTACAGCACGCCGCGCGAAAAGCGACGGCCCGCCGAGGCAAGCCCCAGGACGAGCCCGACCCCACCGAGCCAGCCGAGCCAGAATCCCGCGAGGCCGGTGTAGGCCCCCAGGGGCTGGCCCGATCGGAGGCACGACAGGGCGTGCGAGGGCTGCCCGTGGATGCACGAGACGAGCGAGTTCGTCGAGCCAAGGATCACGACCACGGCGACGAGGATGAGCAGGAATCCGAGGGAACCGATGAGGCAGAGGACCGACGCGACCGTGAACCGCCGGTCGACGCCGCGCAGTACCGCGAACCCCCGGCGGTACAGGAACAGCGAGAGCAGGAACAGGATCGCTCCGGCGAGCACGAGGAGACTGATGTCCCGGACCAGGTCGGGGTTGAGTTCGAAGAACCCTCCCGGATTGTAGATCGCGAGCCACAGAAGGGCGAACGGGAGGAGGAGCGTGATCGCCGCACCCGCGACGCCGAGCCCAGCGCCGATGGCGATCCGGTGCGACCCCTTGGCGTCCTCGACCCGGACGGTCACGGTCGGAGCGGGCATGGTGCACGCGCGTGTCGTTCCGCATTGATAAACGTCGGCCCCCGGCCGCAAGGACCGGGTCGCCCCACCGGGGTTAAGGAACGACCGGTTCTCCCAGCCCCCGGTGCACTACTTCGACCGCGCGTACGAAGGAAACCCCCCGTGGGAGATCGCCCGGCCGCAACGGGAGTTCGTTCAGCTGGAAGCGGACGGAGAGATCCGGGGCCGAGTGTTGGATGTCGGCTGCGGGACCGGGGAGAACGCCCTCTACTATGCCGCCCACGGCCACGACACGTGGGGGATCGATTTTGCCCCGACGGCGGTCCGGCGCGCCCGCGAGAAGGCGGTCGCCCGGGGGTCGTCCGCCCGGTTCGAGGTGGCGTCGGCGCTCGAACTCACGCAACGTCGGGAGTCGTTCGACACCGTCACCGATTGCGGTATGTTCCACACGTTCCTCGACCTCCACCGCCCGGTCTACTCCGCCAGTGTCGCCTCCGTACTGCGCCCGAAGGGTCGGTTCTTCGTCCTCTGCTTTTCCGAGCGCGAGCCCACCGACTGGGGTGGCCCGCGCCGGGTCACCCAGACAGAGATCCGGGAAACGTTCTGCCGGGAGTTTTCCGTCCGCTGGATCCGGGAGGCGCGTTTCGAGACGAACCTCCCGGGGGTCTCGGGGCTCGCCTGGCTGGCGGCGTTGGAGAGGACCGCCCCCGGGACCCCTCGCGCACCGGCACGGTCCCGCCGTTCTGCCGGGGAATCGACCCGGGCCCGACGTCGGGCGCCCGCATCCCGTCGGACGGAGGGGTCAGCCTCATCCCCCCCACGCGCTCTCCCTTCTTCGTGACCGCAGGGGCCGGCACGGAACCCACCGTCCGAACCGAACAGGCGACGATCGGGGGCGGCTGCTTCTGGTGCACCGAGGCCGTCTTCTCGGAAATACAGGGCGTGGTGAGCGTGATCCCCGGTTACGCCGGAGGAGCGGTCCCGAATCCCACCTACGAGCAGGTCTGCGGGGGACGCACCGGGCACGCCGAAGTCGTACAGGTGACCTTCCGTCCAACGGAGCTCAGCTACCACGACCTGTTGACGATCTTCATGACGACCCACGACCCGACGACGCTCAACCGCCAAGGGAACGATGCGGGGCCTCAGTACCGGTCGATCATCCTCTACGTCGGTCCGGAGCAGCGCGCGACGGCGGAGTCGGTCCTCCGTGAGCTCGAGGGACAGAAGCTCTGGCGGGGCCGCATCGTGACCGAACTCGCCCCGCTGTCGGTATTCTATCCAGCCGAAGAGTACCACCAACGGTACTTCGAGCGAAATCCCTACGCCGGGTACTGTCGGATCGTCATCGCACCCAAGGTCGCGAAGTTCCGGAAACAGTACACGAACCGGCTCCGCACGTCGGCAGTCCCGGGGCACTAGACCAAGAGCCCGGCCGCGCTCAACGCGAAGAAGGCTGCGAAGCCCGCCAGCAACACGGCCGACCCGAGCGTGACGATCCGGGGAACCCGCGGGTCCCGCCGGGCCCCCTCGGTCAGGGCGAGAGGGAACAGCACGACCCATACCGCGATCGCCGCGAACAGCCCCAGGAAGAGGAACGCGCCGCCGACGTAGGCGAACGCGAGTCCGACCGTCACCCACCAGAGGATCTGGAACGGGTTCGAAATCCCGACCAGGAGCGCCTCCGAGTAGACCCGTACGTCGGTCGGGTCCACCGCTCCGAGCTTGGGCCGCTCCCGGAGCAAGCGCAAGACCATGACCCCGAGGACGACCGCGCCGATCGCTTCGACCCAGCGCACCCATGCGCCCAGGTACACGGCCGTATGGACCCCGTACACGATGGCCCCGAGGACCGCGTCCGCGGACATCGCACCCAGTCCCGTCGTGATGCCGGCGCGGAGCGAGCGCATCGACCGGTTGGCAATGAGGGCGTTCATCGGCCCGGGAGGGACCGTGAGACTGAACCCGAGCGCGAGGCCCGCGAGTGCGAGGTAGAGCGCGCTCACGTCGACTCCCTCGACGACGGACGCTCCGCGTCCGCACGACCCCCGAATCGCCCCGGTCGTCCCGTCGGACCGGGACCCACGAACCTACGGGCGGACGACGAACTGCACGTCCGTCCGTGCGTAGGCCGCCTTGTCCTTCCAGGGATTCCCGCGGTACACCTCGCGGTACGAGACGACGCGCTGGATCTTCTTGTCCTTCTTTCTCCAGCGCATCCAATCGGTGAGACCGTGATAGACCACCGCGGGAGAGACGACCTCGGGGTCGAAGACCACCGATGCGACGCGGGTGGCGGGAAGCGTGCGGATGCGGACGTTCCCCTCGCCCCGGGCCCGGGCGTTGACGACCACGCCCGTTTCCCATCGGCCCCTACCGGGCTCGCGGAAGATCCAGAGGCTGGGGGCGTACCCGCGGGCCCTGGCCCACTGCGCGACCCGTTCAAAGTTGCGCCGGATCGTGGCGTCCTTCCACGGTCCCTTCCATGCGATGTACGCGACGCGGTACGCCGGGGTCTTCTTGAAGGCAAAATCCACGACCATGGGGCTCTCCTCGGCGACCGAAGGCGCCCCGGGTGTTAAAGCCGGCCCCGGGAAGTTCCGGTCGACGACCCCGCGGCAGGGCGAGCGACCCGAGGTTCCCGGAGACCGTGAAGAAAGTGTTGGCCCCTGGGCTCTGACGTTCAGAGCGGCGGGGTCCCGCTGCCCGGCCAGGGTAGGGAGGGCTGGGGACCCGTCGGGGTGGGTCCGGGGACCGTCCGACCCTCGGGAGGGACGCTCATCCGACCTACCCCGAGAGGAGCTTTTCGAGGCGCTCGAACAACTCCTCGGTCGCCTTCTCCTGCTGGCGGCCGCCCTCCCAGCGCGCGTTGACGATCTGGGCGAGCACTTCGGCCACGTTGTCCATCCACGGACCTTCCTGCGCCTCGAACTTCTTCTTCAGCTTGTCCCGGAGCAGCTCGTTGTAGGCGCGGTACGCCGTCCACAGCCACGGCCCATTCGCGAATCCCGGCTCGCAGTCTCCCTCGTTGTCTCCCATGTTGGTTTCCTGGATGGAACCCGTTGGGGCTCCGAAGCTCCTACCGCCCGCTGGGGGATATTGACCGGGTCACAGGGAGTCCGGTCACACACCCCTCGCCGACGATCGCGGGGGAGAGCCACTTGATTACGGTGGGGTGACCGACGCTCTAAATCCGACGGGAGCCGTGATCGACCCGTGACCGGCCCTCCGTCCGACGGCGACACCGCATCGTCCGGGCGGCTCGACGACCGGGTCCTGGCCGCCCTGAACACGATGCATGGGCGGATGGCATTCAGTGGCCTCCGCCGCACCCTGGGGGCTCACCCCGAATCGCTCGCGCGGGCCCTTCGGCGTCTGGAGCGGGAGGGCCTGATCGACCGGTCCACCGACGGCTACCGGGTGCTAACCGAGCCTACTCCCATCGCGACGACCGACGAACACGCCCTGCGGCCCGTCGCTCGGATCGCGGTCCCGTTCGGACTCGAGCCCGACGCGGTCCTCGCCCGGCTGACCGGCCGCTGGTTCGGCGGACTCCGGTGGGTGGGTGTGGTCGAGCGGCCACCCGAACGCCTCCTGTCGTGGGCCCACCGCGATGGGAGCGGGGCCGTCCTGCTCGGAGCCCACGGACGTGCCCTCCGTATCTACACTCCCTCGGGACCCGGTCAGAGTGACTCGGAGGACGCGGCCTACGAACTCCTGGTGGCCGTCGCGGATGCCCTTCGGCCCAACGGTCCCGCCCGACCGGTCGCTTTCTTTGCGGCCGAAGGGCGCCACGTGGACCGAGCACGCCTGCCCGATCCCGCGATCGGGGCCGACCCCCTCGGGTCGTCGGACAACTAGCGTCGCTCGGCCGGGGCGGTTGTAAAGAGCCCCGGCCGTTCCTCCCCTCGAGCGGCACGCATGTCATTGGCTCCGGCCCCTTCCTGGTCCTCCTCCCCGCCGCCGTTGCGAGAGTCTGCCCCGATGCTGGAGGTCGAGCATGTCACGAAATCGTACGGAACGACCCGCGCCGTCTCCGACGTGAGCTTCGCGGTCCCGTCCGGCCAGATCGTCGGCCTGCTCGGACCGAACGGCGCCGGGAAGTCCACGACGATGAAGATGGTCCTCGGGTTGATCCGCCCGGACGCGGGGTCGATTCGCGTCCTGGGCCAGGAAATCTCCACGTCGGCCGTCGCGGTGAAGCGGCAGATCGGCTACGTCCCGGAGTCGACGTCACTGTACGAATTCCTGACCGGCGCCGAGTACCTGGATTTCGTCTCGGACCTCTACGGGTTGGACGGGCCCACGCGCACGGCGCGCATCTCCCAGTTCCTGACGGGCCTCGAACTGGCGGGCCATGAGAATTCGCTCATCAGCGGATACTCGCAGGGGATGAAGCAGAAGGTGGCGCTCATCGCCGGGCTGGTCCACCACCCTCGGCTTCTCATCCTGGACGAGCCGTTGAACGGCCTCGACCCCCGGTCGGCCCGCGTCGTGAAGGAGGTGCTCCGGAGCCTGGCTCGGAACGAGCGGGTGGGAGTTCTGTTCAGCACGCATGTCCTCGAGATCGCCCAGGCGATCTGCGACCAGGTCGTCATCTTACGGCAGGGCAGCGTGGTCGCCTCCGGGACGGTCGACGCGCTCCGGGGTCGAGCCGGGTTGGTCGGCTCCGACCTGGAGGAGGTCTTCCTGAATCTCACCGGCACGGGCGACCTTTCGGAAGTCGTGAGCGCCCTGTCGAAGTAGGACCGCATGGACCTTCACACCGTCCGCCGGATCTCCGGCGTCCTCGTCGCGAGCCAGATCCGGTCCGGTCGAGGCACGACCGACCCGAGGAGCCTCTTCGCACGGCCCTCGATCTTCGCGATCATCGATGTCGGCGTCTTCCTCGTCCTTTTCGCGCTGACCTCGCTCGCGGTCCCCCCCGCGTCGCGCCTTTCGGCGCTCGCCCTCCCGCTGCTCACGACGGCCCTTCCCTTCATTCCGCTCGTCTCGGTCGCGACCGTGCTGGTCGCCGGCGTCATGTTCGAGCTCACGGCGACCGCGAAGTTCGCCGGCAGCGACGCGGTGAACTGGCTCCCGGTGACCCCCGGCGAGTACGTCCTCGCCTCCTCGAGCGCCATCGCCTACACCTACTCGCCGGCGCTCGCCTTCATTCTCGGGCCGGTCGCGGCCCTCGCGCTCGACGTCGGACTCGGCGGCTCCGTCGTCCTCGTGGCCTTCCTGGGAGTGGTCGGACTGTTCGAGGGCGCCTTCCTCGTGGAGATGGTTCGGTCGGCTACGCAGCGTGTCGGGGGCTCCGGCGGTCGTCGGGGGCGGCTCTCCCTGGTCGTGCGGGCCGCCGCCCTCCTCCTGCTCGTCCTCGCGCTCCAGCTCGCGTTCAACCCGGTGTTCCTGCTCGACTCGCTCCACGGGTTGAGCGCGCTCGGGGCACTTTCCACGTTCATTCCCGTCTTCTGGTCCACGCACGCCCTGACCTTGTGGCTCGCGGGGGACGGCGGGCTCGCTCTCCTGTTCGTCGCGGCCCAGCTCGTCTTCGCGCTCCTCCTCCTCGTGGTCGCCGCCGAGCTTCGAGTCCGCTACTGGGTCGTGGAGTCCACCGAATTCAGTTTCGAGGCCCACGAATACGCGCGTCACCATCCGTTCCTCGCGGCGGTCGGGCTCTCCCGGGCGGAGGCCGCGATCGTGACCAAGGACTTCCACGGACTCACCCGCCGGCGTGAGATGCTGCCGATGTTGGTCGTGCCCCTGGTGATCTTCATCGTCATCCTTGTCGAGAACTCGGGCGGCGGCGGGACCGGCCTGCCGAAACCGTGGGGGCTCGTCTTCGTCGGGTGGGCCGGCGGGTTCCTCGCCCTCCTGCTCGCCACGACCTCGGTCGGACAGGAACGGCGGGCGCTCCAGACGCTCTACGCGGCGCCGATCACCGGTCGCTCCGTCTTCCGCGCCAAGGTGGTCGCGGTGCTGCTTCCCGCGCTGGTCGTCACCGTGCTCATCTCCCTCGCGGCGGGAGTTCTCTTCGGGCTGTCGGGACCCGTCGCCGGGGGGATGGCCCTCGTCGGCTGCGCCGCTGCGGTCTCGGTCGGGTTCTGGGGACTCGTCTTCGCGGCGCGCTTCTCCGATTTCCAGGACCGCCCCCGTCCGCAGTACCTCCGTCCCTCCGCGATGCTCGCGGCGACGTTCTCCGGCATGTGCATCCTCTTCGGGATCCTCGTGCCGGGCGCGCTGGCGTTCGCGACCACGGGTCCGGGGGCGCTCGGGGCGGGGGTCGCCTGTGTCGGGCTCGCGGTCACGTTCACGGCGATCGGGTGGTACCTGTCCCGCAGCGGCTTCGACCGGCTGTTCCGGGAGCTCCCCTTCTAGGGCCGGCCTAGAGCGCGGCCCCGCACGCCGGACATCGCCCGTCGACCTCGTTCGCGAGCGTCCCGCAGAACCGGCACCGGACCTTCACGACCTGCCGCTCGATGGTGTGCGTGGCCACGACCGTGGCGGGGGCGGCCGGCGGTAGGGTCTGCCGGGCTTCGGCGATCGCCCCGCGCCAAGCCTCGGGGTCGAGGACATCAAAGGTGAGCCGGGCCCGGGGGACCTCGAGGTGCAGCCGGACCCTCCCGAGGCGGGGGCGGAGGACGGAGACGTTGTGGACGGCCGCGATCGGTGCATCGAGGACGGTCACGGCATGTCGGCCCCGGACGAGGTTCCGGACGATCCCGCGCGACGGATGGGTCTCGTAGACGCAGCGCAGATTGGTGAGGTACAGGACGCCGGTCGATCGCGGAACCGCCCCCGAGGCCTGGCCCTCGAGAAGGACGGCGTACTCGCTCCGCAGGATGATCTCGCCGGCTCCGAGCAGCATCGACCACGAATCGACCGCGGACCCGCCTCTTAGCTCTTCGCCGAGCGCCCGAACGGGGCCGGCGCCCCGGGCCCAGGTTCCCTTTACCAGCCGCGCGGGACGCCGCGCAGCTGGTCCTCGAGCCAGCGCTGAAGGGGGGCGAAGTAGTCGAGGAGGCCCTGGGCGTCCATCCGGCGCTCTCCGGTGACCGCCTCCAACGCGTCCGGCCATTCGTTCCGCGAGCCCATCTCGAGCATCGCCCGGAGCCGATCACCGGCCTCTTTGGACCCGTAGATGGAGGCGCGGTGGAGCGGGCCGGTGTGGCCGATCGTCCGGGCGAGCGCCCGGTGGAACTGGAATTGGAGGATGTGCGCGAGGAAGTAGCGCATGTAGGGGACGTTGGCCGGCACGTGGTACTTTGCTCCCGGGTCGAACTCCTCGTCGCCCCGGACGTGGGGCGGCCGGATCCCCTGGTACTTCTCCCGCATCTCCCACCAGCTCCGGTTGTAGTCGCGGGGGGCGATCTGCCCGTTGAACACGTCCCATCGCCAGCGGTCGACCACGAGCCCGAAGGGGAGGAAGGCGACCTTTTCGAGCGCCCGCTGGAGGAGGAGGCCGATATCTCGGCTCGCGTCGGGCGCGGCGTCGAGCAGGCCGGCCCGGACCAGATACTCGGGCGTGACGGAGAGACCGATCGTGTCCCCGACCGCCTCGTGGAAGCCATCGTGCGCGCTCTCCCGGAAGAGGAACGGTTGGTGGGAGTACGCCCGCTGGTAGTAGTTGTGGCCGAGCTCGTGGTGGATCGTTTGGAAATCTTCGCCGGTGATCTCGATGCACATCTTGATCCGAAGGTCGTCCACGAAGTCGAGGTCCCACGCGCTCGCGTGGCAGACGACCTCCCGGTCGCGCGGACGGACGATCATCGACCGGACCCAGAACGAGGGGGGGAGGGGGGCGAGCCCGAGCGAGACGAAGAACCGTTCGCCGAAGCGCACCATCTCGGTCGGGGTCGTGTGCCGGCCGACCAGGATCTCGGTGAGGTCGAACCCCGGAGCCGCATCCGGCGGCGCGACGAGCGGGAAGATCCCCTCCCAGGACTGCGCCCACATGTTCCCGAGAAGGTGGGCCGGTATCGGGCCGCGCTCCGGGACCCGCTCCGGACCGTAGACGCCCCGCAGTCGGAGCCGCGTGTAGGCGTGGAGACTCTCGTAGAGGGGGCGGACCTGCTGCCAGAGCCGCTCCACCTCTTTCGCGAACTCGTCGGGAGGGAGGTCGTACTTCGAGCGCCACATCATGCCGACGTCCGAGAACCCCAGCTCGCGGGACCCCCGGTTGGCAAGGTCGACGTACCGAAGGAACGGGGTCCGGATCTCGCGTCCCACGCGGTGCCAGCCGGTCCAGGCGTCCTCGAGGCGGATGGGGTCCCGGCTCTCGGACAGGATCCGGGAGAGAGCTTGGAGGTCGACCGGTTCGGTCGCCCCGATCGGGATGTGGCGGCCCTTGGCGTAGGTCCCCTGCATCTCGGCCACCGTGCGCGAGAGTTCCTCCCCTTCCTTGGGGTCCTCGGGGGCGACCAGCGATAGGCTGAGCCGGAGGAGCTTCACCTTGCGGCGCTCCTCCGGACCGAGCTGGGCGGCACCGAGCGCCATCGAGCGCTTGGCCCACTGGACGGTGGAGGCGATGAGACGGGCGTTCGCCTTGGCCGCGAGCGCCTGCGTGTCGTCGTTGATGTAGGTCGCGTGGACCCAGTCGGCGTGGGCGGTCTCCACCGACAGGTCGAGCAGGTCCGCCTCGGCGGCCCGGAGGAACGCCGCCGGAGCCTCCGTATCGCTGGTCACGCGGGAATCCCTCTCGCCCGGGGGAGAGCGGACCGGGTTAAGAAAGGGCTCGGCGCCCGCGACGAGTTCGGGGCCTCACTCGGCGAACCGCGGCGGTACGGGCACGGCGCCCGGCGCGACCGCTGCGGCCCCGTCGGCCACCGGGGCCGGGACCTCCGCGAAGTGGTAATTGCGCAGGAAGAGCGCGAGCACCCCGCACGTCGCCGTCAGCGCCGCACCGACCGCGAACAACCAGTGGAACGCCGCCAGGGTCGGGAGCTGGACCGGCACCTGCACCGGACCGGCGGGGGAGGCGACCGTCGCGTAGAACGTACCCGTGAAACTGGCCAGCACGGTCGCCACCACCACCGGCCCGATACTCGCACCGAGGTCCTGGAACATCTCGGCCATCCCCGTCTGGATGCCGGTCTCGCCCCGGCGGGAGGAGAGGACGACGATGTTCGTGATCGAGATGATCATCATCACGAGGCCCACAAAGGTCGGGATCGGCGCGAGCAGCAGTTCCGTGTAGGTGTGGTCGAACGTCAGCATCAGCACGAACCCGCTCGTCGCGAGGGCGGAGCCGAGCAGCGTGACCGGTTTCGGTCCGAAACGGGAGATGGCGCGGCCGACGAACGGGGCGGCCACGAGCATCGACATCGTCGTCGGGAGGCTCAGCACGCCGAACTCGAACACGGTACGGCCCAGGCCGACGATCGGGGTCTCCACGAGGATCGTGATCCCGACGAAGCCGAGGAAGAGGCTTGCCCCGACGAGCAGGGCCGCGATATAGCTGATGGCGAGATTCCGCTCCCGGAACCGCTCCAGGTGGACCATCGGAGCTTCCGCGGTCCGCTCCCGCAGGTAGAACAGGACGGCCGCAACGCCCGAGACGAGGAACAGCTCAGGTACCCCGAACGGGGCGCCGCCCGGGCGGACCGCGGCCCACTGTCCCCAGCCCCAGGACGGTCCCTGGGAGAGGGCGAGAAGGAAGGTCGCCAAGGCCGTGCCGAGTAGAGCGGCCCCGGGGATGTCCAGGCGGACATCCAGACGGTGCCGGGATTCCGGGAGCGCGTAGACCGCGAGGGCGAGGATCGCGAGGGCAAACGGGATGACGGTGTGGTAGGCGAACTGCCAGCCGTAGTTCTGGATCAACCAGGCGCCGCCGAACAGCCCGAGGGCCGCCCCGATCGCGAACATGGCGGCGATGAGGCCCTGGGCCTGACCGACCCGGGCGGGCGGGAGCTCCTCTCCGACCATCGCGAACGCGAGCGGGAACATCGCAAGACCCACGCCCTGGAGGCCGCGAAGCCCGATCAGGAGGTAGACGGCGTCGAACCGCGAGAGGCCAATGGCGGCCGCAAGCTGGGGGGTGAAGCCGGTCACCGCCACCGCGGCCGAGTAGACCGCGAGCACGACGATCAGCATCCGCTTCTTCCCGTAGATGTCGCCCAGCTTCGCGATGATCGGGGTCGTGGAGACCCCCACGAGCAGGTAGGCGGAGACGACCCACGCGATGGTCGTGTACGGGACCCCGTCGAAGAAGACCACGAGCGTCGGAAGCGCCGGGACGAGCATCGTCTCGACGTAGTTCACCATCAGGGCCGCGGCGGCCAGGAGGACGAGGATGATCGCTCCCCGCCTCACCGCCTGCTCCGCGGTGGGTTCGCTCGACACGACGATCGGGGAGACGTTCGCGGGTTCGGCCATGTCCCCCCAACGGACCCGGGAAGGGTCAAGCCGGCGGCCGGAGACCCGACGAAATCCCACCCGAAGCGCTCGCCAATGTCCGATTCTGGCGGCTCGGCCGACAAAAACGGAACTCTCAAGCGGCCGACCGCTTCTCCGGCCCGACCGTGAGGACTCCCGGCGTCGCGCCCCAAGGGCTGGACATCGACATCCTGCGCGAAATGTACCGAGAGGGGGTCGTGAACCTCGCCGGGGTCGACCCCCGGCTTAACGCCACGCGCATCGCCAGGCGTCTGCATGTCGGTCGCGCCCGTGTGTCCGCCCGACTCAAGGTATGGAAGGAGGTCGGCTTTCTCCGTCGGTACGACGTCTGGCTGAACCCGACCCTCCTCGGCTGGCAGGGCGGCTGGGTGAACCTCCGCGTCGACCACCATCGGGGAAAGCCCGACCTGTTCCGGCGTCTGGGACTGGTGGACGGCGTCGTGTCGGCCCTCGAATTCCTCGGGGATTGGGTCTCGGTCGGACTGATCGCCCCCGACGCCCCCTCCCTCGACCGTCGTGTCGCCCTGCTCCGGGGGTTGGTCGGGGTTCGGGAGGTGGAGGGTCCCTCGCTGTGGCGGACACCGGTACCGAAACGCCCCCTCACGCCGCTGGACCTCCGTATCCTCCACGCACTTCGGGAGCGCCCGACCGCGACGTTGAGCGAGACCGCCCGACGGGTCGGTATCTCGACCCGGACGATGACTCGGAAATACTCCGACCTGGTCGAGGATTGGGCCGTCTGGTTCGTCCCCGTCTTCGACTTCACCGCACTCGTCCCGCCCGTCGTTTCCCTTAACCTGGCGGTCCGCCCCGGGACCTCCCAGGACGCGGTGGTTCGCGCCCTCCGGAAGCACTTCCCTCTCGTCCTTGAATCGAGCCGGGGAGCGATGGTCACCGACCTGGAGCCCGACGCGATCGTCCTGTTCGTCACACTCCCTTCCGCGGCGAGCACGGAGGAGCTGCATAGGGTCTCGGAGGGAATCGAGGGTGTGATTGCCGTGGAGCTCCTCACCATGGTCCGGATGCACGCCTTCCCCGAATGGTTCGACCGCCAGCTCGAAGCCCTGATGCACCCCCGGGCGGCCCCGGCGACCGGCGCACGGGTTTCGCGCTCGCCTTAGCGGCCCATTTCCGTCCCGCCTGCCTTTCGAGCACCGGGGTTTATGTATGACATGCGTCCGACACTGGCCGAGGGACTGTGTCGGACATATTCGACCCCACGGCACTCCTCGCCGCAGCACCGATTCAGGCGCGATGGGACGACCTCCCCGTGATCCCCCTCACGGCGGTCCCGTGCCTCGCGCCTCTCTCCCGGTACGCCCACTTCGCGCTCTTCGAGGGGCTGTGAGCGGCCCCCGACCCCGACCGTTCGAGCCGGTCGCGCCGGGCGGCCCGGCGCCGAAGGTCATGCTCGGCATCGGCACCCCCCGCGGGTACGGAGAACGCCCGAAACTTTCGCCCGAAGCCGCGGCCGCGTTCGCTACCTACGTCGACACCGCGCGGGCCCGCGCTGCGATCGAAGGCCGGACCCTCGTCTACACCGTCCGCTGGGGTTAGCCCGGCGGCGGGTCCTCGTCCGGCACTTCCACCGCGGTCCGCGGGGCCTGTCGTCGAGCCTCCTGGGCATGCTCGGCGAGCGCCACATTGGATAGGGCATCGGCCCGGGTGTTCTGCTCCCGGGGGATCCAGACCCAACGGACCTCGGCGAACGTTCCGGCGAGCTGGGCGAGCCGCGCGTGGTACTCCCGAAGGTGCGGGGCCCGCACCGCGTACTCTCCGCGCATCTGCTGGACCACGAGTTGGCTGTCGCCCCGTACCTCGAGCGGGCCCTTCCAGCCCAGTCCGTGAAGTCGTTCGAGCGCCTGGATCGCGGCGACGTACTCGGCCACGTTGTTGGTCGCGCGCTCGGAGTAGGGGCGGACGGCGAGCCCCGAGTCCTCGAGGTCCCACCCCCCGCCCTCGATGGTGTAGCCGAACGTGGCGACCCCTCCCCCGCGGGCGGGCTCGCAGGCCCCGTCGAAGTGGATGATCACCGGGTCGTCCGGTGCGGTGGCGATTCCCCTCGGGATCTCTCGGTCCTCCACCGCCTCTCCTACGCGATACGCCGGCCCCGGGTGCTCGGTGCCGGCACGGCGCTTCGCCGGGGGAGCGATGGACAGTTACACAACGGTTCCGCCCGTCCGCACGCCGGACACGTCGGTCGGTCGAGGACCGTTCCCAGGGGTCGCGCGCAGGTCCGGCACAGCCGAGCCCTCCCGCACCGCGGGCACTGGGTGAGGTCGGCGGTGATGATCGTCCGACAATACCGGCAGTTCACGTGCCCGTTCGGGTCGTAGGCCAGCCGGGTCCGTACGGGCCCGGGGGTCGGCTTCGACGGTGCGGAATCGAACTCGGCGTTGCCGAAGGCCCCCCCGATGGTCGTCGTCCGCGGGTCGAGCGCCGTGAGCCCGACCAGCATGATGACCAGCCCAAACGGGAGGAACAGGATCCCGAACTCCTGTTCGACGTCGAACTGCTCGAGCCCGAGCGCCCAGAGCGGGAAGCTGATCATCGCGAACGCGAGGAGGATGAGGACGGAAGCGACCCCGACGATGGAGCGATTCATGCCCGGCTCCCCGCGCCCCCCGGCTCGAGTTGGGTACTACTGCCGACCTCCGCATAACCCGGGGGTTCGTACGGTCGCGCCATCGGGCCCATTATAGCCGTGCCGGATGTCGGGTGCCCATGGCGAACCCCACCGTCACCCTGAGGACCACCCTCGGCGACGTACGGATCGAGCTGTTCCGGGACAAGGCACCGAAGACCGTCGAGAACTTCGTCACCCTCCTTCGCAAGGGGTTCTACACGGGCCTCACCTTCCACCGCGTGATCCCGGGGTTCATGATCCAGGGCGGATGCCCAACCGGGGACGGCACGGGGGGCCCCGGTTACACCATCAAGGACGAGTTCGAGCCGACCCTTCGGCACGACGGTCCCGGCATACTGTCGATGGCGAACGCCGGACCCAACACGGGAGGGAGTCAGTTCTTCATCACACTCGCCCCGACCAAGTGGCTGGACGGCAAGCACGCCGTGTTCGGACGGGTCCGTGGCGGGATGGACGTGGTCGAAAAGATCGCCGCCGTTCCGCGGGACGGTAGTGACCGACCGAAGACCCCGATCCGCATCGTCGAAGCCACCGTCGCCGGCTAGGGCGGATAATCGAAGGGGAGGCGCTCGCGGGGCGCGCGGGCATCCTCGACCGTCGTGACGATGCCGGCCGCGAGGGATAGCGCGGGCACGAGGAGCAGGAGCTCGATCAGCGTCGTGTAGGCGAAGTGGATCGTGATATCGCTGCCCGGGAGCGCAAAGGCGTACGTCGACTGCCCCAGGATGTAGAAGACGTATCCGAGCACGAACGCGCTCGACGCGATCGAGAGCGGACCGTAGAGGCGGGTCGGCTTCGCGATGTACCGCGCCGTGGAGAGGGCCGTGATCACGGCCCCCGCGACGGTCACGACCACGATCGACAGCGCGAGAGCGATGGAATGGGAGGCGAGGAAGCTGAGGGCGGCGGCGGGGAGGCCCACGAACAGGAGCATCAACGGAATCAGCCGCAGCGCGGCGACCATGATCCGCCAGCCGAGCGGTGGGATCCGGTAGCCGAGCTTTCCGGGCGTGGGTGCGGGGGCGCTCACGGGATCGCCTCGGGAGGCAAAGGTACGGTGTACCCCGGGGTGATGAACTCCGCCAGGAGCGTGCCGCCCACCGGCGAGCACCCCGGCGAAAGGCTCACCGGCTGGGTCTGGGAGAACTGCTGGTACTGGCCCACGTTGATCGTCCACGAGGCCACTCCGCAGGTGATCCCGCTGGTCGCCACGACCGCGGCGTGCAGGGTACCGGCCTCGGTGAACGCCGCTTCGTTCTGGAAGGAGATCGTCACCGGAACGGTCGCGTTCTGCGACGTCGTCCCGACGCCCAGCGAAAGGTCCGAGAACGGGGCACCCCAGGAACGATTCTCGAGGATGGAGATTCCTGCTGGGAAGATGAACCCAAACGTTGCGTTCCCCCAGAGCGAGACCCGGATATACTGGCTCTGGACGAGCAGCGAAGCCCCCGGCCCCGACGTGGAAACCGGCAGGTAGAGATTGATGGGGAGGTCGTCCGTGCTCTGGCTGGCCAGGCTCGTCGGGCCAAAGGCGAAGGCGCCGAGGAAATCGCCGGAGTCGTTCGCGACGCGCGCCGCGAACGAGAGTCCTTGAATAGGGTAGAACCCCGGGTTGCTCACCACGAGGCTTCCCGCGAGGATCATCGTCCCGTTCGACCCGAACCCGACCGAGAACGACCCCACCTGAGGAGGCGACTGGGAAAGCTCGCCGGTCGAATAGACGACCGAGGCCGTGAACAGGATCAGGAGGACGAGGACGAGCAGGGATGCGGTACGGAAGCCCCGCGCCAACCGGTACAGCGGCGGCGTCCGGCGAGGGTAGGTGTGGACGGTGGACGACATACCGCTCCCACGTCCATTACCGCAGGTTGCCCCTTCAAAAACCTTCCGATTGCCGCCTCGGGGTACCCCCCGGCATTGCGAGGGCCGGAGGATGCCGCCCGGGTCCCGCAGGGTCGCCGCCGACCCCGACCGGGACGTGCAAACGTCCCCCGCGGCCCTTTGGGCCGAATCATCGCCGTGGGGGTTCACCGACAGGTTGAAACGGCGTGTAGGACCTCGTTACATCACCGGCGACCCCCGTCCTTGAGGGGGTCCAGGTGTTCTCATGACGCACGGACTCAGAGTCTGGGGCCTCGCGGCGGTGGTGGTGTTGCTCGTAGTGGGCTCCGGGCTCGGCGTGCTCGCGGGCCATTCGGTTCTCTCGCGCTCCCCGGGCAAGGCTCCCTCATCGAACAGCGATCTTCAGGGATCCGCCACTACGTCCAACCCCCCGCTCTCCGTCAGCCTCTCGATCAACCCGAGTCAGGTTCAGGAAGGCCAATCGATCAACGTCCAGACCACGGTCAACGGGGGCACGTCACCGTACTCCTACAGCTACACCGGACTTCCGTCCGGATGTCCGAACCAGAATTCTCCGAGTTTCTCGTGCGTCCCCACCTCCACCGGGAACTTCAACGCCGCCGTGGGCGTCATGGACGCTCGGGGCAATCAGTCCTCCAGCAACAGCGTAGGGATCGACGTTACCTCCTCCAACAACGGGAATGGGAACGGGAACGGCAATTCGAACAACTCGAGCAACCCCTTCTCGAGCCTGCTCTCCGGATTGGGCGGATTCCTCTCCATCGTCCTAATCTTCGGCATCATCGGGTTCATTACATGGATTTTGCTCGTGGTCGGTATCTGGGTCATCGCGATCGTGCTCCTTCGGCGGCTCCCGAAGAAACCGGCGGCCGCAGGCCCGACCGTCACTTGCGCCGCGTGCGGAACCGTGATCCCGGTCGGGTCGAAGTTCTGTCTCGAGTGCGGCCGGAGCACGGCACCGAAGGCGCCGTAATCTCCGGGAACGAGCCGGACCGGCACGACGGCCGGTTCGGGGCGGTCACACAAGCCTGAAACCGCCAGGAGAACGTGGGTTCCACGTGTCCGGGACGTCGTTCCCCCCGTTGCCTCCGCCACACACCCGAGTCGGCGTCGGCGGGGTACTCCTCCGCGACGGCCAGGCCCTCGTGAACCGGGCGGTCTACCGGGACCGATTCACCCTCCCCAGCGGGTTCGTCGACCCGGGGGAGACCCTCGAATCGGCCCTGGTCCGGGAGTTCGAGGAAGAAACCGGCCTCACCCCGAAGGTGGGTCGATTGATCCTCGCGCGACACAAGGTGCTCGGACCCGAGCAGAGCGACGTGTACTTCGCATTCCTGGTAGGGGGTGTGTCGGGCGAAGCGCTCGCTCGCCCACCCGAGATCGCGGAGGTTCGGGAGGTCCCCATCTCGGAGGCGCTTCAGGCGCCCTGGATCTCGAGCCTTTCTCGGCTCGCGATTCGGTTGGCCGCATCGTCGGATCGTGGTTGGCCGCGATCGAGCTGGAACGGTGGGGAACTGCCGGGCATGGCGACCGAAGCCTATCACCCCGAAGTACGGTGAGCGCCCCGCCCTCGGGCTGGACGGACCCACCCATCCCCTACCGGCGGGATCCGGCCCGCCGCCTGCGCGCGGCCCGTCGGTCACGCTCAAGCGCTTTCCGTTCGGTCGCGGTCGGCTGTCGGCCGATCGTGATCCAAAGGCCATTCGGGTCTCGGACGCTGGCCATCCACCCCGCCGTAGTGGCCGGCGTGTATCGAGTCGGTCGGGCACCTGCGCGTATCAGCCGACGGTACGCGCGTTCGAGCTCCCGCACGGAGACGGCTCCCACCGTGAAGTCCACATGGTCGACCGCGTCTCCCGGAGTGTACCGGGTGTAGAAGATGGACCCCCGCGGGTACCAGTTCAATTCGAGGTTGCGGTGCGATTTGGGGTCCTCCAGTTGGACCCAGAGCCCGCCTCCCCAGGCGCGGGTGTCCCCACGCGCCGTGACCTTGAGCCCGAGGGCCCTTCGGTAAAACCTCAACGAACGTTCGAGATTGGTTACTCGGAGACCCACCTGTTGGAGTTCCATCTCAGTTCCCCCGATTCCCCGCGCGAGGATGTCGTTCGGCCGCGGGGCGGTATATGGGTTCCGGTCGTCGACCTGGTGGCTCGCGCACGTTGGGGCGAGAATCGAGGGAAGCCGGTCCCGGGTGTACCCGCAACGTCCGGCCTACCCCAGGAGACGTGCCCAATCCTGGCCGGCGGCCCAGTCACGGACCCGATGCCAACCGACCCCCGGATACTCCCGTCGCAAGGCGTCGATGTCCGCGGTGTAGCCACCCGACTCGAACCATTCGAACATCTTGGCATAGTCCGCGTTCTGGGCACGGAGCACGTCGAGGGGGATCTGTTGGTACTCGATCTTCCGGCCGGTCGCTTCGGACAGGATTCGCGCGGCTTCGCTCTCGCTCACGGCATCGGAGGCGACGTTGATCCGTTTCCCCCGGAAATGTCGCGGATGTTCGAGCACGTGGGCCACGAAGGCGCCCAGGTCGTCGAGCGCGACCAATTGCACCCGCCGGTCGGGGGAGGTCCCGGAGGTGAGCTTTCCCTGACGCAGGGATCCCAGGGAGTAGGGGGCGAGGAAGTTCTCCATGAAGGCCGTGGGGGCGCTGACGGCCGAGGGGATTCCCGAGCTGCGCAGGTGCTCCTCGACGGCGAACTTGCTTTCAAAGTGCGGGATCCCTGTGGCACGATTCGCATCGCCCACCGACGAGTAGACCAGCCACGGGACCCCCGCGGCCTTTGCCGCGTCCACGACGGCGATCCCTTGCCGTTTCTCGGCGTCCGCTCCCCCCATCGGCGTGCCCATCAGGAACATTCCATCGATCCCGTTCGCGGCCCGAACGACCGAGGCGGGGTCGTCAAAACTACCCGCTACCGCCTCGACCCCTTTCGAGCGTAGGTCGTCGAGTTTGGGGTTCTGTGGGTTGCGGGCCAGCGCTCGGACGCGGTGGCCATGGGCCAGCAACTGTCGGGCCACGTGACCCCCCTGCTGACCGGAGGCCCCGGCGACGAGGAAGAGTTGGGATTTCAACGTAGGGGACTTCGGGGTATCGCTCGGATCGCTCATGGTCCTTCGAGGGGACCCAGCCCCTCGGAGGATGTCTATCCTTGGTAACCCGGCCGTAAGCGGCCCGGACCACCCTCGGAAGGCCTGCGGGAGGATCCCCCCGCATTCGGAGCGCTTAACTGAGAGAACAGGAGTTCGGGCGACCGTGACGACGGATGCGCGGCGGCTCGCCGCGATCATGTTCACGGACCTCGCGGGATTCACAAAACTGGCCCAACGGGACGAGGAGGAGGCGCTGCGGCTCCGCAAGGAGCATCAGATCCTCATGCGGCCGTTCTTCGCGGCGCACGGAGGGCGGGAGGTCAAGACCCTCGGCGACGGATTCCTGGTCGAGTTCCCGAGCGCGGTCGAGTCGGTACGCTGTGCCGTCGAGATCCAGGAGGCCGTCGCACGGCGGAACTCGCTCCCCTCGTCCGTGGAGCGGATCGGACTCCGGGTCGGGATCCATGTCGGCGACGTCGTGGGCGAAGGCGATGACATTGTCGGGGACGCCGTGAACGTGGCCTCCCGCATCGAGCCCCTGGCCGAGACCGGCGGGATCTGCGTGTCCGGGTCGGTCTACGACCAGGTCCGCAACAAGTTGCACCTTCCCATCGAAAAGCTCGGGCCCCGCCGACTCAAAAACGTCGACTACCCCGTCGACCTCTACCGGGTGATCCTCTCGGGCTCGCCGAAGGTCCCGAGCCTAGCCGAGCCCGAGGCCGGCTCCGCGTTGCGCCTTGCCGTGCTGCCGTTCGCCAGCATGAGCCCCGACCCCAACGACGACTACTTCGCCGACGGCCTCACCGACGAGCTCATCACGCAAACCTCCCGGATCCCAAGCCTGCGGGTCATCTCGCGCACTTCGGTCTCCCGGTACAAGGGGTCGTCCAAATCCCTCCGCGATGTGGCAATGGACCTCGGTGTCGGAGTGGCACTCGAGGGCAGCGTACGGAAGGCCGGGAACCAGGTCCGCATCACGGTCCAACTCGTCGACACCAGCTCCGAGGAGGCGCTGTGGTCGTCCCGGTACGACCGTCCGCTCGACGACATCTTCTCGATCCAGGACGACATCGCCGGGCAGATCGCAAAATCCGTTTCCGACCATGTAACGCGGCACCGGCTCGGGGCGCCCACCGCGTTCGTGCCGACCGACCGCGATACGACCGACCTCGAAGCCTACACCGATTTCCTCCATGCACGAAAGCTCCTCAGTGACAAGGGATCCGAGGAGTTGATCCGACAGGCACAGTCGCTCTTCGCGGAAGTGATTCGGAAGGACCCCGGGTTCGCCCGGGCCCGGGTCGGGCTGGCCGATTGCATGCTCTGGTTGGGCGCGGAGGGGGCGGCCCCGTTCCTCGACTCGGTTCGGCTCGCTCGTCGGGAATTGGACCGGGCGCTCGCCCAGGATGAGAAGCTCGCCGAGGCCCATTCCGTCCTGGCGGGCCTGCTGGTTGGGGAGGACGAGTTCCTCGCCGCGGAGCGTGAGGCGCGTCGAGCGATGGAGCTCAACCCCAGCCTCTCCGACCCCTACCGGTGGCTCGCCCAGTTGGCCGCGGGGGAAGGGCGCATCGACGAGACGGTTCGGTTGCTCGAAGCGGCGCAGCGACTCAATCCGCTCGACATCAACATACTCTCCTTCCTCGGACGCGCCTACGCCTACGCTGGCCGGGACGCCGAAGCCTTGGCCCACTGGGAGCGGACGAAGTCCATGGCCCCGTTCCGCACGAACGCCAACCTGACGGAGTACTACCTGGGCGTAGGGAACCTGGAGAAAGCGGAGGAGTCCCTGCACGCCATCGAGCGGATCCGGCCCGAAAGCGTCTGGACCGAAATGTACCGGGGGATGGTGGCGGCCCGCCGCGGAGATCCCTCGGCCGCCCACCAGGCGATCGAGCGTCTCGAGCGGCGGGGGAAGGCCGGGGAACTGACGATCTTCCACGTCGGATTCCTCCACTTCATCCTCGGCGAACAGGATGCGTTCATTGCCGCGATCGAGGAATCCTTCCGGCTCCACTCCCTTCCGCTCATGGAGCTGATGTATTCTCGACTCTACGCACCGGCGCGGAAGGACCCCCGGCTGCTCGACATCCTGCGGCGTCAAGAAGCGCTGCGGGCCCCGGCGTGAATCCTCCGACCGCGGTTGGTCGGACCCGTTCGGCGTTCACGGTCCGTATCGAATTGCGTGAGTGGCCGTTCATGGGATCGGGAATTCAGCGACTCGGTCGAAGCGCCGCTCGCGGCCGGGTTCACTCGACAGCGCACAGAGGGTCGCGCATCTGCCGCCGGTCGGGATTGAGCGGACATTGAGAGGTGCCGGGGCTCGCGGCACTCTCGGGTCCGGACGTCGGTCTTTCCCCCGCGCAACCGGGGCGAGCCTTCCGACGGACCCGCCCTTCGAGGGACCCGAGCTTCGGGGTTCATGCCCACCGGCGGAGAACGGCCCACGTCGGCGCATAGGGCTCGAAGATTTCCACGCTTCCGAGGGCACCCGCACCGATCAGAGAATGTGATTTTATGAGCTGGGATGCGATTTCGTCGGTAATGAGCTCGAACAAGAAGGTCGTCGAGACCTACCTCGCGAGCCTGGGCAGTCTGGATTGGGCCTCGGTGAGCTCGTGCCTGGCCGAGGACGTGGAGCGCGTAGAGTGGGCCGACGGATTCCCGGCGTCGGGAGTTCCCGTGCGCGGGAAGGCCAACGTCCTCAGGGACCTGGAGGCTCCCACAAAGTTCCAGTTGCGATCGACACGGATGACCGAGGAGGGCAATGTCGTCGTGGCGGAGTGCGCTGTTCGCGTCCCGTTGAAGGAGGGTGGATCTTTCGTCGGCCGCACCTGCGGGATCTTCGAACTCGAGGGCGGCAAGTTGAAACGCATCTCATCCTGGGTGGCCGAAGACAAGCACTCGGCGTAGGGATGGGTTATCGGTCACAGTTCGCGGAAGGCTTCCTCCGTCCGACACATCTCCGAGTCGTTCCGAGTTCAGAGCCGGGTGGGTGCGTTCCTGGCTGAGTACTCGCCGCAGGGAAGGCCGCCTTCAAGTCGACCTTAACCTCTCGACGGCCTAGCGATCCCGCATGACCGAAGTAGAGTGGATTCACCAGTGGTTCCTCTACAACGCGGCCGCGAGGCACCGATACTTCGAGACGCTGTCGGGACTTCCCCCGGAGCAACTTTCCCGAGATCGCGGAGCGTCGTTCCCCACCTTGCTCGACATCCTCGGCCACTCGATGGGCGGTATCGAGACGTGGATCGTTCGGATGTCCGCTCTCACGGGGGAACCGTTCGCCCACTACGACGGTCCCGAACCGGATTCGCTCGCCGACCTTCTACAGTACCAGCGGTGGGTCGAAGAACAAGTCGACCGGTTCTTCTCCCGCCTCTCGGACCAGGACCTGGACCGAAGCTTCCTCGTTCCCAAGCTGCCGCCCTGGTGGGATGAGGATTTCACGGCAGGCGTTCGGGCCACTCTCCTGCACGTGATCGAGCACGAGCTGCAACACCGGGGCGAGCTCAACGCCCTGTTGTGGCAGATCGACGTCGACCCGCCGATCCTGGACTGGGGCGATTTTGAGAAGACGAGGACCCCGCCATCGACCGCGAACCCGTAGAACTCCGTGCCGCGACCGTCGGCTCGTCTTCCTGAAACGCCAACCACTGGATGGACCCGCACCAACGGTTCGGGGCCAATGGAGACCTCCACGCCCCAGAACCTCGCGGTCGGTCGAAGTTCTCGCGCGGCTGGAGGGGGGGCACTCGCTCGGGGTCGATTGCGAAGACGTTGAAATAGGTGGACCCGATGGGACGGACGACCGGCGGAGGCAGGGGCGTGAGAGGCACCGGCCCGTCCCAATTCCGTGAACTCGCGGAGTACTACGACGCCCTCAATGCCTCGAAGGACTACCGCGGGGAGTCCGAGCGCGTCGAGGCCCTGGCTCGACGATTTGGCCACTCGGGCAGGACGACGTGGCTCGATGTCGCGTGCGGGACGGGTCGCCACCTGGAGTTCTTGAGGCGGCGCCATCCTACTGTGGGAGTCGACATCAGCCCGGAAATGCTTCGAATCGCTCGACGGCGCCTGCCCGGAGTTCGACTCACCTTGGGCGACATGCGCACATTCCGCCTGAAGATGCGATTCGACGTGGTGAGCTGTCTCTTCAGTGCGGTTGGTCACTTGCCGACGAAAGAGGACGTTCGAAGGACCTTGGCCAACTTCGCGCGCCACCTAAATCCGGGCGGCGTCGCGATTGTGGAGCCTTGGATCGAGCGTTCGTTGTTTCGGCCGGGTTTCGTCCGGCTCCAAACCTTTGAGAGACCCAAGATCGCGCTGGCCCGACTGGCGTACTCCTCCCGTCGGGGGAGCCATTCGATCGTCCAATATCACTACCTCATCGGAAGGCCGGGTCGGGGGGTGCGATACCTCAAGGTCAGCGACATCGGGGTCCTGCTGTCTCGCGAGGAGCTTCTCGAATCGATGCGCAGCACAGGCCTGAATCCGCACTGGATCGCCGGCGGCCTCACACCCGGTCGCGGATTGCTCATCGGGACTAAATCCGAGGCAAACTAGATCGCGTACCCCGCGCGGCCGAACTCCGCAGGGGACCCGGCTCGGACTCGCAGCCACTGGAAGGATTCGTCGAGTGGTTCAAATCCCTACCTCTGAGGGCACGGCCCAAGTCCTGAAATCGAGCTCAAACTCTTGAGCCGTCTCGTCACTTCCGGCCCAGCCCAGTGCGCCTTGATCGTGCGCCCCGGTCGAGGATGCCTCCGATCGCTCCCTCCCCAGCGTCCAGCCCCATGATGGCGACTGCCTCCGTGCCGCCCACCTCGGACCACCGGATGCGTACTTGTCTCCGCGCGACGCGGTCCACCCTTTTGGAAGTAAGCACGCGCGAGGGAACCGGTGAGAGGAGCTCTTGTGCGCTGAGAGCGCGATCGACCTACCCTATTCGACCTCCCTGCGAAAGTCCTCGCGACGCTGCCGCGCGGGTTTCTGAGCGAGTCGTGCGAGGAGGGTCCGTCGCGCCTTCGAGAGGCACGCACGCGAACAAGCGATCCCGATTTCGGGAGTCAACGTCCCCGGTTCTCCACCTCGATGGACATGGGTCCATCCGGCCGGCAGCGGCCGTTCGGGGAACTTCTTACCAAAGGCGTCCAGACGGATGCTCCGGCGCTCTCCGCATCCGTCGCAGATGGCCGTCAACTCGTAGCTCATCCCGCGGCAAACATCCAAGGGGCCTCATGACCCTGCCGAGTCGCAGCACTGTACGAACCCACGTGCCCAGAGCGACCTCGCGCCGGGGAGTCCGCCCCGTGGGCGGGCCTATCCTACCCGTCTAGGGTCCTGACCGCTGGCCGCCTGGCGCCGCGAGCCGGCTGACGTTCTTCGTTAGAGCGACGACGGGCGAGACGAGGGGGGCCCGGCCCCTGGTTGCCAGGGGCTCGCGGCACCTAGAAAATCCAGCCACTGGAAGGATTCTTCGATCGGTTCAAATCCGCATCCCTGGGGGCATGTCCAAAGTTCTGACTCCGGCTCCATGATCCGGTACTCCGGAACGACTCCCCCCTCTCCAGCTCGCGAAATTTCGCCTGAAGTACAGGTAGGGCGAGGACGACCTCCTCAGGGTCCTCCCTGGTCGTAGAGCTCCAAGAGCAGGTACCGAGTGTTCAGCACTCCAGGAGTTGGAGCCAAGGTCTCAACCCCGAGTCGACCTCGTCGAATTCTTATGGGGCGGCCTCTCTCGTCAGGTCGAGGCGGTTACGCTGCTGGTGGGGAGGAGCGCTACCCTTGAGTAAGCCGATCTACGATGAACGTTACTCTCGGCCCGGTTTGTACTGGGGAAGCAAGCCAACCCAACTGGCACGCGATGTCGTTCGCATAGCACGCTCACTTCCGCGCTCACCCCGCACGTTGGTCGACCTGGGTTCCGGCGAGGGCCGAGACTCGATCTACTTTGCCCGGCGAGGCTACCGGGTCTTGGGCGTGGATATCTCGAGTGTGGGAGTCCGAAAGGCGGAGCGCCGGGCGTCTCGGCTCGGGGTGAGCGTCCGATTTTTAGTCGGGGACATTCGGACCTACCGACTTAGTCATCGAGCGGACGTGGTGTTTTGCTCGGGTGCCCTGAATAACCTCCCTCGTCGGATTCGGGCAACCCGATTTGAACACTTCAAGGCGAACACCGCGCCGGGGGGAATTAACGCGATGAACGCCGACGTTCTGAAACCTTACATCCCACCCCAGACGACGAATCCATTTGCGTCTCCGTTCCGCTCGGGGGAACTGCTGGGTTACTACTGGGATTGGCAGATCTTGGACTCGGGGCAGGTGGAGTTCATCTCCGACGCAAGCGGCGTTCCGCACCGGAAGGCGATGGACGTAGTTATCGCAAGGAAGCCCGCTCCTGGGCAGTAGTGACCCCCCTCCCCCCTCGTTTAGCACGCCGAATCACGCTCCGGAGGCGGTAGCTTGGCGGAATCTCCCGCGACCAAGTTCCCGAACGATCCGCAGCGTCGCGGTCACGGAGGTTATCGGGCGGCCTCCCGCGCCTTCGCGCGTCATTCAATCCCGATGACGAACGGCGCTCGCGGCCGGCCCTCGACCGTGCGCGCCCGGCCCCTGGACATGGACCGGAGGAACTCCGCGAACCCGACAGGCCAGCCACTGGAGGGATTTGAACCCCCGACCTGCTGATTACGAATCAGCCGCTCTGCCGCTGAGCTACAGTGGCGCGGCCATCGGACGAACGAGGACGACCTATAATGGTGCCGCCGGCGGGGGCCCGAGGGCATCCAGCGCCTCCGTCAGGTCGCGCACGAGGTCGTCCGGTTCCTCGACCCCGAGCGAGAAGCGGACCATCGACGCCTCGATGCCCCGCTCCGCGAGCTCCGACGGCGACAGATGGCGGTGCGATGTGATGGCCGGTACGCTCGCGAGGCTCTCGACGCTCCCGAGGCTGGAGGCGACGTGGACGAAGTGCAGGCGTCGAAGGAACGGGTCGACCGCCTCCGGGCCGGCCCGCAGCGTCAGCGAGAACATCCCGCCCCGGCCCCGCATCTGTCGGGCCGCGATCGCCTCTTCGGCGGGGCTGTTGCGGCCGGGATAGTAGACCCGACGAACGGCCGGGTGGCGCGAGAGGGCTTCGACGACCCGTCGACCGTTCTCGTTCTGCCGTGCGACCCGAAGGCTGAGCGTCTTGAGGCTACGGGAGAGGAGGAACGCCGCGAACGGGTCGAGAGACGCTCCCAGGTAGCCCTTCGCGTCGATCCGGCGGAGGAGCTCCTCGGGTCCGACGACCGCCCCCGCGAGCACGTCACTGTGGCCGGCCAGGTACTTCGTCGCACTGTGCACGACCAGGTCCGCGCCGAGCGCGAGGGGGGTCTGGTTGATGGGGGTCGCGAAGGTGTTGTCGACCGCGAGGAGGGCGCCCGCCGCGTCGGCGGCGTCCGCCCATTGGCGCAGGTCCACGACGGTAAGGGTCGGGTTGGTCGGACTTTCGAGCCATACCAGACGGGTTCCCCGGTGGAGCACCGCTTCCGGCTGCTCGGCTTCCGCGGCCGTGACGAACCGGACCCGGACCCCGAAGCGTGGCAGCAGGTCGGTGAACAGGTCGAGGGTGCCACCGTACAGGTCCTGCAACGTGACCACCTCGTCCCCCGAGCGGACGAGGGAGAGGACGGTCGCGGCGATCGCGCCCATCCCGGATCCGAACAGTCGGGCCTCCTCCCCGCCCTCGAGCTGCCGGATCGTCTCGGCCGGTCCCTCCAAGCTCGGGTTGTCGAGCCGGGTGTAGAGGTACACCTTGCCCCGGTCCGACGACTCGGAGTGCGCGGACGGAAAGTGGAACGTCGACGTCTGGTAGATCGGTCCGACCACCGCACCGGCGTTGAGCTCCGGCCGCCGGGCCCCATGGACCAGCCGGGTCGCGACTCCGGCCCATTCCGGTAGCGGGTCGAACGAACCCCTGCGCGTTCGCCCCGGGGCCGGGGTGTCGCTCATGCCGATGTACCGGCGGAAGAGGCCCCGCTCCGTTCCTTCAGCATCGCGAGGCGGTGGGGGGCGTCGATCTCGGTGAGGTAGCCGGCCACGCCCGGGGGAAGGAGCGGGCGCCATCCGCGGTCCGCCGCCAGGCAGCGACGGATGTGCTCCCCCTCGTACCGAGCTCGGGAGTAGATCGGCGGCCGTTCGACGACGTACCCGGCCCGTTCAAAGAGCAGGCGGGTGAGCGGGTTGTTGGTATAGACCCGGTCGAACGACGGGAGGAGCGATTCGAGGTATCGCACCCACTGCGCATGCCTCCGGATGTCCGCGACCGGCACGATGTGGACGCGGGGTGCATCCCAGGAACCGATCGTCCGGTCGATCATCTCGAACCGTTCACCGGCGGTGAACGGGTTCTTCCAGGTGTACGATTCCTCCGCGCTCCCGATCGCCAGGAGGAGGGCGGCCTCGGGTCGCTCCCGACGGATCGTCTCCGCGACCTTCAGGTGGCCGAAATGGAACGGCTGGAAGCGGCCCACCAAGAGGCCTCGCACGGACGCCTCACTCGGGCGAGAGGTCTTCGACGTCTTCGAGAAAATCCTCGATGTGGGGGCATCGGGCAGTGAGGTAATGGCGGCAGTGTCGGCAGTGCTTGTCGTTGTACGAGACCCCCAGCCGCGAGTTGAACTCGTAGCAGGGGCGGTTCGTGAACTTCTCCTCGTCGTCGTCCTCGCCCTCGTCGGGGAACGGGGTCGGTCGAAGGGGTCCGGGCGGATGGACGGGGACCCGGAAGTTGCCTCTCACGAACCCGCGGGCCGGCCCTTCGGAGGCGCCGCCGTGTTCGAGGGCGCCGGGAGCTCGTCCACGGACCGGCTGGTGGCGAGCACCATGGCAGCGAGCCGTTCGAGGAGGGTGTCCTTCTTCGTGCCGGCGCCGCCCACGAGCGCGTACTTCAGCACGTCTCGGAGCGTCCGCACCGGGATGACCTCGATGATCCCGCGGTAGCGCGACTCGAGGACGAGGTCGTCCAGGTTGTCCTCCGGGATGAGCACGCGGCGGAGCCCCGCATCGGCGGCGGCCTCGACCTTGGCGGTGACACCGCCCACCGGGAGAACCTGACCGCGGACGGAGAGAGAACCGGTCATCGCGACCGACTGGTCGACCGCCACGCCCTCGAGCGCGCTGATGACGGCGGTCGCGATCGAGACGGACGCGCTGTCCCCCTCGACACCGTCGGACGTGCCGACGAACTGGATGTGGATGTCGAAGCGGGAGATGTCCTCCCCCGTGTACTTCTTGATGAGTGCGCTGACATTCTGGACCGCCTCTTTCGCGATCTCCCCGAGCTTACCGGTCGCGACCACGACCCCGCCGTCCCGGGTCTGGGCGGGAGTGACCTCGGCCACGATCGGAAGCACGATGCCCGAGAACTCGGACATGCCGGTCTGCGCGTTGATGGCGGCGAGCCCGTTGACGGTCCCGACGGCGGCGCCCTCGGTCGCGAACATCCGGTACTCCTTGCGGCGCTCGATGTACCGGTCCGCGATCTGCTGCTCCAGCGAGCGGCTGGCGCGCTTGGCCTTCACGACCTGCTCGGCGTGCACGATGCCGAGACCCTCGGAGAGTGTGATGTCGCCCGCGACGCGGACCAGGCCGCCGAGCTCCCGCAGTCGCAGGGTCAGCTGGCCGGAGCGCCCGCTTCGCCGCTGGGCCTCCCGGATGACCTCGACGATCGCGTCGCGGTCGAAGTGCGGGATCTTCTTGTCCTTGAGGACTTCCTGCGCGACGAACCGGACGAGCTTCATGCGGTTCTCGTTCGTGTCGGGCATCGTCGTCTTGACGTAGAGCTCGTAGCCGTACCCGCGGATCCGCGAGCGCAGCGCCGGGTGCATCGTCTGGACGCTGTCGATGTTCCCCGCCGCGACGAGGACGAAGTCCGCGGGGACCGGCTCGGTCTTGACCATCGCGCCGGCCGAGCGCTCGGACTGGCCGACGATCGGGAACCGGCGCTCCTGGAGCGCGGTGAGGAGCGAGTGTTGGCTTTCGATCTTGAGGAGGTTGATCTCGTCCACGAACAGCACTCCGCCGTTCGCCTTGTGGATCGCACCGACCTCGACCCGCTCGTGGGGAGGGGTCTCGAGCCCGCCCGACTGGAACGGGTCGTGCTTCACGTCGCCGAGCAGGGCCCCGGCGTGCGCCCCGGTCGCGTCGATGAACGGGGGCTTGTCGTCGGGGGTATGCGTGACGAGCAGTTTCGCTACGTTCGCGCCGGATTCGCTCCGTCCGCTCGAGAGCCGGACGATCGCGTAGATGAGCACGACGACGAGGAGACCCCAGATGAGGTCCACGAACTGGCCGGTGGTGATGACGAGGTAGATCGTGAAGGCCATGATCGCGATCGCGACCACGAAGAACAGGATCGTCCGCTGTTCCTTCTTCTGCGCCGCCTCGAGCTTCTGGGCGGCGACGATCTCCTTGCCCTTGCCGGCCGGTACGACCCGGATCTTCGGCTCGTTCGAGTCCTCGGTGTTGGGATAGGCGAGAATGTCCTGGAGTGGCTCCTTCGGCAGGAAGTCGACCATCGCCCGGGCGAGCATGCTCTTGCCGGTCCCGGGCTCGCCGATGAGGATCATGTGGCGTTTCTGGGTCGCCGCCTTTCGGGCGACCTCGACCGCGTCGTCCTGCCCGATGACCTGCTCCAGCAGGCGCGGCGGGACCTCGACCTGGGCGGTGGAGGCGTACGGAAGGGTTTGCGCCCAAGCGTCCAGCGGCTGGGGTGTCGAAGATTCTGCCGGCTCACCGGACGGTGTTTCCGCGTCTTCAGCCATGTCGGCGTCCCGACCGCGACGTGTCGAGGTCCGTTCCGCCACTTGAACCATGAGGGGTCCATATAAATCCCTATAGGACACGGATAGCGCCGACGTAACGTAGTACCGGTCCCGACGCGGTTTCGGTACCGTGCATCGCCCCTCCGGGGTCCTCAGTTATCTAGCGCCCGGAGCTCCACGGTCGGGGGACCGTTGACAGAACGACTTCTGGGGGCTCCGGTGGCCGAAGCCCTGGACCGGGCGACCCGGGAGGCGCTCCGGGCCGCGCCCGACGGTACTGCAGGCCCGTGCCTCGCGAGCGTTCACCGCGGGTTGGAGGGGCCGTTCAGCCGGTACCTGCGCGGTCAGCGGAAGGCGGCCGAAGCGCTGGGGCTACGCTTCCGGGAAGAGGTCATCGACCCCGAAGAAGGCCCGTCAGGTTTGGTCGCGCGCGTCCGAGCGCTCGACCAAGATGGGTCCGTCCATGGTGTCCTCGTCGAACACCCGCTTCCTCCCCCGTACGATTTTTCGGCGGCCATCGGGCAGCTCCGCGCCGAGAAGGATGTGGACGGGGTCGGGACCGAGAACCTAGGTCGTCTGCTCACCGGACGGCCGGGGCACGCACCGGCCGTCTGTCTCGCGGCGCTCGCGGTCGCCCGCCACTACATGCTACCGATCGAGGGACAACCCGTGGCGGTCGTCGGCCGCTCGGGTACGGTCGGCCTCCCCCTCGCACTCCTGCTCACGCGGCGCACGCCCGGACCGAACGCGACGGTCACGGTCGCCCACTCGAAGACGCCGGACCTGGCCCGCGCACTCTCGACCTCGAAGACGATCTTCACTTGCGCGGGGAGCCCGCACCTGCTGACACGGACCGTCGTCCCGGAGGGGGCCTCCGTGGTCGATATCGGCCTCGCGAGCATGCCCGACCCGAGCCGCCCGAGCGGGGCGCGGATGGTGGGGGATGCCGACCCGGACTCCCTCGAGGGCTGGGCCCGCGCGCTAAGCCCCGTCCCCGGAGGGGTGGGACCCGTAACGGTCGCGCAACTGATGTGGAACACGGTGAGCGCCTGGCAGACCTTGACCGGCCGGGAGACCCCTCCGTGAGCCCTCCGGCCCGTCGGACCGGATCGGCGGTCGACCTCCACTGTCGGGACTGCCCCATGTGGTACGGGGGCGAGGACGACGGGTGGGGCCCCTGCTCGATCAAGAATCGGAGGGGTGACGGGCGCTACCTCACGTGGGGAGGGCACGAGTGTGACGAAGGTTACGAGCCGCCGATCGCGGCGGCGGCCCTCTCGAACGCCGCGCGGTTGAGCGGGGTCCGCTCCACTTCGAGCGGGTCGGAGGTGGGGTACTCCTCCACCTCGAAGGCGGGCCAGGGAAGCCGCGGCGCCGCCCGGCGCAAGGCCGCCGGGCCGAGCTCCACCCGTCGCCGGGCGACATCGAGACGGTAGTCGTCCACGCCGAGACCGGCCCGCCGGGCGACCGCCAGTGCCCACCGGGGCAGGTCCGTCGCCGTCCGGGGCTCGACGATCCCGAGGAGGACCGTCCCGTCGGACGTCCGTTCGGCGAACGCCGGGGCCATCCGTTCGGCCTGTCGGAGGAGGCGCTGCCGAAGTTGCACGCTGTCCTTGAACCGGGACGAACAGTAGTGGACAGGTACTGCGAGCTTCGATTCGCGAACCACCCGTTCCGCCACGGCCCGACTGCCCTTGACGCCCCAACCGTTGTTCGGGTCGACCCGGTAGCCCCGCTCCCGCAGGTGGTCCTCGTTGGTCTCCGAGAACTCGAGCTCGTTCAAGTTGACGAAGTCCACGCCGATCTCGTCGAGCGCGCGGAGGAGGCGACGGAGCTCGGCCTCCTTCTCCGGCAGGACAGGGATCTCCACGCCCCGGCGGATCCCCCACGCCGGAGCCTGCTCCAGCACGGCCCGATAGGCTCCACCCTCGGCGGAGAGCGGGCCCCAGAGGTAGTGGGGGATGTGCAACCGGAATTCGTCGAGGCCGGCCCGGGCGAGGCGCCGAAGTTTCTCGGGGTTGGGTTCGTGGGTGTAGAGGTGGATGTTGTGCTCGGGCCCGAACTCGGTCTTGAGGAGGCGGACGTAGTGCTCTACCCGGTCGATCGCGCCCAGCGGGTCCCCACCGGTGATGCCCGTCCCGCCGGCCCCGATCGAGCGGGCTTCCTCGAGGACGTCCTGGTCGGTGAGGACCCGCCGCTCGTTCGCGTAGACGACGTCCTTCTGGTTGCGGTTGGGGGAGACGGGGCAGTAGAAGCAGCGGAACCGGCAGAGTCCGGTGACGAAGAGGACCATCTTCCGGCCCTCCTTGCACTGGGTGCAGGCCGGGGAGAGGTCCCCCCGGTAGCTCGACGCCATCGGCAGCAGGTGCACTCCGCTGTCCGGCATGGGAGGAAGGGGGACCCGAGGCGTCGGTCTTAGCCGTTGGGGTGGGTCGGGAATGCCGGGTTCGCCCCCGTTCTCCCTGCGTGGAGAACGAACTCCGGTCGCCGTTGGTGGCGGAATGCCACCAAGTGGGGTCGATGGAGGGGCGAGGCTTAGGCTCAAATCCCCCCCTCGATTGGACGCGCCCGCACTCGGGGGGCAAGACGTCGAATGGAGATGCAACCGGGCCAGATGGCCTACGACCGTGCGAGCACCGTCTTTTCGCCGGACGGCCGTCTGTTCCAGGTCGAGTACGCGCTGCAGGCGATCCAGATGGGCGGCACCGCGGTCGCGGTGACGTACGAGACCGGCATCATCTTCGTCGCGTTCCGAAACCTCCCCACGAGCTCCCTCGCGGAGTCCGGTTCCATCGAGAAGAGCTTCGCCATCGACACCGGTCTCGGCTGCGTGACCGCGGGCCTGATCGCGGACTCCCGGGTCCTCGTCGAATTCCTCCGGGTCGAGGCCCAGCGCCACCGGCTCACCTTCGGGGAGACCGCCCCCTACGCGGTGCTCGGGCACGCGCTCGGCACCCTCCTCCAACAGTTCACCCAGTTCGGCGGTACCCGCCCGTTCGCGGTCTCGCTCCTCCTCGGAGGGTTCAACAACAACGTGCCCGGCCTGATCGAGCTCGACCCGAGCGGGGCGACCATCGGGTGGAAGGCGTACGCGATCGGCCGCAACCGCCGCGCCGTCGCCGACTACCTCGAAGAGAAGGTCACCGACCACCTCTCCGAAGAGGCCGCGTTCAAGCTCGCTGTCCAGGCCGTGGCCGAGGGCTCGCCGACCCCCTTCCAGCCCGAGGCCCTCGATGTCGCGATCCTCGAACCCAACTCCGAGCTGCGCCGGCTGACCCCCGCGGAGGTCGCGCGCCGCGTCCAGGGACTGCCGTTCATCGGGGCCCCCGAGAAGAAGACGAACAGCCGGTAGGGTCCCCCGGGACTAACCGCCAGGACGCGGAACGGTTCGAGGCGAGTCGATGAACGGTCCGCGCCCCCCGCTCTCGGTCGAGTCGGCCCGTGCCCTCTTCGTGTACAACCGGAACGTCTTCGACCGGTTCGTCGCCCGGGTCGAGCGCCTACCGGCGAAGGCGTCGCGCCGCTCCCGGGGGATCGGCCACCTCTCCCTCTTCGACACGCTCGTCCACGTCCTCAACGTACACGAAGCCTGGATCGCCTACATACTTCCGGGCAGAGTCCGCGAGCTTCCGGCTCGGTTCCGTGAACCGGATCGCCACCCGAAGGACTGGGCCGGCTTCCACACCTACGAGACCCGGGTCTGGACCGAGGTCGACCGGTACCTGGCTGGGCTGACCGCGAAGGAGTTGGCCCGCACCGTCCGGGCGCCCTGGATGCCGGGCCGGTACTCGGTCTCGGACGCGCTGTTCCAGACGACGTTCGAGGAGGCCCATCACTTGGGCGAGATCATCGGCGCGCTCTGGCAGGAGGACCGCGCGCCCCCCGACATGACCTGGATCGACATCGGCCGGGCTCCCGTCCGGCGGGCGACGAAGCCCCGGACCCGACGGTAGCCTACTCGGCCGCCGGCGGTGGCTCGTTCCGCTCGGCCGCGTCGAACTCCTCGCGCATCCGGATCCGTCGCCGGGTCCGGTGGTACGTCACCGCGAACCGGTGGGACTCGTCCCGGACGGCGCGCAGCAGCAACATGGGAGAGGCGTTCGGGTTCGGCTTGAGGGGGACCTGGCGGCCCGGGAAGTAGAGCTCCTCCTCGCGCTTGGCGAGCCCGACGACGGGGATCCGGTCGCCGGCCCCGATCGCCTCGAGCGCCGCGACCGCCGCCCCGACCTGCCCCGCGCCCCCGTCGATGAGGAGGAGGTCGGGCAGGATCTCCTCTTCCGCGATCCTCCGGAGGAACCGGCGGCGGACGACCTCCGCGATCATCGCAAAATCGTTCGTCCCGGGGACGTCCCGGATCCGGAATCGCCGGTACTCGGACTTCTTGGGGAGGCCCCGCTCGAAGACGACCAGCGAACCCACCGCCTCGTACCCCTGGAAGAGCGAGATGTCGACCCCTTCGATCCGGTTCGGGATCGTCGGCAGCTCCAGGAGGCTCTGGACCGCCCGGAGCACTTCCCGCGGTGCCGGCGTCGGGGTCACCTGGTCGACGGTCGCCCGGGCGAGGCGCTCGGCCAACTGCGCCAGGGAGGCGAACCGACCGGTGGGACGGAACTGCACCTCGATGCCCCGGGGAGCGAGCAGCTCATCCAGCGTCGGGTCGAGTCCCTCGGGCCGCGGTCCGTTGATGTAGATCTTCGACGGCGGCTCGATCCGCGCCCCGTAGTACTGGCCCAGGAACTGGCGCAGCACTTCCGCCGGCTCGGGGACGTCGTCCGCCGGTACCTGGAGGAGGTGGGGCTCCGTTCCGCGGACCTCTCCGTCCTCGACCCGAAGCACCCCGACCGCGACCCGGAGGCTGCTCGCGTCGCGGGGGTAGGCGAGCGCGATCACGTCCGCCCGGCCCGCGCCGCGTCCGATGACGTGCTGACGCTCCGCGAGCGCGTCGAGCCCCCGCAGCGCGTCGCGCAGGAGCGCGGCCCGCTCGAACTCCTGTCGTGCGGCCGCGCCGCGCATCTCGGACTCCAGGTCGGGCCGGAGCGGCGCCACGTTCCCCCGCAGGATCGCGACGGCCCGGTCGACCTGGGCGCGATAGGCGTCCGGGGCGATCGCCCCGATGCACGGTGCGCTGCAGACGTGCAGGTGGTAGTACAGGCACGCTTCCTTGGGCAGGCGGACGCACCGCCGCAGCTGCAGGAGGTCGCCGAGCAGCTGCTCGACGCCGCGCGCCTCGCGGGCGCTCGTGTAGGGACCGAACAGGAGGACCCCCGGGCGACGGCGGGGCCGCCGAACGAGGATCACGCGGGGGAACTCCTCCCCCACCGTGACCATCAGGTACGGGTAGCTCCGGTCGTCCTTCAGGAGCACGTTGTAGGGGGGTTGGTACTGCTTGACGAGGTTCGCCTCGAGCAGGAGCGCCTCCCGCTCGTTGGCGGTCGGGACGAACTCGACGCTTGCGCTCTGCGCCACGATCGTCCCGTCCTTCTCGATCTTCGCCCGGAGGTGGTCGAGGACCCGGCGGCGGAGGCTGCGGGCCTTCCCGACGTAGATCACCTCGCCGCGCGCCGAGCGGAACAGGTAGACGCCGGGGACGTCGGGCCCGCGCCGGAACCCCTCGCCCGTGGCGGCGGCGAGCTCGCTCGCCGGGACGAACCCGGGGATGTGGGCCGGAGGTCGCTCCGTCATCTCCGCGCCGTGCGGGCGACCGGGACGGGAGCGCGCACGAGGGGGAGGAGGAACTTCGCGGTATGGCCGGGCGGTCCCCGGGCGACCTCTTCCGGCGTGCCGGCGGCCACCACATGACCCCCGGCCGAACCGCCCTCGGGACCGAGGTCGATCAGCCAGTCCGCCGACTTGAGGACGTCCAGGTTGTGCTCGATCACGACGACCGTGTTCCCCCCCGAGCGGAGGCGGAAGAGGATCTGGAGCAGGCGGTCGACGTCCGCGAAGTGGAGCCCGGTCGTCGGCTCGTCCAGGAGGAACAGCGTTTTCCCGGTCGGAGGGCGGGCCAGTTCGAACGCGATCTTGATCCGCTGGGCTTCGCCACCGGAGAGCGTCGTCGCGCTCTGTCCGAGCTTGACGTAGCCGAGCCCGACGTCCTGGAGGAGCTGGAGCCGGTGCTCGATCCGCCGGTGGTTACGGAAGAATTTGAGCGCCTCGTCGACCGTCATGTCGAGGACCTCCGCGATCGACCGGCCCTTGAACTGTACCTCGAGCGTCTCGGAGTTGAACCGCTTGCCTCCGCACTCCTGACAGACGACGTAGACGTCGGGCAGGAAGTGCATCTCGTAGCGGATCACCCCGTCCCCCTCGCACGCCTCGCAACGTCCGCCGGCGACATTGAAGCTGAACCGGCCGGGGCGGAACCCGCGCGCCCGCGCGTCGGGGAGGCCCGCGAACAGGTCCCGGATCGGGGTGAGCACGCCCGTGTAGGTGCCGGGGTTACTGCGTGGGGTGCGTCCGATCGGGGCCTGGTCGATGAGGAGGACCCGGTCCACCTCGTCGATCCCTTCGATATACTGGTGCTTTCCCGGTGTATCGCGCCCAAGCCCGAGATGGCGACGGACCGCCTTGTAGAGGATCTCCTCGAGGAGCGTCGACTTCCCGCTCCCCGAGACCCCCGAGAGCGCGACGAACAGCCCGAGCGGGATCTTGACGGCGTCTCCCTTCAGGTTGTGTTCGACCGGTCCGTGAACGGTCAGCCAGCGGCCCGACGGGGGCGCCCGACGGACCGGCAGTGCAATCGAGCGGCGTCCCGAGAGGAACTCGCCGGTGAGCGATCGGGGAGCACCTCCGATCAGGTCCGGCACGCCGGAGTAGAGGACCTCGCCGCCGTGCACTCCCGCGCCCGGGCCGAGGTCGACGAGCCAGTCGGACTCGCGCATGGTCTGCTCGTCGTGCTCGACGACCAGCAGGGTGTTCCCGAGGTCGCGGAGCGTTTTGAGGGTCGAGAGGAGGCGGGCGTGGTCGCGCGGGTGGAGACCGATCGACGGCTCGTCCAGGATGTAGAGGACCCCGACCAGGCCCGAGCCGATCTGGGTGGCGAGCGCGATCCGCTCCGCCTCGCCACCGGAGAGCGTCCCCGAGCCCCGGTCGAGCGTGAGGTAGGTGAGCCCGACGTTCTCCAGGAACCCGAGCCGTGCCCGGATCTCCTTGACGACCTGGCCCACGATCTGTTCGTCCCGCGGGTCGAGCCGGAGGTCGCGGAACATCGCGACCGCGTCGGCGACCGTCATCGCCGAGACGTCCGCGATCGAGCGGCCCTCGACCTTGACC
This sequence comes from Thermoplasmata archaeon, assembly GCA_050011355.1. Classification (GTDB taxonomy): domain Archaea; phylum Thermoplasmatota; class Thermoplasmata; order Lutacidiplasmatales; family UBA184; genus Lutacidiplasma. The sequence goes on along the minus strand of JBEKJG010000002.1, from coordinate 134,330 downwards.
GCGAGGATGCCGGGCTTGAGCCGCTTGCCTCCGCAGCTGCGGCAGGGCTTGAAGGCGAGGAATCCCATGTAGTACTCCTTCGCGCTCTCGCTCTTCGTCTGCTTCCAACGGCGTTCGACCGCCGCGACCAGTCCCTCCCGGAGCCACCCGCTCCCCCACCACTCGCCAGCCCCGTGGCCAACGAGTCCGACACTGCGGTCGGTGCCGTACATCAGCGCCTTCCAGCCCTTCTCGGGAAGCTCCCGGATCGGTCGGCGAGGGTTGTACCCGAAGGCGGTGCCGAACCGGTCGAGGGCCCCCGAGGTCGGGGTCAGTCCCCAGACCGAGATCGCCCGCCCGATCGGCTTGTCCTTGTCGGGGACGATCCGGTCGGGGTCGGCATGCAACGTCGCCCCGATCCCGAGGCACTCGGCGCACGCCCCGAGGGGGTTGTTGAACGAGAACATCCGGGGAGCGAGCTCCTCGATCGAGTAGCCGCACTCCGGGCAGGCGCGACGGCTGGAGAACATCGTCCGCTCGCCTTTGGCCCCACGTACGATGACGAGCCCGTCGGAGAGTTTCCGCACGAGCTCGACCGACTCCGCGAGGCGCGTCCCCTCCGACTCGTCCACGTCGAAGCTGTCGACGATCACCTCGACCGTGTGCTTCTTGTTCTTCTCGAGGTGGACCTGGGAGCTCGGCAGCCGGACCTCGACGCCGTCCACGATGAACCGGCGGTACCCCGCTTTGCGCAGTCGTTCGAGCACGTCTCGGTGCTCGCCCTTCTCCGAACGGACGACCGGGGCGATGAGGTCGACCCGTTCCCCCCGGGCCCGGGCGCTGACCGCCTCGACGATCTTGTCCACCGACTGAGGGGAGATCTCGTTCCCGTCGTTCGGGCAGTGCGGGACGCCGATGCGGGCGAACAGGAGGCGGAGGAAATCGTAGATCTCCGTCACGGTACCGACTGTGGATCGAGGGTTCCGGCTGCCGGCGCGCTGCTCGATGGCGATCGCCGGTGAGAGGCCCTCGATCGAGTCGACGTCCGGCTTGTCCATCTGGCCCAGGAACTGGCGGGCGTAGGCCGAGAGGCTCTCGATGTAGCGGCGCTGGCCTTCCGCGTAGAGCGTGTCGAAGGCGAGCGACGACTTCCCGGAGCCGCTGACGCCGGTGATGACGATGAACTTCCCCCGCGGAAGGTCGATGGAGACGTTCTTCAGATTGTGCTGGCGCGCTCCGCGAATGCGGATCGCCTCGGACGGTTCAGCCATGGGCGATCGACCTTAGGCCGGCAGCAGAGTCCGGACCGTCTCCTCCAGACGGGCGAGGACATGGTTCTGGACCCGGCGTCCCAGTTCCGCGGACGAGGGCCGCGTGTCGCCGATCACGCTCTCCGGCCATTCGGCGTCCGTGGGTGTGCCGGGGAGGAACGGGCTGCGGCGGTACTCCACGACGGGGCGCTCGGCCCCGACCGTCTCCGGGGCGATGGCGACGACCCTCGACGTCTCGAGCAGGCCGGCGTGCCCGTCGGTGGCCGGGGACTCCGTGCCGCGCAGTTCGTAGACAAAGTCGTAGTCGGAGAGCACGGCGATCCTCGACCCCGGGTTCGCCTGCATCGCATGGTCGGCCGCTTCCCGGAGCGCCGCCATGTGGCCGCGTTCGGCGTGCCCGGACAGGACCAGGATCCGTCGGACCCCGGAGCGGGCCAGCTCCGAGAGCACTCCCTCGACATAGTTCTCGAGCTGGGCGATGCGGAGCGACACGGTGCCGGGGAACCGCCGCGCACCCGGTGCGGAACCGTAGGGGACTGTCGGAGCCACGAGCCCGTCCGTCCGCTCGGCCAACGCGGCGGCGGTCGCCTCGGCCTGGATCTGGTCGGCCCCGAGCGGGAGATGCGGGCCGTGGGCCTCGAGCGCGCCGACGGGCACGATGACGAGCGGGTTCGAGCGGAGCCGGCGCTCGAAACTCCTCGAATCGAGGTCGGCCAGCCGACGCGAAGTGGACATCGCCGTAACGACCGGGGGTCGGTATTTAACGCGGGCCGGGAGGTGACGCAACAGTTACTGCCCAAGCTCGGCGGTGCGGGACCTCTTAGCCTGGGCTCGGATGGGCGTGAGTTTCGAGCGGCCCCCTCACTGGGGCCGTGCGGTCGACGGAGGGGCCGGAGTGGGCGGCCTTCCGCCCGGCGTGGCCCGGGGCCGGGTACCGGCCCGTGGTCGGGAAGCTTTCTTCGGAGCGGGGACCGGTTCCGTCTCGGAGGGTGCGGCGGGCGAGGCGGGCGCGGGCTCGACCGGAGAGGCCGGGGTCTCGGTTGGCGGCTTAGCTGCGGCCTTCTTCTTCCGCGCCGGGGCCTTCTTCCGGGCGGCCTTCGCCTTCTCCGCCTTCCTCGCTTCGGCCTCGGCTTTCTTTGCGAGCCGGCTCGGGCACTCCGGGTTGATGCACAGCGTCCATGGGGGACGCCCGGCCTCGATCGCGGTCACGACCGGGGCCCGGCAGACCGGGCACGGCGGCTGATCCTTCTCGAGCTTGCCGCGCTGGGGGAGAGGGTAGGTGGTCCGGCAGGTGGGATACCCGGAGCAGCCGACGAACCGGTTCCCGCGGAACGAGTAGCGGATCTGGAGGGGACTGCCGCAGTTGGGACAGGTCCCGATGCGGAACGCCTTGTGGTGCTCCGCGCACTCGGGGTTGATGCAGTAGAGGTCCGGCCGCTGACCCCGGAAGACGATCTTGACGCGCGGGGTCTTGCAGGTCGCGCAGAGGAACTCCGGCGCCGGCTCGATGAACCCCGCGGCGGGAAGCGCGTACGTCACCGGGCAGGTCGCCGGGTTGTTCGAACACTGAACCCAGCGGGAGCCGCGGGGGCTTCGGGCCATCCGCAGCGCCCCGCCGCACTTGGGGCAGGGACCGACGAAATGCTGGCGGTCCAGCGCTCCGGTCAGCGTCTCCTTCACGCCGGCGGCGTTCGCCAGCAGCAGCGCGTAGGCCTCCCGGAGCATCTCGCGGGACTCGTCGAGCACCTCCGACTTCGGCTTCTTGGATTCGGCGACCAGCTCCATGTCCTCCTCGAGCCGGTGGGTCATTTCCGGACGGGTGATCACCGGGGCATGGGCCTGAAGCGCCTCCGCCACCGCGATCCCGGTCGACGTCGGCTCGAGCTGTCGCGGCGTCACGTAGTGGCGGTCGAACAGCTTCTGGACGACGTCGTGCCGGGTGCTCTTCGTGCCCAGTCCGAGCCGCTCCATCTCCTGGATGAGCGAGCCCTGGGTGTAGCGCCGAGGCGGGCGGGTCTGGTCCTCGAGAAGGTCGACCTTCACGACCGCGACGGTCTCGCCGACCGTGAGCGGCGGGAGGAGACTCTCCTCGGGATGGGAGTACGGGTAGATCCGATACCAGCCGGGGTCGGTCAGCGTTTGGCCCTTCCCCTCGAAGGTCTCGCCCCGGATCTCCACCTTCGTCGTCCGTGCGCGCCCGATCGCGTCCGGCGCGAGTGTCGCGAGGAACCGCCGTACGACCAGCTCGTAGACTTTGGCAGGGTCGGGCCGGAGCTTCTTGGGGTCGACGACCCCGGTCGGATAGATCGGGGGGTGGTCGGTCGTCTCGGACCGGCCCCGGGTGGGGCGGAACGAAGGTTGCATGAGGACGAACTCCGCCGCTTCCGCGAACGGACCCTCCTTGAACTTCTCGACGAGGGTTCGAAGTCCGAGTCCTCGAGGGTAGACCGTGTTGTCCGTCCTCGGGTAACTGATGAGACCCTGGGTGTAGAGGTCCTCCGCGATCCGCATCGCGTTGGCGGCGCCGAGACCCAGCCGGGTCGCCTCCGCGACGAACAGGGTGGTGGAGAAGGGGATCGGCGGTCGGCGCCGGGTCTCCTCCTCCGCGAACTCGCGGACCACACCCTCTTTCGCGCCGTCCACGGTGCGGAACACCGCGTCGGCCTCGGCCTTGACGGTCCACGTGCCGTGGTGGTGGTGGAGCGCGAACTCGTCGGTTCCCTTCTGGGCGGTGGCTCGGACCTCCCAGAACGGAGAGGGGACGAATTCCTTGATCGCCTGGTCGCGCTCGACGAGGAGGGCGAGGGTCGGCGTTTGGACCCGACCGACCGAAAGGAAGCTGCGCCCGCGCTGGCCGGCGGTGAGCGAGAGGTACCGGGTCAACAGCGCGCCCCAGACCAGGTCGATCTCCTGTCGGGCCTCGGCCGCCTCGGCCAACGCGTGGTCCAGCTCGGAGAGGTGTTCGAAGCTCTGCTCGATGACCTCCCGGGTGAGCGCGCTGTAGCGCGCCCGCTTGACCTCGATCTTCGGGTGGACCTTCTGCAGGAGCTCCAGGCATTCGAGCCCGATCAGTTCCCCTTCCCGGTCAAAGTCGGTGGCGATGATGACGCGGTCGAACCCCTTGACGATCGACTGGAGGGCCCCCACAATCCCACTCTCGGTGACGCGCTTCAGCGGGGGGGTCTCCAGCAGTCGAGGGAGGCCCTCAAGCGTCCATTCCTTGTGCTCCTCCGGATAGTCGAGCTCAACGATGTGACCCCGGAGTCCCGCGACGGAATAGAACCCGTCCGGTCGCTCAAACTCGAAGATGTTGGTCCCCGCGATGCGGGTCCGTTTCATCCGCCCGTAGGAGAGCACGACGGCGATCCGGAGGGCGGTGTTGAACTTCTCCGCGACGACCAGAGTACGCTGGGGGGTCACGCCCTCACGAGGCCGGGTCGCCTAGATAAGTCCCGACCCTCGCCACCGAGGGGACGGGGCTCTGAACGTGTACGCGCGCGTTCGGCCGGCGGTCCGACGGCCGCCCCTGCCGACCGGGACGAAACTCGCGAGCCAGACACTATAATACCCGGAAGATACCCCGCTCTGTCCGTGCCGCGGTAACTCAGTTTGGGAGAGTGCAAGACTGAAGATCTTGAAGCCGCCGGTTCAAGCCCGGCCCGCGGCACCTCCTTCCCGCTCGTGGGATCGGCCGAAGCCGGTCCCAATTGGCCCTCGGGACCTCTCCAAGGGCAGCTCCCGCGGGAATCCGAAGGATTAAGACCCACGTCTCGGGTGGGGCTCTGTCCCCTGGGCGGCGGGATCACCCAACGGTGGTCCTCCGACGTCCGGGCCGACACCTACAGAGGGATCTAGGAATGGAAGCGAAGTGGAAGGGACTCAGCCTGGTCGTGGTGATCGCGGTGGCGCTCTTGTTCGCGCTGAGCGGTCTCGCCTCCGCATCGGGCAGCGGATACAACCTGTCGTACACCCAGAGTGCGTCGACGAGCAACGCGGCGGTCGCACTCACGGCCGTGAGCTCGACCGATCCGGGCGGACTCAACATCACCGCGTCGTTCACCGTCAGCGGCACCATTGTACTGAACAATGAGAACTACAGCTACTGGTTCTGGTTCGGCGGCGCGGGAGAGACCAACTCCACCGCCACGGTCTGGTTCAACAACAACACCACCGCCGGCACGTACTACAGCTACGGGGGCGGGACCTACGCCTTCGGTTCGATGCCGTACACCCTCTCCAACAGCGGGAGCACCCTCACCATCAGTATCGCCAAGGCCGTGGTCGGCCCCTCGACCTCCTTTTCGATCAACGTTTGGGCAGTCTACGGGACCGTGCACGCGGGGGCGTTCAGCTACCTCGGCACGAACTACGGCGGAAGTTTGGGGAGCGGCGGCGGGTCCTGTACCGGCACCGGCTGCACGACCACCAACTCCGGGAGCTCGAGTTCGTTCGACTACTGGATCATCATCATCCCCGTCATCGTCGTTGTGGTGATCATCGTGGTCGTGTTGATGCTCGTAATGCGCCGGAAGCCTCCGACCCAACCGGGCATGATGGGACAGCCGGGCCAGCCGATGGGACAACCCGGACAGCCGGGCTGGGGCAATGCGCCGACCCCGCCGGCGGGCCAGCCCAACTGGCAGGCCCCTCCGCCCCCTCCCCCACCGGGAGCACAGTAGGAACCCGAACCCCACCGCGGGCCGGGGGGGACCCCCCGGCCCGTACCCTTTTTTTCCCGCGAGCCGGGGCGACCGGCCCGGGGCGCCGCAGAGCCTACTTCGCCGGGACGAACCAGATGTCCGTGACCGAGTACTTCGGGTTCGGGTCGAACTTCGCCTCGACCGGCATCCCGACGTAGAGGTCCGACTCGACCGCGTCCTTCAGGCGCACCAGAAGGAGGCTCCCAGCCCCCTCGAACTCGACGAGCGCGAGGTTGTACGGGGTCTCCTTCAGGAACGCCTCGCTGCCGAAGTGGCAGGTCGTCCACGAGTGGACCTTCCCCTTCTTGGGGAGGTCGACCCACTCGGTCGGGCTGCCGCAGACCATGCAGTGGCCGCGGGGCGTCGCGTAGACGAACCCGCAGCCCCGCTTCGTGCAGTGGGAGCCGCGGAGCCGTCCTTCGGCGAGCCCGAGGAAGAACGGGGTGTCCTCGGCGTAGCTGTGGATGTACGTGATCGAGTACGGGTAGCGGATCACGAGGCTCTCGACGCCCTCGGCGTCCCGGAAGATCGCGGCGCCGCTGCGCTCGAGCTCGGCCTGTACGTCCCGGAACTTCTGGAACGTGGGGGGACGTGCCTTCATCAGAACCCCCGCTCCAGGATGGAGACGGTCACGCTCGACCCCGTTCCCGCGTGGCTGTGGATGGCCCCGCGCTTCGGGTTGGCGAGTTGGAGGGTCTTGTCGCCGAAATGCCTCGGGATCGTGCCCTGGAGCTGCCAGAAGGCGAAGACCGCCTGCATGAGCCCGGTCGCCCCGACCGGGTGGCCGCAGGCGATGAGGCCCCCCGAGGGGTTCACCGGGGTCGCGCCGGCGCGGGGTACGGGGAACCCGTAGTCGATCCCCTTCAGGAACGGGTCGCCCCGCTCGACGAACCCGTACCCCTCGCCGTACCGGCAGAGGCCGAGGTCCTCGTACGTCTGGATCTCGCTGGACGCATACGCGTCGTGGAGCTCGATGAAGTCGAGCTCGTGATTGGGGTCGGTGATCCCGGCCATCCGGTACGCCTCGAGGCCCGCCGCCCGGCCCGCCCGGAACGAGTGGACCCCGGGGTAGGGGAGATGCGCGTAGTCCTTCGCGTTCTCGTGCGGCATCAGCGGCACCTTCCCGAACGGGCGGTCCGCAAGGCGCATCGTGTCCGTACCGCAACCGACCCCGGTGACGCGGACCGGCCGGTCGGTGAGCTCGCGCGCGACCGACTCCGTGCACAGCACGGCGACCGCGGCCCCATCGCTCATCGTGCAGATCTGCTCGCGGGTGATCGGATAGCTGATCATCTCCGAGTCGAGCACGTCCTGGACGGTGAGCTTCTTCGGGTACTGGGCGTACGGGTTGTGCAGCGCGTTCCGGTGGTTCTTCACCGACACGAGGCTCATGATCCGACTGCCCTCCGCGACGGCGAGGCGCTGGGCTTCGCGCTCGTCCTTCACGTGGGCGAACCGGGTGAGGCGAAGGTACTCGTAGATGTGCCGAACGACCATGAGGGCGTAGTAGCCCGTGTAGAACCCGCCGAGCGGGAAGTCGAAGTTGGTGTCCGAGGCGAGCGCGATGAACTCGTTCCCCTTCCACGTCGGGACCCGGCTCATCGTCTCGTAGCCGGCGGTGAGGCAGACGTCCATCCGGCCGCTGGCGACCGCTTCGTACCCTGCCTGGAAGCACTCTCCGCCGGTCGCACCGCCCCACTCGATCCGGACCGACCCCTTCGGGTTCATCCCGAGGTAGTCCTGGACCATGCTCGCCGCCTTCAGCTGGCGGGAGAAATGGTCGGAGAAGTACGAGATCCGGGTCCCGTCGATCCGGTCCGGCGTCAGGTTCGGGACCTCCTTCAGCGCGTAGTCGTAGGCGCGCTTCACCATCAGCCGGAAGTCCATCGCCGGGTGCGCCTTCGCGAACTTCGTGACGCCGCCGGTCACCATGTACACCTTTCGGCCGGAGGACGAACGTTGCGCTCGGGCGATGGTCGGCTCCGCGCGTTTCGAACTCTTCGCACCCTTCGCACGAGCTGGCACTGAGGATCCCTCGCGGGCGGCAGCCGGGCCCGGGTTTTATGCCTGTCCCCGAGCCCGGGGTCCGGTCCCGGCTCGGAAGCTCCTTGAACCCGCCGGCCCTCCCATTGTCGGACATGGCACGTCGATTCGCCCGGATGCGACCGGGTGCTCCCCCGTTCGACCCCGGCTTCACGGGAGTCCCGTCGGACGGGATGTGCCTCAACGTATTCCTGGTGCTTCGAAAACCGGACGACCCCCATCGGGTCCTCCTCGGCCGGGTCGCCCGGGACGTTCGCTGGGAGGAGGCGGGAGCCCTGGATCTCGCCCGCCTCGACCGCATCGGAGAACGGTGGATGCTCCCCGCCTCCCAGCTGATCTTGCTCGAAGGGCCGGAAGAGGGCGCCCGCCGAGTCGGGCGGGAACAACTCGGGGTCGAGCTCCGCACGTTGCCCTCTCCCCTCGTGGTCTCCGACAGCTACGCCCGCAAGGGAACCGAGGCGACCGACCCGCACTGGGACCTCCACTTCATCTACGACCTCCCCGGGCCCGCGGGGGTCCCGGCTTCACCCCTGTGGAAGGAGCTCGAGTACGTGCCGGTCACCGGCACGTCAAAGTCGGCCATCGCACGCGACCACGGAGACATTCTCGAGCTGGTCGGGCTCCGCTTCGGACCGTAACGATCCCCACGTCGGGCCGTCGCATTCCCCGATGCTTTATTCTCGCGTCCGGTACCAACGGTAGAGCCCGCGATGACGCACCCCAAGGACCTCCTTTCGATCTCGGACGTCGCCGACCGACTGCCCACCCTCCTCGAGGAGGCGGGGCGGCTGAAGGCGACGCGACGCACGGGCCCGCGACGCACCTCCCTCGAGGGCCGGAACGTCGCCCTCATCTTTGAGAAACCGTCCACCCGCACGCGGACGTCGTTCGAGGTCGGCATCCAGGACCTCGGGGGCCACGCGGTGTACCTTTCGAAGTCGGAGATCCAACTCGGTCGGGGGGAGACGATCGGCGACACCGCCCGCGTCCTCTCGCGCTTCTGTGACGGCATCGTCTACCGGGCCTTTCGCCACGCCGACGAGGTAGAGCTCGCCCGGACGGCCAGCATCCCGGTCATCAACGCCCTCGACGACCTCGAACACCCGTGCCAGATCGTGGCCGACCTGCTCACGATGCACGAGCGTTGGAAGGGGGCGTTCCGGGGGAAGCGGCTCGCCTGGATCGGAGATGGGAACAACGTCCTGCACTCCCTGCTCCTGGGCGCAGCGGCGGTCGGACTCGACCTGACGGCGGCCACGCCGAACGCCTACGCGCCGAACCCCGGCATCGTGAGCGCGGCCGAGGCCCTCGCGGCCCGGACCGGCGCGCACCTGCGTTTTGTCGAGGAGCCCGGGGAAGCCGCCGAGGGGGCCGACGCCCTGTACACCGATGTATGGGTCTCGATGGGCGACGAGGCCGAGGCCGCCGCGCGAACCCGGGCGTTCCAGGGATACCAGATCAACGACGCGCTCCTGCGGCGTGCAGCGCCGGCGGCGTTCGTCCTCCATGACCTTCCCGCCCACCGAGGTCAGGAGATCACCGACGACGTGTTGGACGGGCCCCGGTCGGCCGCGTGGGATCAGGCCGAGAACCGCCTCCACGCCCAAAAGGCGATCCTCGAGCTCCTGATCCCGCCGCCGACGAACCGGTAGCGGAGCCGGGGTCTCGGTGCACGGGATGACGCTCTCCCATCGGGACCATCGGATCGACGACTCGATCGCCCGGGCGTTCTGGTCGATCCTCGCGCTGGTCGGGGCCGTCGGGATCGTCGCGTTCGTCGCTCCGTGGGCTGTCCTGGGGGCGGCGGCGCTCGTTGCGCTCGCCGTGGTCGGCGGCTACTATGTGGTGCGCTCCGAGCGGACGATCCAAGAGTACGTCGGCGACCTGCGCTCGGTTCACGGCGGGGGCGACGCGAGCGGGTGGGTCCGGGTCGAGGTCGGCAGCCAGGTGGCCGTGGAGCGACCGATCGGGCTACCCACGCGACGCTCCCCGCACGCTCGACCGCCGACCGGCCCGGGGCAGACCGTCCCGCCGACGCCGGGGCCCCGAACCTAGGCCGAAGGCTCGGGATCGGCGCGCAGCCGTATCTTGAGCAAGTGCTCCAGCTTTCGGACGAGCGCGTCGGGCGGGTGAAACCCACCGGACTCGAGTTTCAGGACGACCGACTTCTTCTCGTTGAGCTTTTTCGCGAGGTCTTCCGGGGTCCAGGCGACCGCCTCGCGGGCGACGCGGACCCGACGGGCCCAATCCGGGGCGAGGGTGAGCTCGCCGATCTCGGTGTACAGGTCCCGCTCCTCGAGGCGCCGGCCGGTGCCCATCACCCGGGTCGCGGGGGTCCCCGGTCGGGCCGACCCTCGCTCCGGGGAGGCCGGCGCCGGCGGGGGGTCCACCACCGTGCCGAACTTCGCACAGTTCGGGCAGAGCCCGAGCACGGTCCCCTCGACCCGGACGCGGGTGGTCGTCTCAACGTCGTTTCCGCACATTTCACAGAGCATCGGTGTACCTCAGGAAGGAGCGCTCCGGCCACGGAGCCGGCGGCGCTCCTCCATCCGCCGGCGCCCGTCCTCGAAGAGGGTCCGCTCCTCCTCGGTTTCCAGCTCGAGGGGCGGCACCGCCACCGGGTGCCCGCTCGCGTCCACGGCGACCATGGTGACGAAGGCGGACGCCACCAGCTGCGACTCTCCGCCTCGAAGCGCCTCGGCCCGCACGCGCACCCAGAGCTCCATCGACGAATGGCCCACGAACGTGAGTACGGCATCAAAATCGACCACCTCTCCCACGTGGACCGGCGCGACAAAATCGACCCGGTCGAATGAGGCGGTCACGCAGGTCGCCTTGGCGTGGCGCGTGGCGGTGATGTAGGCCACGCGGTCGATCTCCGCCAGGATCGCCCCGCCGAAGACGTTCCCCGTGAAGTTCGCATCGGTGGGGACCATCAGCCGAACCACCGAGGCCCGGCTCGATCGGACGGTCGCTCGCGCAGGGTCCGTCACTCGGTCGACCTCGTGGAGCCGGGCCCTCGAACCGTCCCGTGCGTTAAAGGGGTTTCGAGCGCCCCCGGGGCGGAACCCCGACGGCGGAGCCGCCGGACCGTTCCACGACCCCCACGGGAGCCTTATCACGCGCCCTCGGCTGACTCGCCTGAGGCATTACGCATGGCGAAGACGGCGAAGAAGCCCGCACGGAAGGTCACGAAGAAAGCTTCGAGGAAACCGGCGAAGAAGGCGGCCGGGCGGGCGCCCGCGAAGCCTCGGTTCGTGAGCGTCGCCGTGGTCGTATCGGACCGCAACCGCTCGGTCCGCTGGTACACCGAAAACTTCGGGCTCGAGCACACGGTCGACATGGACCACTGGCAGGTCGTCGGAGAGAAGGGCCAGCCCACGGCCCTGCACATCTGCCAGGTCTCGGAGTACGACGACAAGGCCCCGCTGGAGCCGGGCAACACCGGGATCGCCTTCCGTCTCCCCGGCGATTTCGTCGCGGCGTGCGCGGCGCTCGCCGCTCGCGGTGTGGAGTTCTCCGTGCCCGCGACCAAGGCCGAATGGGGCTGGTGGGGGATGGTCAAGGACCCCGACGGCAACGAGATCTGCGTCCTTCCGGCCGAGTAGGCCCGTCGGAGCGAACCCCTTCGTGCGCCCGGTCGGTGGACCACCCCCGACCGGGCCGCCGCGACGCGTGCGCCGCCGTCTCTCGGCGGGCCCGCGAGACAATGCCTAAATAGGGGCACCTTTTGGGCGCGCCCGGAGCCCCTCGATGGCAAACAAGCCCCACCTCAACATCGTCTTCATCGGCCATGTCGACCACGGCAAGTCCACGACCGTCGGACGCATTCTCCTGGACACCGGGTACATCCGGCAGGAGGAGATCGACAAGTTCCGGGCGGAGGCCGAGAGCAAGGGCAAGGCGACGTTCGAGTTCGCCTGGGTCATGGACGATCTCAAGGAGGAGCGCGAGCGGGGGGTCACGATCGACATCGCGCACCGCCGGTTCGACTCCCAGAAGTACTACTTCACCATCATCGACGCGCCCGGCCACCGTGACTTCGTCAAGAACATGATCACGGGGACGAGCCAGGCCGATGCGGCCGTGCTCGTCTGTTCCGCCGCGGAGGGTGTCCAGGAGCAGACCCGGGAGCACATCTTCCTCTCGCGAACGCTCGGCGTCACCCAGATGATCGTCGCCATCAACAAGATGGACCGGCAGGAAGTCGCCTACAGCGAGGCGAAGTACAACGAGGTCAAGGAGGACCTCACCAAGCTCTTGAAGAACGTGGGGTTCAAGCTCGACACCCAGATCACGTTCATCCCCATCTCGGCGTTCAAGGACGACAACATCAACAAGGCCAGCCCCAACATGGCCTGGTACAAGGGGCCGACGCTCCTCCAGGCGCTCGACAACCTGAAGGTCCCCGAGAAGCCGACCGACAAGCCGCTCCGGCTGCCGGTCCAGGACGTCTACACCATCACGGGGATCGGCACCGTCCCGGTCGGACGGGTCGAGACGGGCAAGCTCAAGGTCGGCGACAAGATCATCTTCCTGCCCAGCGCGAAGTCGGGCGAGGTCAAGTCGATCGAGATGCACCACGAGTCGGTCCAGGAAGCGATCCCGGGCGACAACGTGGGGTTCAACGTCCGCGGCATCGACAAGAACGACATCCGGCGCGGCGATGTGGCGGGGCCGGTCTCGAACCCGCCGACGGTCGTCGAGAGCTTCACCGCGAACATCCAGGTGCTGAACCACCCGAGCGTCATCACGGTCGGGTACACGCCGGTGTTCCACTGCCACACGGCGCAGGTCGCCTGCGAGTTCACCGAGCTCCTGAAGCGCCTCGACCCGAAGACGGGCCAGACGGCGGAGGAGAACCCCCAGACGCTCAAGACCGGGGACGCCGCGGTCGTGCGCATCACCCCGAAGCGCCCGCTGGTCATCGAGAAGTACAAAGAGTTCCCCCAGCTCGGCCGCTTTGCGGTGCGCGACATGGGTCAGACCGTCGCCGCCGGGGTCGTCATCGACCTCAAGAAGCGCGAGGCATAGGCCGCCCGCCGGACGAGTGCAGGGGAGGGGCTATCGATGCAGAAAGCTCGGATCTCCCTCTCCGGCACCGACGCCGGCAAGGTCGACTCGATCTGCAAGCAGATCCGGGAGATCTCCTCGAAGACCGGGGTCGAGATCTCCGGGCCCATCCCGCTTCCGACGAAGCGCCTCAAGGTGCCGGTCCGCAAGGGACCGGACGGGGGCGGCACGAGCACGATCGACCACTGGGAGATGCGCATCCACAAGCGCCTCATCGACCTCGCGGCCGACGAGCGCGCCCTCCGCCAGGTGATGCGGATCCAGGTCCCGGACGGCGTCAACATCGAGATCGTCCTGACCGGGTAGGCGCGTGTTCGCGCCGGGCGCAGGGCGCCCCCTCGGGGTCGCGGCCGCCCTCCTGCTGCTCGGGGCGCTGGTCGAACTGCTGCGGGTCGTGCCGCTGTATCTCGTCCTCGTGGCCTTCCTGGTCCTCGGGGCGGGGTTCTGGGCGTTCTTCGCCTGGTTCTTCCGGGACCCGGAGCGAGCGGTCGGCGAGGGGATCGTCTCTGCGGCAGACGGGATCGTCCGGGCCGTTACGGAAGAGGGGGAGCGGACCCGCATCTCGGTGTTCATGAACGTCACGGACGTCCACGTGAACCGGGTGCCCGTGGACGGGACGTTCTCGAAGATCGGGACGGCGGGCGCGGGGTACCGTCCGGCGTACCGGCCGGACGCCGATCGGAACGTCGCCCGAACCTACGACCTCGACACCGCCTACGGGCCGGTCCAGGTCGTCCAGATCACGGGGATCGTCGCGCGACGCCTCGTCTCGTTCGTTCGGGAGGGGGAGGTCCGGCACCGGGGGGACCGGTTCGGGATGATCGTTCTCGGCTCGCGCGTGGACGTCCTGCTGCCGAGCCAGCGGCTCGTGGTCGTCGTGCGGCCCGGCCAGAGGGTTTGGGCGGGGCGGTCGACAGTCGCCCGGGTGCGCCCGTGACCGACCGCTGGCGGGTGTTCGCGAACCTCGCCACCCTCGCGAACGCCCTCCTCGGGGTCGGCGCGGTCCTCTACATCCTCGGCGGCAACAAGCTCTGGGCGATGCTGCTCATCGCCTCCGCGATCGGGTTCGACGGGCTCGACGGCATCTTTTCCCGGCGCAGCCGCAGTCCGGGTACGGCGTTCGGCCGGGTCGCCGACTCGGTCGCCGATGCGATCACCTTCGGGGTGGCCCCGGCGTTCCTCATCGCCGTACACACTTCGGACACCGCCATCTGGCAACCGGTGGAAACCTACGCCGTGGTACTCGCGGCGGCCTACCTCACCGCCGCGGTCGCCCGGCTGGTCTACTTCACGGCCCGGGCCTACACGCGCTCGGACTTCCTCGGCATCCCGACGCCGCAGAGCGCGCTCGCCGTGATCGTGGCGATCCTCTTCCACGACACGCCCGCGTTCCAGACGGCGCAGCCGGTCGGACTCTTCGTCGGGGTCGCGGCGCTCGCGCTCCTCATGGTCCTCCCGATCCCGTACCCCAAGATCCGCCGCGGCTCGCCGCTCCGCTGGCCGATGGCCGCGACCGCCGTGGCGGCGGGGCTTTCGCTCCTGCTCCTCCAGTTCCATCCGGCGATGGGAACGATCGTCTACGACGTCGCACTCCTCGCGTCGTACGCCCTCCTCGTCGGGGTCGCAACCTACTATGTGGTCGGGCCGTTCACGGTGAAACGCCCCGCGAAGGAGGCGTAGTGGAGCGATGACGAACCCGTCGGTGCACCGGGCGGCCTTGAGCCGGCGCGAAGCGCTCCTCTTCGAGGCCGGGATCAAGCTCGGGGGGATCTTCCACCAGTACCTCGGCGTCCCCGTGTCGCCCCGGACCGCACCCGGACTCGCGCGGACGATCGAGCGGGCGGTCGCGCTGCAACCGTACGTCGCGCACGTCCGGGTCCGGATCGACCCCGCCCGGGGCGGGCCGGTCGGCCGCGGCCGGTACGCGTACCGGTACCTCGTGGCCGAGATGCTCGACGTCCGCGTCCGTCTCGCGGACGGGGACGTGGAGGTGACCGCCCGCCTCGCCCACCGGCCCGACCTCCGCTACTCGCTGATGAGCGTGGACACGGTGCGACCGCCGCATCCCGCCCGGCGCAGGCCGTCGGCGAAGACGCACTAGACCCGCGAGCCGATCGGTACGTAGGGCAGATCGGTCGGACCGATGTACTTCGCCATCGGCCGGATGAGCCGGAGGTCCTGGTACTCCTCGAGCACGTGCGCGGTCCAGCCCGCGACGCGGCTGGCCGCGAAGACGGGGGTGAACAGGTCCGGGGGGATCCCCATCAGCGCGTAGACGGAGCCCGAGTACAGGTCGACGTTGGGGTAGAGCCCCTTCTCGCGGTGCACGACCTCCTCGACCTTGCGCAGGAGCTCGTAGTAGTGCAGGTCGCCCTTCGCCTCGCCGATCCGGCGGGACCACTCCCGCAGGATCGTGGCGCGCGGGTCCTCGACCTTGTAGACCCGGTGGCCGAACCCCATGATCCTCTCGTGGCGGGAGAGCTTCGCCTTCACGACCTCTTCCGCGCGGTCCGGCGTGCCGATCTCGTGCAGCATCTCCATGACGCGCTCGTTCGCCCCGCCGTGGAGCGGACCCTTGAGCGTCCCGATGGCGCTGGTCACCGCGCTGTAGAGGTCGGAGAGGGTGGAGGCCGTCACCCGCGCCGAGAACGTCGAGGCGTTGAGCTCGTGGTCGGCGTGCAGGATGAGCGCGACGTCGAGGACGCGGGCCTCGAGCTCGGTCGGCTCGCGGTCGAGGAGAGCGTAGAGGAGGTACGCCGAGTGGGGGAGGTTGGGGCGGGCCCCCAGCTTGGGAAGGCCCGCCCGCCGCCGGTGGAACTGGCCGAGGATCGACGGCAACACCGCCGTGAGGCGCTGGGCCCCGCCGATCGAGCTCGCGCCGGGCCGGGTCTCGTCCGGCTCGAACAGGGCGAGCTCGCTGACGGCCGTCCGGAGGACGTCCATGGGCGTCGCGGTCACGGGCATCGAGTCGATCCGCTCGGCCATCGCGGTCGGGAGCTCCCGAAGCTCGACCAGGCGGTGGCGCAAGGTCGCGAGCTGATCGGAGGTCGGAAGGCGGCCGTACCAGAGCAGGTAGGCGGTCTCCTCGAAGGTAGACTTCGAGACGAGGTCGCGGATGTCGTAGCCGTCGTAGATCAGTCGGCCCTGCTTCCCGTCGATGAAGCAGATGTGCGATTCCAGGGCAATGACGTCCTGGAGGCCCCGCTGGACCTCCTCCGAATCGTTCGCCATCGACCGTGGACCGGGCGGGCCAGACGGACGCCCCCTTAATGGGTTTTCGCGGCGGCGACCGCGTCCACGACCCGGTGCGGCTCGGTCGGGGGCGGCGGAGGGGACGACTCGCGCCCGTACTTGCGGCGCACGTACGCGACCGATGCCGCGGACCAGATGGGGAGCGAGGCGAGCAGCGCGCCGGCCGAGACCAGGAAGACGAGCCGGTAGCTACCGAACGCCGCCAGGACCGCGGCGAGGCCGGCCCCGGCGACCGCGGCCACTCCCCCGAGGGCACTGTTGACCCCCAGCAGGCTGCCGGCGTCGCGCCCCGCGAGCCCCCGGAACAGCATCAGCGAGCTCGCGGTGCTGTAGATCGCGATCGCGCCGCCCAGCACCCCGAAAATGATCAGGTTCTCGGTGAACGCTCCGCCCCGGACCACGATAAAGAAGGTGAAGCCGGCGGTCGCGAGGTAGCCCAGGGACCGGACGTACGTCGCCCGCTGGACGAGCCGGTCCGAGCCGAAGCGCGCGACCATCCCGCCCGAGAGCGGGAAGACGAGCATCTGGACGAAGTTGTTGGAGAAGTTGACGAGGAAGATCGCCGAGGCGGCCAGCCCGACGGAAACGAGGTAGGGGGTGTAGGAGATGTTGAACAGGTTGGAGGAGAGGTTGAAGAGGAAGGAGGCGGCGAAGACGAGAGGGAGCTCGTGGTGCAGCTCCTCGCGGGCCCATTTCCGGAGCCGCGCGAGCGAGCCGGAGCGCAGGTTCGGCCGTCGCGGGAAGAAGGGGATGGCGATGTGGAAGGAGGTCGAGATCCGGAGTCGCGAGAGCAAGCTCTCCGGATGCTTCGCCACCTGGGCCGTCGTGAGCGACCGGGTCGGGTCCTGGACGCCGAACCAGATCGCGACGGCGCTGAGGGCCGCCAGCACGGCGAGGACGAAGAGCAGGGAGAGGAGGGCGTCGTTGGCAAGCGTCCAGAAGTACCCGATGACGAGCCCGAGGACCGATCCGATGATGCTCATCTCCTGGAATGAGGCGTAGGCGTTGGCCCGCTCGGCCTCGGTGAACTTCTCGAGGATGAGCAGGTTGGAGGCGCTCGCCCCCGCCGGGGCGATCAACCCGATGACCGTGTAGATCACGTAGAGGGAGAGGAGGGAGTGGACCTCCCCGAGCGTGAGGTAGAGGAGCGCGTACCCCCCGAAGTTGATGACGAGGAACAATCGGCGGAGGGGGTAGCGGTCGGAAAGGTGGCCCCAGGCGACCGACGAGAGGATGACGGCCGCGTTGAACAGGGTCGCCGCGACCGCGACGTCCGTCCAGGTGCCGTGCAGGACGATGAGGATGAGGAGGGGCAGGACGACCCCGAAGCCGGAGGTGGCCGCGTTGATCGGGACGAACCCGAGCAACCACGGCCGCGCGATGAGCCGGCGCGGCCACGTCCGCAGCGAGAGTACCATCGAGCGACGGGCGGCCTAGTCGGTGGGTATTAAAATGGGGGAGAGTCGAGTGGCGGTGGGCGCGGGTTCTCGGGGACCGTCGCCGGACGCGGCGAAAATTTCCACTCGCGACAACGCTTATAAGGGAAGGTTGTTCCTCGGCTCTCTCGAGAGGCGACTTCTCGCGTGGCGATCGGTTTCGTACTCATCAGCACCGCCCCCGCCAAGGAGCACGAGGTGTACACCGAGCTGCTCCGGGTCAAGGGGATCGTGGAACTCCACCCGCTCTTCGGGGAATACGACCTGATCGCCAAGGTCGAAGCCGAGGACTTCAACGCGCTGGGTCAGCTGGTGGTAGACAAGATCCGCTCCGTCCCGGGCGTCATCGACACGAAGACGCTCACGGGCATCAAGTTCTGAAGGGTCTCCAATGTTCGATCTGGTGGGTACAGCGGTGCAAATCGGCCTGTGGCAGTTCCTCGCCATCCTGCTGCTGGTGTTCGGACTCTTCCTCATCCTGGCAGGGATCTTCACGGCCTACTTCGGCAGCGGCAAGAGCCGGACGATCGGCGTCGCCCTTCTCGTCGTCGGCCTGGTCGTCGGCCTGCTCGTGGGATACCTCTACGCGTACGGCGACTTCGGTGCCTCGGCGCACCACCTCGGGGACCTCCTCCTCGCCTCGTTCCTGGTCATCCTCGCGGCGGTCATCGGCGCTCTGATCGCGATCGGGATCTTCCTGGTCGCCATCATGAAGTCCTAGGCCCGCGGAAATCGGACTGTGGCGCCCCCTCGAGCGGGGCCCCGACGCCGCCCCGGCCTCGTGACGCTCACCTCCGACCTGGGGTGGGCCTACGCGGCGCAGGTGAAGGGCGCCCTGCTCCGGGCATGCCCGACCGTGCCCCTCGTCGACCTCACCCACGAACTGCCGCGCCACCGCATCGCCGAGGCGGCGTTCGTCCTGCGCGCCATGGCATCGAGCTTCCCGCCCGGCACCATCCACGTCGCGGTCGTCGATCCGGGGGTGGGAGGCCAGCGGGCCCCGCTCGCGATCCGCTGTGGGGAGGGTTCGGTCCTCGTCGGACCCGACAACGGCGTGCTCGCTCCGCTGGCCCATGCCCTGGGAGACCCGAGAGCCTACCGGCTGGACCCCCGACGCATCGAGCCCCACGGCCGGGTCGGCACCACGTTCGACGGGCGGGACCTGTTCGCGCCCGCGGCCGCGCGGATCGCCTGCGGTGAGCCCCTCGGGCGACTTGGGACGGTCGCCCCCTTCCAGGACCGGCGGATCCCGGAGGCGGTCCGGGGGCCCCGGAGCGTCGTGGGGGAGGTCGTGCACGTCGACCATTTCGGCAACCTCATCTCGAACGTTCCCAGCGAGTGGGTCCCCGAGAGCCCGGTCGGGCTGGCCGTGGCGGTCGGCCGTCGGCGCCCGGTCGGCGTACCGTGGGTCCGCTCCTACGAGGCGATGGGTTCGGGACGCCTCGGTACGCTCGGCTCGAGCTTCGGTACCGCCGAGGTCGCGGTCGCCGAGGGGAGCGCCGCCGTCCGCTTCAAGGCGCGCACCGGCACGCCGCTCCGGTTCCGATGGAGCCGCGCTGGCGTCGGGGCGACTGAGAGGGTAAATAGCGCGCCGAGCCTGCCGCGCCACCGCCGGTAATCTCCGGCCTAGAGGCGTCCCCTCCATGGCGAAGAAAGACTACTACGAGGTCCTCGGGGTACCGAAGACCGCTTCCCCCGACGAGATCAAGAGCGCCTACCGGCGGCTCGCCCGCCAGTACCACCCGGATGTCGCCAAGGAGAACCCGAAGGTCGCTGAGGAGCGGTTCAAGGAGATCTCGGAGGCGTACGAGGTCCTCGCCAACCCCGAGACCCGCACCCGGTACGACACCCAGGGGTTCGATGCCGTCGAGCCGAACTTCGGTCCCGGTGGGTTCGGCTGGCAGAACTTCACCCACCAGGGAGACCTCGAGGACCTCCTCTCCTCCAACCCGTTCTTCCAGCAGCTGTTCGGGAACCTCGGCGGGAGCTTCGGAGGCTCGTTCGGCGGCGGGCGCCGTTCGGTGCCCTCGCGCGGGAGCGACGTCGAGGTCACGGTCCGGTTGCCCCTCACCGCGGCGATCCACGGGGCGAAGCCCCTCGTGAACGTGCCGCGGTCGGACCCCTGCCCCGACTGCCGGGGGACGGGAGCCAAGGATGGGACCGCGATCGAGACGTGTTCCGAATGCCACGGGAGCGGTCAGGTCCGCCGGGTCCAGAACCGCGGTCACACCCAGCTGATCTCGATCGGAGAGTGTCCCCGGTGCCACGGTACCGGCCAGCGGATCCTCGAGCGTTGCCCCCGCTGCCACGGCTCCGGCCACCTGAGCTCCGTCGAACGGATCGAGGTCTCCGTGCCGCCCGGAATGGACGACGGGGCCGTCCTTCGGGTCCCCGGACATGGGCTGCGCTCCGAGGTGGGCGGTCGTCCGGGCGACCTCTACGTCCACGTCGCTTTCGAGCCGTCCGAGCACATCCACCGCGACGGAGAGACGGCGTTCGGCGAGGCGACCGTAGCGCTCGGGGTCGCCCTCCTGGGCGGCGAGGTGACCGTGCCGACCGTGGACGGACACGCCGCGCTCAAGATCCCCGCGGGCACCCAGCCCGAGACCCAGTTCCGGCTCCGAGGGAACGGCTTCCCGCACCTGGGCGGTGGGTCCCGGGGCGACCTCATCGTCACCGTGCACGTCGAGATCCCTCGCGCGCTCTCGGGTCGCGAGAAGGACCTCCTGCGGGAGGCCCTCCCCGGAACCGGCGCGTCGACCGGTCCCCGAAAGGAATCGATCTTCCGGCGGCGGAGCACGTGAGCGACGAGGCGCCGGACGAGGGCGCGGCCGACCAGTACTTCACCGAGCGCCCGCGGTCCGCCTCCGCCCGGTCCTCCCACCGATTCCTCTACCGGGGCGAGCTCCTCACCTTCGTGGTCGACCGGGGGGTGTTCGGCTCGCACGGCCTCGACCCGGGGACCTCCCTCCTGATCGAGAACCTGGCCCTCGGCAAGTCGGACCGGGTGCTCGACCTGGGATGCGGCTGGGGCGCGGTCGGGATCGCGGCCGCCCGGTCGGTGAAGGACGGCCAGGTCGTCCTCACCGAAGTGAACCGTCGCGCGGCGCGACTGGCCCGCCTCAACGTCGAGCGCAATCACGTCGACAACGCCGAGGTCCGGGTCGGTGACCTGTTCGCTCCCGTCGTCGGCGAACGGTTCGACGTCATCGCCACCAACCCACCCTACCGGGCCGGCCGCCCCCTCATCCTCGAGCTCGTCCGCGAAGCGCCCTCCCATCTGAATCCCGGCGGGCGGCTGCTCATCGTCGGGAAGGGGACCCAGGGGATCCTGTACTACCAGGAGCGCCTGGAGAAGGAGTGGTCGGGGCCGGTCGAGGTCCTCGGCCGACGTTCGGGCTACCGAGTGCTCGAGGCGCGCCTTGAGCCGGCCAAACGGAAGCCGTAGAGCCGACTGATGTGCCGGAGGTACCGGCCCATCTCCCCCTGGCCGAGCTTGCTCTGACCGGCCGTCCGCGGCCGGAACGAGATCGGGATCTCGGCGATCGGGGAGGGACGACACCGCACCATGATCTCGAGCCCGATCTTGAACCCGACCGGCGAAAGGCGGGCGCGCGAAAGGATGCGGCGCCGGAAGGCGAAGAACCCCGACATCGGGTCCGCCACCGGTACAAGGGGTCGGGCGAGGCCGGTCGCAACCCGCGAGATCGCCCGACGCCCGCGGGAGAGCCCCGGCCAGCTCCCGCCGGGAACGTAGCGGCTTCCCAGGGCAAACTCCGCACCTCCCGTCGTGACAGCGGTGACGAGCGTCGGGATCGCCGAGGGGGGATGACTCCCGTCCGCGTCCATGACGACCAGGATCTCCCCGTGCGAACCGGCGAACCCCTCCTCCACGGCGGAGGCGAGGCCCATCTTCCGGCCCCGGTTCCGGACGATCACCGGCAACGGCCCGGACAGCGTCGACGCGAAGTCGGCCGTCCCGTCGGGGGACCCGTCGTCGACCACGACGAACTCGCTGGGGTAGGGGGCGAGCGCCTCGCACAGCTCGGGGTAGAGGCCGGCGAGCGACCCCCGCTCGTTGTACGTGGGGACGACAACGGAAACGCGGGGGATGGATGCCACGTCGCCGGCCACCCCCTCTGGTTACATACACCTTGGCCGGCGCCGTGGCGAGGCCCCCCGGGGCCCCCGGGACGGTCCGGAATACGAGGGAATCCCCGGGGGCGGTTTTCGGCCCGAAGCACTTAAGAGGGGCGGCTTTCTCGGCGCGCGCACCCTCGGACCGGGGGTAGTTCGGAGGGCCGCGAGGCCCCCTGCGCATCCGGTCCCGGTACATCAGGAGAGTGAGTCCCGCGCCCAAGGAATCGAAGGACGCGAAGGCCGCACCGGCCGCGTCCGCCCCGCCTGCCGAGGCCGAGCCCTCGACGGAAAAGGCCCCGAAGAAGGAGAAGACCGGCAAGGGCAAGGACTCGAAGGATTCCAAGGACTCGAAGGACGGCAAGGAGGGGAAGACCAAGGGCAAGGGCCCCGGGTCCGGCAAGACCCCCAAGTTCGTTTCCGACAACCCCAATTTCCGCTACATCGTCCGGGTCGTGAACACCGACCTGGACGGCACCCGCCCGACCGCCTTGGCCCTCACGGGCGTGAACGGAGTCGGCCTCCGCCTCGCCGAGGTGGCCTGCCTTCTTGCGAATGTTCCGGCCGAGGAACGGATCGGCAACCTCTCCGAACAAACGGTCGAGGGGATCGAAGCGACGCTCGCCTCCCTCCCCACCAAGGTCCCCCTCTGGATGGTCAACCACCGGCGCGAGCCGATGATGGGCGAGACCCTCCACTACATCGGTCCCGAGCTCACGACCCGCCGCCGGGACGACATCAACCAGATGCGAATGGTCCGCAGCTACCGTGGCGTTCGCCACGAGCGGGGCCAGAAGGTCCGAGGCCAGCGCACCCGCTCGAACGGGCGGACGGGCATGGCCGCGGGCGTGCTGAAGAAGGACGCCAAGGCGGCGGCCGCCGCGGCAGGCAAGGAAGAGGCGGGACCCGCCGGCGCACCGGCGGCCGCCCCGGCCACTCCCGCCGCACCGGCCGCGACCCCGGCGAAGAAGGCGTAGAACGATGGGCGATCCGAAATTCCTCCGCCGGACGTACGACACCCCCAAGCACCCGTGGGAGGCCGGGCGGATGGAGGAGGAGCGCAAGCTCCTCGAGAAGTACGGCCTCAAGAACAAGCGCGAGCTCTGGAAGGCGCAGTCAATCCTTCGGGGGTTCCGCCGTCAGGCGCGCGACCTGCAGGCCCGGCTCCGTGCCGGCGAACCCCAGGCCGAGCGAGAGACCGCGGGTCTCCTCGGGCGGCTCAGCCGGCTCGGCGTGCTCTCCCAGTCTTCCCCCTCGATCGACGACGTGCTCGCCCTGACGACGGAGGATGTGCTCCGCCGCCGGTTCGAATGGATCGTCTTCCACCGCGAGCTCGCCCCCACGCCGAAGGGCGCGCGCCAGTGGATCGTCCACGGGCACTTCTCCATCGGGGACCACCGCGTCACCCGCCCCGGCTACCTGGTGCCCGCGGCCGACGAGCTGCGGATCTCCTACACTCCCACGAGCCCGCTCTCGGACGACGACCACTCCCAGCGCTCGGCGCTGCGGGAGCGGCTGTCGGCCCGCTCCGCTCCCGCCGAGGCCCCTCCCGCTCCCCCGCAGGAGGCGTAGGCGATGGTGAAGATCGGGATCGCCCACATCTACGCCAGCTACAACAACATCCACATCACCGTCACCGACCTCACGGGGGCGGAGACGCTCGCGAAGGCGACGGGCGGGATGGTCGTGAAGGCCGCACGGGACGAATCGAGCCCGTACGCCGCGATGAAGGCCGCCGACCAGATCGCGGCCGCGATCAAGGAGAAGGGGTACGACACCCTCCACGTGCGCGTTCGCGCGCCGGGCGGGAACCGATCCCGGTCCCCGGGTCCGGGCGCCCAGGCGGCCATCCGGGCGCTCGCTCGCGCGGGGGTCAAGATCCAGCGCATCGAGGACGTCACGCCGGTACCCCACGACGGGACGAAGCCGAAGGGCGGCCGACGCGGACGGCGGGTGTAACCCCGTGGCGCCTCTTACCATCCAGGAGCTGAAGCCGCGCTCGGCGGTCGTCGAGATCGACAGCGCCACCGCCTCCCAGGTCAACGCCATCCGGCGGACCCTGCTCGCGGACGTGCCGAAGCTCGCGATCGAGGATGTCGAATTCCACCTCGGACCGATCCGGGACGAGGCCACGGGGAAGGACTACGACTCGTCGACGAGCATGTTCGACGAGGCGATCGCGCTGCGGCTCGGCCTTCTGCCCATCCCTACCGACCTCTCCGAGTTCCGACGCAAGTCGGAGTGCACGTGCGGCGGGACCGGCTGCCCGCACTGCCAGGTGATGTTCTCCATCGACCGAAAGGGTCCGTGCACCGTGTACGCGCGCGACGTCGTTCCCCTCGGGGACGCCACGCTCGCGATCCTCGAGCCCGAGATCCCGATCGTCCGCCTCGGTGCCCGCCAGGCCCTCCTCGCCTACGCGACGGCGGTCGTGGGGACCGCGCGGGAGCACGCGAAGTGGCAGGTCGCCCAGGGCGTCGGAATGTTCCCCCGCCCGCACGTCAAGATCGCGAAGAAGCCCGACTGCACCGAAGCGTGCCTGAAGCGCACCGCGGCGTCCTGCCCCGTCAACATCCTCGAGTTCTCCGGCGGCAAGCTCTCCGTCACGGACGAGCTGAAGTGCATCGACTGCGGCGCCTGCGAGAAGACGTGCGAGCACGGCTCCATCAAGATCACCCCCGACACGGAGGACTTCTTCCTCCGGTTCGAGACGGACGGCTCGCTCACGCCGCGGGAGGCCCTGCGCTTCGCGCTGAAGGACCTCAAGCGCCGGTACGAGGAGCTGCGCGAGGCGATCCAGGCGGTCGTGTAGGCCGCCCGGCGCTCGTCCAGTCGTAGCGCAGGATCGCGGCGATCGCCCCCAGCCCGTCGAGCTTGGCTCCGTTCTCGCCCTCGTCCCGCACGACGAAGAGGCGCGCCCGGGCGCTGCGGGCCCGGTCGAGCACCGGGAGGACCTCGGGGTCGGTGAGCAACCGTTCCGACACGAGGAGGGTCTCGACCGCGCCCGCGTCCACCGCCTCCGCCACCTCGTCGCGGCCGACCGCGGCCCGCGTGCCGGTCGCGAGCGACCGCACGAGGCGCTCGACGAACTCCGCCTCCTCGGCCGCCACGCTGCCCCGCAGGACCTCGGTCGCCCGTCCCGACTTGAGGAGCTCGTCGACCCCGACGCGGCCGGATTCGGCCGTGGCGTAGACCTTCACCTTCGCGGCGACCGCCGGGTCCTCCTCGTGAAGTCGCCGGGCGAGCTCCTCCTTCAGGAACCCGGGACCGGCGATGATCACCGCGTTCGCCGCCGGCCCCTCCCGACGGAGAAGGGCGACCAGCTCGTCCGAGTAGGTCTTCCGGTCCTTCTCTCCCTGGCCGCCCTCGAACCGCTTGCCCGCGATCGTCCGGCGCAAGTCGGCGACCGGCTCGATCGCCCGGCCGCGCAGGCGGACGAGGGAGGAATCGCCCCAATCGACGGCGGCGAGGAGGATGGTCGGTTCGCCCGTGCCGGCCAGCCCCTCCTCGAGAAGGATACGGTCCCCCGCGGAGGTCGACCGCTTGAGCACGGTGACCTCGTCGCCCTCGGTCAGGTCGAGGGTGTGGTGGCGCCCGATGTCGAACGGGCCCTCGCGGATCGGACCGGTGAGACGGACATGCTTCGAGAACCCGTGGAACTCGACCTGCTCGACCTCCACGACGATCCACACCCGCCGGCGCACGCGTTCCGCCCCCGGCACGTCCATCGGAGCCTCGGGGTCGCGCCGCGTGGTAGAGCCGCCGGCCAGGTCGCCGGGGCGGACGAACCGCGCGATCCGCCAGAGGTCGCTCGGGCTCTCGAGCCGGAGGCGCAGCTGTCCGGTCGCCTCGTCACGGTGGAGAAGGCGCACGGTGGGCTCCGGAAGGCTCCCGACGGGGGCCGTCCATATTCGGCTTTCGGGGGGCCGCCTCCGCGGCCGCGATAGGCTTAACTCGCAGGTCTCGGTCCCCGCGCCACCGGGTGGAGGGACCTCCTGAGCGGTCGGTACGCGGAACTGTTCCGCCAGCGCTCCTTCGGGTCGTTCCTGACGGCCGGAGCGCTGCAGTTCGCGGCCCCGGGCACCGCCTCGGTGATCCTGTTCTTCTCGGTCGCGGTCGCGTATCCGGCCGACCACCGGGCCACCTATGCGGCGCTCGCGCTCGCGCTCCTCGGACTCTCCTCCACGGTGCCGACGCTCATCGCCGCGTTCTACTCGGGCGCGCTCGCGGACCGGTACGACCGCGGGCACCTGATGCGCCTCGTCAATCTCGTCGGCGTCGTCGCGCTCAGCGGACTCGCGACCCTCTTCGTGTTTCACCCGGCGGGGCGACTCTACGTCCCGGGGCCGCCCGGGTTCTACCTCCCGTACTGGATCCTGCTGATCTACCCGCTCTGGGCGGCCGTGATCGTCTCCTCCACGATCTTCCGTCCGGCGTTCAACACCTCCGTCCCCCGGGTCGTTCGGCGGGAACTTCTGGGCCGGGCGAACGGCGCGATCTACGCGATCGCGGGCGGGGTGAGCGCCGCCGGGACCATCGGGGTCGGCATCCTCCTGACCATCGAGCCCGCCGCGTACGCGTTCGCCATCCCGTTCACCCTGTTCTTCGTCACCCAGGTGGCCCTCGCCGGAGTCGACGTCGACCTTTCGGTGACCCGCACGGGCCCCGTCCGGTCGCTCCTGCACGACGCACGCAACGGCTTCGCCTACCTCGCGCGACATCGGGCACTCCTCCAGATCACGGTCGCCGCGCTGGTGATCAACTTCCTCGTCGCGCTCGCGACCGTCGAGCTCGCCCTCTACGTGACCAGCTGGCTCGGGTTGACGCAGGGGATCTGGTACGGGGCGATGGTGGCCGCCGCGACGATCGGCTCGTCGGTCGGGTTCGTGATGGTCGCGAACGCGCGGTTCGAGCGCCGGGCGGGTCGCTGGCTGATCGCCCTCACGTGCGCCCTCGGGGTGACCCTGTTCGCGCTCGCGCTCGTCCACTCGATATGGCTCGCGCTCCCGATCATCTTCCTCTTCGGGACGATCCCGGGCATGTTCACGACGATCTTCCTCTCGACCATCCAATCGACCGTCCCTGACGAGATGATGGGTCGGGTCTTCTCGGCGGACGAGGTGGGCAGCTACGCGCTCGTCCCCGCGGGCCAGTACGCGGGCGGGGAGCTGACCGTGTACGCGGGGGTCCAGGGGACCTATCTCTTCTCCGGGGCGACCATCCTGGTCTTCGGCGTGTTCATGTTCGCGGCGTTCGGTTCCCTGCGGAAGCTGTCGTACGCGGGGAGTCCGAGCGCGGAGGACCATTGAGGATCTCCCCCGGCGCGACCGGGACCGCGGCGCGCGAGTACCACGAGTGCTCCGGGCCGAGGCTTCGGACGAACCCCAGGTTCTCGTAGAGGCGGACCGCCCGAACGTTCCCTTCGGTGACGTTGAGGACCGCGACGGCCTCCCCACGGGCGTGGAGCGCGTGGAGGTTGCCGACCACGAGCGCCCGCCCGACCCCGGCCCCCTGGCGCGCCCGGTCGACCATCACGCTGATCAGCAGCGGCCCGTACGGAGCGCGCACGACGAGGGAGGCCCCGACCGGCCGACCCGACGACTCGGCGAACGTGGACGCCCAGACCAGGAACTCCCCGAACCGACCGCCCATCATCTCGCGGACCCCGCGAGCGGCGTCGACGAGGGGGTCGGGGTCGGTGAGATACATGTACTGGTCGAACGTCCCGCCGAACGCCGCGTGATGAAGGCCCGCGACCGCGGGCTCGTCCTGGGGCAGAACCGATCGGATCGTGACTCCCTCCGGCACGTGCAGCGGAGGTATGTCGCGCCCGATCGGCCAGCGCATCTCCGACCGCGAGAATCGGGAGTATCCCCGGGACTCCATCATCGCACGTTCCTCCTCGTCGGACAGCCCGACGAGTCCGCCCGGGGTGAATACTGACGGACCGACCTGCTCCGTGAGGGCCCGGAGAAACCCGTCGTACACGGCCGGCCGTGCGGCGTCCGGAACGAGGTAGAGGATCTGGAGGGTGATGCCTCGGGGATGGCCGGTGTCCCAGAGCGCGATGCCGACCGTCTTGCCCCGGAGCCGACCGAGGCGTCCCTCGGCGAGCTCTCCGGCGCGGATCCGGTCGGTCACCGAGGCGATGCGCGGTTCGGCGTCGGCCGCCGGCCCGGAGCGGGTGTAGGCCGCAACGATCGCGGCGCGGCTGAGCTCGATGGCCGAGGCGGGATCCTCTGTGAGCGGGACGAGCTCGAGTGGCGTGGCCGGCGGCATCCTCGGGTACTAAGGAGCCACCCCTTGAAGGATTCATCGCCCGGGGGTTGGACCCTGCAGATTATCGTCGGGCGATTATCGGAGGGCCGTAGAGATCCGCGGGTCCGGGACCGCCCGACGACCGACCCTCAGCGGGACCCGAGCCCTCTCGGCGGCCCCTGATATAGACCGCGACCTTCGCCTGCCCGAGCCCCCCGATGAAGATCCAATTCCAGGCCAGTGTGGACCCCGACGATGTCGCCGACGCATTCATCCTCGCCTTCCTGGCCCGACGTCAGGGAGGGGCCGTGACGGCGGAGCAGGTATGGAAGAGCCTGCAGTCTCGGGGATTCGTCCCGACCGACGGCCGTCCCACCTCGGGGAATGACGTGGACGCGGGATCGGCCGTCGCGGAGATCGCTCAGCGCCTGGAGAAGTGGCGCAAGGAGGGGCTGATCGGCGGCGACGAGGCACCGGAGTCGATCACCGGCGACCGGCATTTCTGGGCTGTCGGCAAACCCCTGGCGAAGGGCTGAGCCGGACGGACGGTGCACCGGGGGCGGGGCGCGGCGCCCAACGACGGCCGTCCACGGAGGGAAACGAATGACCGACCCGAACACACCCCACCGGTTCGACCACGTCGTCGTCGCGATGTTCGAGAACCGTTCGTTCGACAACCTGCTCGGCTACCTGTACGGCCCCGGCGAAATGCCCTCCTTCGAGGGCGTGGTTGGTCGGAACCTCAGCAACCCCATTCCCGCGTACGCCCCTGGGGCCGAGCGGGGGACGGTGCCCGTCCACCCGAGCGAAGTGATGGACAGCCCCGACCCGGACCCCGGCGAGGAACACCCGCACACCAACACCCAGCTCTTTGGGACGATCGTTCCCGAGGGCAACCGGTTCCTCCCGGCCGGGAAGATGCGGCCCCCATTCAACGCCCCGAGTGATCCGACGGCCGTGCCCTCGATGTCCGGTTTCGTCACGGACTACATCGACTCGTTCCGCTCGCGGGCCGGCCGTCTCCCCCGGTACGACGAGTACGCGCAGATCATGTCCTCCCACACTCCCGCCGAGCTGCCCGTCCTCTCGACGCTCGCCCGGGAATTCGCCTGCTTCGACCATTGGTTCTGCGAGGTACCTTCTCAGACGTTCCCCAACCGGTCGTTCTTCCATGCGGCGACCTCCTCCGGGTTCGTCGTGAACGAACCCTTGGGGAACTTCCCTCTTCGGAACGATGCCGAGACGATCTTCGAGCGGCTCGAAGCGGCGCACGTGAGCTGGAGGGTCTACTTCGACCCCGTCCAGCTGGTCTCGTTGACCGGACTACTCCACGCGCGCCGTCTGTTCTCCTTCTTCCGGACCCATTTCCGCCCCATGGACGAATTCTTCCGGGACGCGGCGAGCGGCAAGCTGCCCGGATATTCGTTCATCGAGCCCAGCCTCATCCCACCGCACAGCGACATGCATCCCCCGATCACGGCCGCCCTCCGGCGCGTCCTCTTCTTCCTCCCGCGACCTTCCGCGATCGCCGGCGGGGAGGCGCTGTTGGCCCAGGTGTACGGCGCGGTGCGCGCGTCGTCGACCCCGGGGGGGTCCAACTTTGAGAACACGCTCCTGCTGGTCACGTTCGACGAGCACGGGGGGACGTACGACCATGTCCCGCCCCCGCGGGTCCCTCCGCCGGATCCGGCCGCCCCCGAGGGGCAAATGGGATTCCGGTTCGACCGGGCCGGTGTCCGCATCCCGACCATTGCGATCTCGGCCTGGGTGGACCGCCGCACGGTCGTGAACCAGGTATACCGGAGCACATCGGTGATCCGCACGCTGCGGGAACGATGGTCCCTCGGACCTCCTCTGACGGCGAGGGATGCGAGCGCCCCGGATATCTCGCCGGTCCTCTCGCGCTCCACCCCCCGGCCCCGGGAGGATTGGCCGACGTTCGATGTGCCGCCTCCCCGGAGGCGGCCCACCGTTATCGACTCCGCCCTACGACCGCTACCGGAGCTTGGACAGCACATATTCGCGGCCGCGCTCGCTCACGAGGAGTCGAAGACCGGAGAGGCGGCCCCGATCGACGTGCGTCGGGTATCCCATTGGAGGGCCCGGCGCCACCTACGGAAGCTCAAGCACACCGCATTCCCCCAGGTCACGGGGCGACCTCCCGCAAACCCCTAGGCCCGGAACGGGCCTCGGAGTTCGAGAGGCCAGCCGACCGCGATCCGCGCAACTCCGGCCGAACCGGAGGACCGGCGGCCTTAGTGCCCAAGATCGGGACGGTCCCGCCCCGGTGAGTCGGTCGCGCGGGAGCGGTCGGCCGCTGAAACCAGGTCTGGCCTAGGCCGGGACCACCACAGGGACGTTCTTCACGACGATGAGCGTGCAGTGGGTCGATAGAGCGGCGATCACCCCGAGGGCGGCGAGCCACGGCGCGAGGAGGACCCCCGCAAAGCCGACCGTGGCCGGCATCTCGAGGAGCGTGGTCCCCTTGTCGTCCTTGACGATGATGCGGGAGACGGTCGCGTCGTGCAGCAGCTCGCGGACCTTCTTGGAAAGGTCGTCGGACGAGACGGAGTACTGCTTGGCGTAGGTGGCGCCCTTGAGGGTCGACACGTTGATGCCGCAGGCGCTGCAGTAGGTGGCGTTCGGCACGAGGTCCGTGCTGCACTTCGGGCAAATGGTTGTCATACCTCTCTATGGCCGTCGATGGGCCTTATCCTCCGCCTACCGAGGATCCCACGCATTCGGCGAGCGACTCTTCCGGAATTTGCGTTCCCGAGACGATTAGGCCATGGAGAATCCGGCTCCCACGCGGGCCAGGTGCGAACGATACCACTTACGGACCGCCTCACCACATCCCGCGGGGTGGGTCTTGACGCTCAAAATCCCAGGGCCCCGATGGTCGGGCTTTGGGATTCTAGTGCCCGCCGGGCCGCTCTTGTGATTTTAATGGAACCGATGTGATTTTAGTCGGCCCACTGTGATCTTTATCGGGCTCTCGCCGCTGCGACGGTAGTCTTTGGGACTCATACAGGGCCACGATCGAGTAGCTTGCGGAATCAATCGGCTCCCGATCCTCGGAACCACTCCCACCCGTATGAATACGCACTTATCCGTGATAACGGGACTAACTGGTGAGATGGGCCTATGCCCATTATCAAGCTGAAGCACTCATGGGGCAATCGCGTCGAGCGATGCGGAAGTTGATGGCCTCCTTGCAGGAGTGGTCCTGCCGAGAGTGGCTGTCGTGTGAGACCGATTTTAAAGGCGCGCAGTAAGTTGAAGTTTTGGGATAAGGGTGAGTAAACCGAAGTTGACGGGGTGAACAACTAGGGCGAGACCAGATTCGGCCCCACGGGGCTCAAATGACGCGGCGAAGCGCCGAAAGAAGGGTGTTCATTCTGACCTTGGTCAGTATCCTGACCGCGGTGGTCATTGTCCCTACCGGGGCTTTGGCCTCCACATATGCCATTCCCAAGAGTCAAGGGCAAGGACCTCTCGTCCTTGGGAATGGCCCGTCACAAACTTCAGCTGACTCCACAACGGCAGGCCCGCAGATGCTCTTTGATGGGACGTACATGACATTCAACTGTTCCCACAGTTGGCTAAACGTTACTGGTCTTACGAGTTGTCATGATCAAACGAACGATTTCGTTTATTCTTGCGACACTTCGCCCAGTTGCCAATATCCTGTCCAAGATGCGCCCGATGTCGGGCATTCATTCCTCGGTTGGAACACGACCGGGGAGGCGGCGATTGCGAGCTATACGAGCAATTCGACAACCCTTACGGTCTACACCCCAAACATCCATGCGACTTACGAAGGGTACCTGTCGGGGTGCAATGCAGGTCGCTGTTACCTTTACTGCGCGACGCCGACGGTCACCTCAGCGAACGCTAATCCAGGGATTCGGCACGTACAGCAATTCTGGATAAACTGGACTACGAATGAGTCTGCACCGTGGGTGGTGTTCGTGTGGTCTGGGAGTTCTTCCTTTGCGATGCCATTCCCGGTCCCTTCGGCGGTGTTTAGCGGAAACGCCGGCAGTATCAATCTAAATGACGTGATGGCCGCCCAAACATACTACTACGAATTCAAGGTCGCTACTGGGTGTAGTTCTTCTTGGAGTTCGTGGCACACGGGCAGTTTCTCGACGTATGGGATTGGCACAGACAACATAGTCGGATTCGTCTCCGGCCAGGCAAACACTCCAAATCCAGATGTCCTGATTCAGAACGGAGGAGCTCTAAGCGGAGCGGACCTGGACCTCTACGCGGTCTGTTTTACGAACGCGAGCGACCCAACGGCGACGCGGGTCTTCTGGTTCAATACCACAGGAAGTATGTATCCCTGGAGGACCGACAGTCACGGTTACTTCAACGCTTCAATGGCGGTCGACACAACAGTCTACGGAGGTAACTATTGGGACATGGGCAATGGCCACCAAGTCTTTTTCTATTTGGGTTGGGGTGGTTGCGTCACTTGGGAGGTCGTCAATGGGAACCCAATCTACGCTACTTACTTCCAGAGCACATTCAATCTGACCGCATCCGCCGGCCCAGGCGGTTGGTCCGAGAACCGCTCGGTTCCCTCGATGCCAACGGAGTCGACCGGATACGTCCCATACGTGCTCAACGACTCGTCTGCCCCTGGTGCATGGGCCGTTGCTGCGGTTGCCTTCGTTCACACATCCTCTGCCGACTGTGCACCAACCATCACGGGAGGATCCTCTCAGACCATCAACAGCTACAATGGAGGGAATGGCGCGAACTACGTCTGGAACAACATCTCCCAGATCGGACCAGCGGATGTCCACTGGGGTCAGGGTGGAGAGATCAAACTGGAGTACAGATTTGCTGGGACTGTCCAACAGCAGCTCGGAAACCCCTACATATCCACGGCTTGGGCAGCTGGCTACCTGGGCGCAGCCGGCCTGTCAAACGCCACTGTTCCGGAATGGTTGAGTGATACGTCGTTCAACTATGGCACACCCGCCTCCGGATACTTGGTTTTCGAGGTCGGAACCGGTTACAGCTCGAGCAACCCATACCCCTACTCATGGACCTCAAGCGCTACGTACTCGTCGACAGCTGGGACAGACATCACGCTGGACGAGAGCACCGAAATTGGAGTGGACATTGCGGGAGCGGTGATCGGAGAATCGTTTGGCGAGAGCGTCCCGGTGACGGATACAACCACGGATTCGTACACTGCTCAGAGCACCCTCTCTTGCAGTTTCTACGATCCATCCACGACTCAAACCGCGGTTTTCTACTACACCTTCGGTGACATCACCACTACGTTCCAGCCGGTGATTCACGTCTGGCTAGCGGGTTACTGCCCGGTTAACCACCAGACTTGCTAGAAGGGTTAAGGAGAGTTCCCGCCGTCAGTACCCTGAAGATGTCCGACCCCTCCCGTCGATTCTTCGTCGCAGGAGTAGCCGGAGTAGTCGCCGCATTGGTACTGGTTGTCGCGACGTACCAGATTCCAGTCTTTCTGAGCGGACCCGGCCGCAATGAATGTGTCCATGGAAGGGTACTCGCAGAGGTTGGCGAATTGCTCAGTCCCCTTGTGTTACTGAATAGCCCGTACCTGACCTCACGAGCCTACATGTCCACGGCAACGCTGCACATCAACGGAACTTCCGCTACAACCTACGCTTGGAACGGGTCGGTGTGGGGGACTTTCTCCCATAACAGTTGGACCATCTACGCTGGGATGGCCAAGGGGGGGGAGGCCACCGGGTGCGCGAGCGAGCGCTTTGTAGCCCGAGGAGGGACACAGTCCTATGTTACCGTCTCATTGGGAGCCTTCCAGTACGTCAACGATTCCGGGGAACCCGACGACCTCGTGCTGAACGAGTCGATGCAGAATGCTAGTGCCATCGGCCCGATCACATTTGAAAACGGATTCTACCGCGAGACCGAGATTATCTCGACCTGTGGCACGGGTCCAAAATCGTACGCGCTTTCTTCGACCAGTTTCCAAATCGTCGTTCCGTTTACCGCAGACGGCGTTGCTCAGAATGTGACGACGTCGATTCAGGCGAACATTACTTACGAGTACGCGTTCCCGCCAAACGTTGGAACCTGGGCGATCGACAACCTGTCGGCTCCTGGCGGACCTGGAGGAGGGTGGGCATTTTCCTATCTCGGGGCCTGTTAAGTCCCCCATTAGTCTACCGCCCACCCTAGAAGGGTTAAGGGCCAACTGGCGACTCTGGGATTCAGGTCCAGTTATCGGTCGACCTGTGGTTTGGTTACCCCTATAGGAGGGGCAATTCCTGCCGGCGCATCCTCAACTGCATGAACCGTCCCTCGACTTCCTGCCCGTACTGTTGGAGAGCGAGGGTCTGGACCTTTGTAGCGACTAACTCGCGAACGGGGGATTCTAACATCTGGATTCACCGAGAGGCTTATCATCCTCGTCGCACGGTACGAAAATGGGATTATGCGGCTGACACCGGCACCCCCGTCGCGAGCTGTGGCAGTCTTTCAAGAGGTCTTACTTGACCGCTGACTTAGTCTTGGATCTTGGCGCATCGATCGACGTGACAGTGGTCAAGCACTGTTCGCTGGTAACGATCAAGAATCTCATCGGAGCCCCCTCTTTCTATCATTGGGATTCTGAGCGACAGGTTCTCGAGATAGTCCGACCACGGCCAAGTCGAGCGGGCCTGTGAGCATCACAATCAAGTTGTCTGGCGAGGACCGGAGTTCAGGTCACTTTTTCCGGTCTGCTGAACTCCGAATCGGTTCAGGAGAATCCAAACCTTTCCTAGCCACTTGGAACAACAAGCTCTCCCTAGCGCCAGAGTCTTCTGCCTGGCCACAACTGATTTCTGAAGTGTTTGCCCAGCCCACCATCCAAGAGCTCCGTGCCATCGCGAGCTACGCTGAAGATCAAGCGTTGTACGTGAAATCCTAGTTGGCGCCACGTTCTGGAACCTGCGGCTTTCCGATTATCAAGCTCCTGCTTGGCCCGACTGACAGAGTGTCGGCTTTGGGATTTTAGTGCCCCGATGGCCGATGGGATTCAAATACAAGCAATCCGATATGTCAATCGTCAGACAAAGAAAGGGGTCTTGTCTGACAGACATGGTCGACACGTCCGAGCGGGTGACCGTAAGGATCCCGCAGGAACTCATCGAGAAGCTGAAGCAGATCCAGGAGGATCGCGGCTCTCCGACGATCTCCGACACGATCCGAGAGGGACTCGAGCAGTACATCGAACTCCACCTCCCGCCCCAGAACGTCCGGAAGGTCGTCGTCGAGCTCTCCCGCCAGGACAACAGCCGGCTCGAGGCGTTCGTGCGCGAGGGCAACTCCGTGAGCGTCGACGATGCCGTGCGCTCGGCCGTCCGCGAGTACATCCGTGGCCGCCTCGAGCAGGTCGGCGCGGCCCGGTCCCACCGGAGAGAGGGGGAGGCGCTCGCCACCGAGGGCTCCCCACCGCCCTGAGGGGCGGGGAGAGCGCATGACGAACTCGCCGGAACTCGACTCCTGGGCCTCCCTCGCCGTCACGCCGTCCATCGCCGTCGTCGGCCTCGGCGGGGCCGGCAGCGAGGCGGTCGCCGACCTCCTCGCCCTCGGCATCCCTGGGGTGCGCGCCTTCGCCGTCAACACCGACGCGAACCACCTCCTCCGGACCGGGGTCGAGGAGCGGATCCTCCTCGGGCACCGGGAGCTCCGCGGCCGGGGCAGCGGCGGGGACCGGGAGGCGGTCCTCCGCGGCGCCGAGGAAGGGAAGGAGGAGCTCCTCCGTCGCCTGCGCCCTTTCGAGATCGTCTTCCTCCTCGCCGGCCTCGGCGGGGGAACCGGAAGCGCGCTCCTCCCGTTCCTTTCGCGGGAGCTCCGCGAGACCGATACGCTCCCGATCCCGGTCGCCTTCCTCCCGTTCCAGGTCGAACTCGACACGAACACCGGTCGGCGGGAGAACGTCGAGGCGACCGTGGCAGACCTCGAGGGGATGGGCGGGTTCCTGCTGGCGCTTGCGAACGAGAAGCTCCGTCGCTTCGATTCCCTCCCGATCCACCGGGTCTTCCAGGTGCGCAACGCCTACGTCCACTCCCTCGTCACCAGCCTGGTCGACATGGTCGAGAACCCTTCGCAGATCTCGGTCGACTTCGCCAGCCTCAAGAACCACCTCCGGGCCTCCGACCTCTCGACCCTGGTCGTCGGGGAGTACCACATCTCCGAGCCCGAGCGCCTGGTGCAGGAGGCCCTCAACGAGACGCTGCTGGACTACCGCATCGCGGAGCGGCCGTCGGTGCTGGTCCACCTCGACGGCGGCTCCAACATGACCCTCGGGACCCTCGACCGGGTCCTTCGGGCGCTCCGGCACCGGCTCGGCGAGCCCGAGCGGCTGGTGCTCGGCACGCGGTCGCGTTCCGAGCCGAGCGAGGTCGTACGCCTCACGGCGGTGGTCGGTGGGCTGCGCCCCCGGACCGTCCGGGAGGCCCTCCGCTCGAAAGGGCCGGGTCCGCTGGTCGCGCGCTAGGGCGGTCCCCCGGCGCCGCCGCGGCCTCCCGGGCGTCGAGCGCGGCATGGACGAGGTCGATCACCTGGGAAGTCCGCAGGCTGCGGGGCCCGACCGAGACCTGGGGGACCCCGGAATCGCGGAGCTGGGCCGCCTCCGCCTCGCTCGGGTCGTACGGGTCGGAGACGACGGCCGCGATCGACCCGTCCGAGGGGGACCACTCCGCGATCGGCCGTCCCCCCTCCGTCAACCAGACCGCCCCCGGGAGCCGAAGGAACCCGGCGAGGGCCGCCGGGGGGTCGACCGGGCCTACCCGGAGGCCCGGGGACGATTCGAGCGGCTGAGGAAAGCCGGCGGACCGGACGAGGGCGTTCTTGACCAGGGCGGCGGTCGACCGCTCGTCCGGGTTCAGGTAGCGGACCCGGGCGCCCACCACGTCCACCCGGCGGGCGACCGGCGGGGGCTGGGCCACGAACAGGATCGACACCTCGGTGTCGCGTCGGAGGTCGTTGGAGAGGGTGAACGCCGTGGAGACCGCGCGGGCCACCTCGTCCATGCGGCCGGCCCCGCCGGCCAGGTCGTTGAGGGTGAACGCCCCGTTCGGGGGTACGCGGTGGGCCAGGAGAAGGAAACGGCGCACCCGGGGGACGAGACGCCCCGGCGCTAAAGGTCTCGGGCCGGAGCGGGGGCGGCGGCGCGTCGCCGGGGCTTCGGGGCCGAGGGGACGCGCGGGGCGGGCATGGGGTTCTGCTTGCGCTCGAGCCACACCTCGTCTCCCAGTTCGTGGTAGACGGCGTGGGCGGCGAGGCCGGTGCCGTGCTCCCCGTGGGGGAGCAGGAACGCACCCGACCGATTGGCATTCGAGGAGTAGACGACGTCCTGCTCCCCCGCGGCCGCCATCGCGGCGGACTCCTCGCGGGCGAGGTCGAAGATGCGGTCCTTGCGGAACATCCAGTAGTGGATGCGCCACTCGCGGCCGTCGTAGAGGGTCGTCTCGTCCCGCTCGGTCTCCAGGATCCCCGTGTCCTCGAGCATGTAGAACGTGTCGCGGTCGTCCGGCTCCAGTACGTTGTCGATGATCCGCTCGTTGAACCCGAAGAAGTTGAGCACGTGAGCGGCGATCGAGCGGGCGTCCTCGGGGCGCATCCCTTCGTGGCCGACCGACCGGCGGATCGCCTTGGCGAGCGAGTCGAAGTCGACGGGACCCGCGATGTCCGCGAGCACGACATCGGTCGGGATCCCCGACCGGGTCGTCGAGATATCGGCGGCCGTCCGCAGGGGTACCGGGTTCCGCAGGGTGTACTGCTTCACCGGGCTCTTCGACTGCGAACCCGCGAGGTCACGCATACGATTCAATTCGAGACCAGCCTATAAATAACTTAGGAAACGAGCCAGTTCGGAGATATACTCCGCACCCGGCGGCAGGTCTTCCCGGGCGGGTCCGTCGGTACGAGATGGGCCGTCTGGGAGATGTACCCTTCGGTCGCCCGGGGAGCGACGAGCCTACCCGGCCCCGTCCCGCCGCCCGCGCCCGACCCGTTGGAGCATCCGGACGGCCGGGCGCCACTCGGTCTCCTCGATCTGCCGCTCCCGCTCCGCGAGGTCGGACATGCCGCTCGGGAACGGGTAGAGGGCGTTGGTGACGTAGACCGGCGCGAACGGCCCGCTGGAAGGGCCGGTGTAGGGCTTCCCCTCGTCCGCGACCGCGCGGAATTCGTAAAATTCGGGCGCGGGGGCGAACCAGACCAGGCCGTCGCCCGTGCCTCGGCCGGCGCGCGGACCCCGCTGGAGGACCCGGAGGCCGAGGTACTGGGTCAGGGCGTTGGGAAGGGTGAAGATGCGGCGGTCACCCGGCCGCGCGGAGGCGACCAGTCGACCACGGACCGTCTCCACCGCGAGGGCCTCCCGCGCCCGGTGGGTCGCGACGACCCGGGCGATCTGGGGCCCCCGGGCCAGGAAGGAGACGGTGCGGCTCGAGTCGCGTTCCGGCCCCTCCTCCGGCCGGTAGCCGATCAACTCGGCGACGTCCTTGGGAAGCTGGAGTGTCAGCCAGGAGGGGTGGGATGCCCAGACGATCACGAACTCCATGGGGGAGTGTCCGGCTACGGGTTCGTATTAGAAAACTGTTCCGGGAGCGGCCTCACCGTTCAGCTCGGGCGGGGAGGGTCAGGATCGCCGAAACGACCCCACCGAAGTCCGTCGTATCGATCGCGAGGTCGGCGGATGCCCGGACCTGCGGGGAGCGGGCGTTCAGCGCGATGCCCGCCCCCACCCGCGGGAAGATCTCCGCATCCGGTCGGGCATCTCCCACATGGACCACGTCCTTGGCGTCGATCCCCTGGCGGGCCAGGAGGGCGGCCAATCCCCCGGGTTTGTCGGCCCCGAACCCGACCGGGTGGCCGATGCGGGGCTCGGTCGGCTGGCTCCCCCGGATGCCGGCCGCGTCGTCGAACCCCCCCAGCCTCCGGTACCAGTCGGTGACGTAGGGGGGGTTGTGGGTCAGCAGGTCGACCAGCATCCCCTCGTCGTGCAACCGGCGCACCCCCTCGGGGATCCCCGAGAGGCGGGGAGTCGCGGCCAGCACCGATTCGACCTCGGCGACGGTGTGGCCCTCGGCGATGGAGACGAGCTCGGTGATTGTCTCGTCCTCTCCCGCCTCCTGCGCGCGGATCCGGGCCATCGCCCGCTCGTACCGCTCGACCCGCCCGAACCGCTCGCTGATGACCCGCCAACCGTGGACGAGGGTGAGCGTGCCGTCGATGTCGACCGTGACGAGACGCCAGGGACCCCGGACCATCGACCCTCTACGAGCGGCTGCCGATCCCCATCCAGATGCCGCCCAGCCAGAGGAGCAGCAAGCCCGCGCCCGCCACCGGCAGAATGGTCGAGAACCGGCCGGGCGCGGTCGGCAGGAGGATGGAGAGCAGGAACAGCCCGACGAACGTCAGGAGGAGCCCGATCCCGATCTTGGCGGACTTGGACAGCGGGGCCCGACGCGCGCGTGCGGAGGCCGGGGGCGGGGCGTCCATCGGGCCGGTCGAGAAGGGCCGGAAGATAACGTGCCCGGGCGACCGGGAGGCCTAGACGTCCTCGTTGGGAAGCAGCGAGCGGGGGGGCAGCGCCGAGCCCACGGGCGGCTGCCGGGCCGCCTCCTCCGCGGCCCGCCGTTCGAGCGTGACCTGACGGATGAAGGGGCGCGCGCCGATCGGGGAGACGAAGGTCGTCACGAGGCCGACCCCGGCGACGATCGTGTAGACCGGCTGGGTGAAGATCCCGAGTCCCAGCAGGATGGTGGCCATCGCGAGCTCGACCGCGCCGCGGCTGGTCAGGAGCCAGCCCGCGGCCAAGGACTCCTGCGTCGACCATCGGAGGCTTCGGGTCACGATCGCCCCCATCCCGAGCTTGGCGGTCACCGCGAACAGGCAGAGGCCGGCGAACAGGACGACCGAGAGCGGAGTCGAGAAGAGGGTCCGGAAGTCGGTGTTGAACCCGACCAGGGCGAAGAAGAGCGGGATGAAGAACCCCCACGTGACCGCCTCGAAGAGGAACGTCAGCGAGCGATGCTCCTTGGAGCCGGCGCTCTCGGGCGTGATGAGGAGACCGGCGTAGAACGCGCCCACGACGAACGTGAGGCCGAGGTACTGGGAGTAGAGCGCGGCCCCGAGGCCGATGACGATGAGGAGGGCGAACCCGGCCTCGCGCGAGCGCCACTTGTCGCGGAACCACACCAGGAGCCGGTCCCATAGGCGGACCTGGCGGAGCGCCCGCAACAGCACATGGATCGTGAGGATGCTCGCCAGGAACAGTGCGACGGTGGCCACCGAGATCGCGATGGCGTCGACCGTGCCGGCCGTGCTGGTCGAGATGCTGAGGAGGATCGCGAACGCCGTCACCGCCGACAGCTCGTTGATGACCGACGCGTTCAGGAGGAAGGTCCCGAACCGGGTCTTCATCAGGCCGAACTCCCGCAGCATGATCGCGAGGACCGGGAGGGCCGTGATCGAGATCGTGAGCGCGATGAACAGCTGGGTCGTCGTGCTGAACCCGGGGTAGAGGACGAAGACGACCGCCGCGCCCCCGAGGAACGGCACGAGGAAGATCGCGATCCCGAGCAGGACGGAGGAGAGCCCGGTATCCCAGATCTGCTCGGGGCTGACGGAGAGCCCAGCCATGAGCAGCACGAAGAACGTCGCCACCGTCTGGAGGCCGACGAACGAGGCGGTGGTCGAGGAGATCCCGAGGTATCCGCCCAGCAGCGTGGGGCCGAGGAGGACCCCGACCAGGAGCTGGCCGACCAGCGCCACCTGACCGAAGTGCGTGAAGACCTCGCCGACGATGACGGCCAGCGAGATGAGGAGGAAGAGCGCGATGAGGAACGAGGTCGTCGCGTTCAGCATCGAGTATCCTTTGAGCCCGGGGTATATAGGGAGCGGTGCGAAGTCGTATGCCCGGCCACGATACCTTCCGGCCCCCCGCCCGAGGACCCGCGGACGACCCGTGGGCGATCGCCGAGCGGCGGAGCCGCGCCGTCGAGGAGCCCCTGGACGTGCTCCTGCTCACCCGGGAGCCGTTCCCGCTGCTCGAGGTCCGTAATCCGCTCCACCGAACCTCCTACCGGGTGATGCTCCCCGAGTTCCCGGACCGGGCGATTGCCCTCTGTACCTGCTCCGATTTCGCCCGTCGGGGGCTCGGGACGTGCAAGCACATCGAGGCCGGGGGGAGATGGCTCGAGCGCCACGACACCGCCCCGCCCTCCCTCCCCGCCACTCGATTCGACCCGGCACCCGTCTGGGAGGAGATCGACCGACGGCTGGACGGGGCGGAGCGGTCCCATGCCCCCGAAAGCCTCCGGTGGCGGGCGGCGGGAGGTGCGCTCTACGAGCGGGCCGGGCCGCCGTACCTGCCGAAAGAAGAGAAGAAGGAAGAGGTTGGTCCCGGGGGTCGGGGGCGGTCTAGGCCGAGCCCATCCCGGGGGCGCCCTTGAGCGCCCGCACGCGGTAGTACTCGGGGTCCACGATGACTTCCCCGTTGATGCCCATCGTCTCGATGGTCTTCAACTGGGAGGCGCCACCCTGGGACTTCGCCCGCTGCCAGTCCGGGATGGGGATGGAGAACTTCTTCTCGACCTCCGTCCGGTAGATCGGGCCCGAGTTGTACGAGCAGAACGGAATGACCCGCCCGTCGGGAACGGCGTAGTGGATGTCGCAGCGCATCAGGCGCTGGATATCGTAGTCGTACGCGTCCTGGAAGTGCATGTTGCCGATGTAGAGCGTCCTCCAGGTGAACTTCGCGACGGCCTCCTTGTTCCCCTCGGTGAAGATCGAGGCGATGACCTTCACGCAGTTCTTCTCGGACAGGCCCTCCGGCGCCTTCGAGAAGTCGAAGTACTTCGACACGTCGTGGAGGAGACGAGCCCCCGCCACGGCCGTTCGGACCCGCGCGAAGCGCGAGTCGCGGTACTTCTCGATCATCGACTCGACGTTCTCGAAGAACCCGTCCACGTCCATGAACCGGGGGAGCGGGGTGATCTTCTGTCCGTCCTTCGAGATGAAGGCGAAC
Organism: Thermoplasmata archaeon; assembly: GCA_050011355.1. Lineage (GTDB taxonomy): Archaea > Thermoplasmatota > Thermoplasmata > Lutacidiplasmatales > UBA184 > Lutacidiplasma. Next base: position 92,143 of record JBEKJG010000002.1, on the reverse strand, counting down.
GTGGCGCAGCCGCAGCCCGGGTGCGTCGTGAGCGTCATCTTCTCCTCGCCGTGGATGATGCTGACGAGCTCCGAGATCGGGGCGACCGACGGCACGGGGAAGAAGTCCGACTTTTCGAACGGTCCCTCCGTGCAAAGGATGCGCACCAGGTCCGACTGGGTGAACCGCATCTGGAAGCGGTCCTTGTCGGGGATACGGGCGGTCAGGGCGACCGGCTGGAAGTTGACGCCGCGGACGACGTCGATGTTGTCGATCGCGAACTTGACCGTCGGCCAGATCTCCTTCTCGTTGAACCCGCCGACCAGGGTGGGGACGAGGACGACGGAGAGGGGTTTGTCCGGCTTGCCGGCCGCGAGGTCCGTGGCGGGAGAGTGGGTCTCCCGGGCGGCCTGGATCGCCTTCTGCTTGACCTTCAGGAGCGGGACGCCCCGCACCTTCCGGTAGATCTCGTCATCCAGCCCATCGAACTGGAGATAGAGGGTGTGCAGTCCCGCGTCGCGGGAGGCCTGGGCGAAGCCGGGCTCGTTGGCGACCCGGATCCCGTTCGTGGCCACCTGGATCTGCTTGAATCCAAGGTCCCGGGCCATCGAGACCGCGTCCAGGAACAGGGGGGAGAGCGTCGGTTCGCCACCCGAGAACTGGACCGCGACCGTTCCGACGGGCTTCTGCTCGCGGAGGGTCTTCAGCATGAACTGGATCTGCTCACGGGTCGGCTCAAAGACGTAGCCGGCCGCGTTGGCGTTCGCGAAGCAGACCGGGCACTTCAGATTGCACCGGTTCGTCAGGTCGATCAGGGCGAGTCCCGTGTGGGACTTGTGGTGGCTGCACATTCCGCACGTGGTCGGGCAGCCGCGGAACTTGTCGTAGTAGGGGTTCTCGTATCCGACCCCGTCGTGGGCGTAGACCTCCATCCGGAGATAGAAGTCGACATCGTTCGAGATGATATCCCAGAAGTAGCCGTGCGTTCGGCACGTCTTCTCCATGATCACGCGACCGTCCTTTTCCCGGACGACCGCGGGGATGACCTTGATGCATTCGGGGCAGACCGAGGCCGTCTTCCGGGGAAGCCCCCTCGGGGCCTGGAACTCCTTCATCACGCGTGCGGGCATTCTTCTACCTCATTTTGGCCGACCTCGTCGGGTCCGGCCTTGCTCGCCCACCCACTCGGGCTTACTTAATTGAATTGTCGTTGACGGGGCGACAAAAGTGGCAGTCCGTGACGGAGATTCGCACGGTGGACATCGCGACAAACACGCCGACCCGGGCCGTCCCGCACGAGGGAGCGACCCCTCCGGACTCGAAGGGGGCCCCCGTGGTGAGCGTCCTTGGCTCCGGCCAACTTATGGCCCTCAACGCCTCCCCGGGGAGACCATGGCGACCAAGAAGAAGGCCCCACCCCGAAAGAGCCGGGCGGCCCGGACCCCGGTCCGAACGGGGTTCGTCGGCCGCGACTCGTCTCCGGTACTGGACAAGTATCCTCCCAAGGATCCGAGGCTCGCGCCCCGCGGGCCGCCCGGAGGGTCCAACGCGGTCCCCACTCCAGCCCCGGCCCCCTCCGCGCCTTCCACCGCTCCCCCCGGAGGCGCCCCCCCCGCGATCTCCCTCATCACGCTCGAGCGCCCGTTCGACGTGGACGAGTTCTCCGGATTACTGGGGGAGACCTCGATCCGGATCACGGTGCCGCTCGAGCACCTCGCCGAGGTGCTGCGACGGGTCACGGAGTTCATGGGGTTCGGGATCTACGTGTACTCGGTTACGGTCCGCCCTGCGCCGTCGGAGCTGCTCAAGTCGTTCGTCGTCGAGCTCCACCGGGTCGACTACTCCGCCGCCGAGAAGACCTGGGTCCCGTTCGTGGAGAAGGGGACCTCGGATTCGCCGTTCGGTCCGAGCGGCACCCGGACCTAGCCGTCCCCCGCTCCGGGATAGCTAATCTGCGACCGGACCTACCCTCGGTCGAGGGGAGACACGTGACTTCTGGACCGGGCGAGGACCACTGGGAAGCGGAGTTGCGGATGCTTCGCCAAGAAATCCAGGAGCTCCGGAGGGAGCAGAAGGAGATGGCCGCCGCGATCAACCAGCTGGTCACCACGTTCCGCGCGTTGGCGGCCCACCTCGGGATCGCCGGCGAACCGTACGCGCGCAAGGGCGGGAACGACCGCGACCTCCCCGGGTTCGCGTAGGCCGGTTCCCGTGCAGATCCGATACCGGGTGGACGCGACCACCGGCGAGGGGCACCGCGGGCGGTTCGCGGTCGACCTCTCGGACGTCGATGCCCCCACCCTGGACCTGGTCCTGCCCGCGTGGGTCCCGGGGTCCTACCACATCGTGAACTACGTCCGCGGGTTCCGCGGCGTGAGCGCCCGGGCCTCCGGCAGCGGCGCGTCGGTCCCCGTCCAGCGCATCAGCTCCGACCGGTGGCGCCTTTCCACCGGTGGGGTCCATTCCCTTACAGTACAGTACACGGTCTACGGGCACCAGATGGTCACGGAGGCGTTCGACCTCACCTCCGACCATCTGTTCCTGAACGCCGCGCTCTCCTTGCCGTTCGTGGACGGCCACCTCCAGGAGCCGGTGGAGGTCGAGCTGCACCTTCCCCCCGACTGGAAGGTCGTCACCGAACTGGAGGAGGTCAGCTCGCGCCCGCCCACCTACCGGGCCCGGACCTACGACGAGCTCGTCGATTCCCCCCTCGACGCGGGCCACCCGCTCGTGCTCACGATCCGGCCCCACGGGATCCCGCATCGGATCTCGATCTGCGGGGAGGGAGGAAACTACGAGGCCCATCGGCTCGAGGAGGACCTGGCCAAGGTCGTGGACGCGTCCGTCCGGCTGGTCGGGGAGTCCCCCCTCCACAGCTACACCTTCTTCGTCCACCTGAGCGACGTGCCGGACGGGGGGCTCGAACACGCCTCGTCCAACTCGGCGGTCGTGCTCCGGAACAGCTTTGCCCCGCTCGAGCGGTACCAGCGGTTCCTCTCCCTCCAGAGCCACGAGTACTTCCACCTCTGGAACGTCAAGCGGATCCGGCCGAAGGCGCTCGGGCCGTTCGACTACACCCGGGAGGTGAACACCGGCCAACTCTGGTGGATGGAGGGGACGACCGACTACTTCTCCGACCTCATCCTCCGCCGCGCGGGCCTGTACACTCCCGCGAAGTATCTCGAGGAGGCTGCCAAGATCGCAAAGGTCGTCGTCTCCACCCCCGGCCGGAACGCGCTGTCGCTGGAGGAGCTCTCCCGCATCGCCTGGGTCGACCTGTACCAGCCGTTCGAGGAGTCGCCCAACCAGTCCGTCTCCTACTACGGGAAGGGGTACCTCGTCTCCCTCTGTCTTGACCTGGAGATCCGTCACCGGACGGAGGCCCGGGCCTCGCTGGAGTCCGTGGTCCGGCTCCTCTGGACCGAGTACGGCAAGCCCGGCCGAGGGCTCGAGGAGGGGGAGCTGCAGGCGGTCGCGGAGCGTGCGACCGGCCTCGACCTCTCCGAGTTCTTCGACCGGTACATCCGCGGGACCACGGAGGTCGACGTCGAGCACTTTGCACGGTTCGCGGGCCTGACCTTCGGGCCCCGGCCGAAATCGCCGGACGACGACGCGCCGGACCCGGGTTACCTCGGCATCCGGTTCGAGGACGCGGGGGGGTTCGTTCGGGTCACCCACGTCCTGCTCGACACCCCCGGCCACCGGGGAGGTCTCAGCCCGGGGGACGAGATCGTCGCGGTGAACGGCTCCAAGGTCGCGTACAGCAAGTTCGAGAAGGAACTCGAGGCGTACCCGCCCGGAACCCCGGTCGACCTCGCCGTCTTCCGCCGGGGGTACCTCCGCCACCTGAGCCTGACGACCGGGAAGGCACCTCCCCCCAAGTACCGGTTCGCCGCCGCGGAGCCGGCCAGCGAGCTCGCGCGTAAGGTCCACGAGAGCTGGCTTGGCGTCCCCTGGGAGGCCCCGAAGGCAGGGCCTGGGTCGAAGTAGCGATCGCGCTCCGGCCTACGGCGATATTGGGACCGCCTTCCGGCCGTACCGCCACTCGCCCTCCATGGGGTAAAGACGGCGCAATCGGGTACCCACCCGATCCCCGATCCGTACCCCACCGGGAGCCGAATCGGTGACCTGCAGGGTCAGCCGGACCCCGGGCGCGAACTCGGCCAACACGACCCCGTAACTGCCGAGGGCGTCGACCTGGGGGTCGAACTCCGTCGGCTGGCCCCCCTTCCCGATCACCGTGGCCGCCACGACGATCGCCCCGTCGCGGGGGAGGATCTCGGGGGAAAGTTGGCCCGCCGGACCGCAGTATCGGCAGCGTCCCCGGCGAGGGAAGGTGACCCGTCCGCACCGCCCGCACCTGTCCGCTTCGAGCCGCCATCGGCTCGGCAGATTCTCGAGGTACCTTGCGCGGGGGACGTACGCTCCTTCGGCGACCTGAGAGGGCGGGACCGTGGAGAATTGGTGCGCACGCTCCAACGGCCACGGGGGCTCTTCCCGAGGAGCAGCGGTGCCGGTCGCGGCAACCGCCCCGAATTCGACGAGCGCCGCCGCCACCCGTTCGGCGCCTCCGACCGACCCGGGACGAGGGGTCCATCGGGGCGATCGTCGCTCGGAGTTTGGCCCGAACCGAAGGGCCACGGCTACGGCTCCGCCCGTCCCGGCCGGTTCGACTGCGAGCACCAAGGAGGTCACTCCCTCGCCGGTTGCGGAAACGGCGGCGATCGCCTCGTCCAGCTCTGCCGAATCCCCACGGTGGTGATGGACGTCGGCCGGCCCTCCGAGATAGGCGAGGAACGCCCAATCGAGGCTCGGCGGGATCTCGCCCGCGAGGTGGAGGTGGGTGGGCCGGGGAGCCCCAGGAGGGAGGGCGAGCGCTTCCCACGCCCCGACCGCCACGGTGAACTCGTCCTCATCTGGCGAGGGCACCGGTCGCCCGGCCATCGCAAACCTGGGGCGGTAGACCGCCCCGCACTCGAACCCGACGCTCATGCTACCCCCGGGAGAAGATCGAGACCGCGGCCGTGGCGCCCGCCCCCCCGACGTTGTGGGCCAGGGCCACCTCCGCCGCCGGAACCTGTCGTGCGCCGGCCGCGCCGCGCAACTGCAAGAACACCTCGTAGACCTGGCTCACGCCCGAGGCGCCGATCGGGTGCCCCTTCGATTTGAGGCCGCCGTCCGGGTTCACGGGGAGGCGCCCGGAGGCGCGCGTCGCGCCGCTGAGCGTGAGGTCGACGGCCCCGCCCGGCTCGGCGAACCCGAGGTCCTCGAGGGCGAGCAGCTCGGCGATGGTGAAGCAGTCGTGGACCTCGAGAAAGTCGATGCGCTCGCGGTCGACGCCCGCGTCGTGGAACGCCTGCGCCCCGGCCCGACGGGTCGCCTCGAACGTTGTGAGGTCTGGCCGCTCCTGGACGGCGAGCCGGTCCGACCCTGCCCCGAGGCCGTCCACGTATACCGGGGTGTCCGTGTACTGACGCGCCCGGTCGGCCGGCACGAGGAGCAGGGCCGCCGCGCCGTCGCTGACCGGGCAGCAATCGTACAGCCCGAGCGGGTCCGCGACCCGGGGGGCCCGCAGGACCTCCTCCCGGGAGATGCGCTTTTGGAAGTGCGCATTCGGGTTCCGGGTCCCGTTCTCGTGGTTCTTCGACGCGACCTCGGCCATCGCCTCGGCTCCCCGGGGATGGCGATGGAGGTAGTCGGACGCGATGAGCCCGTAGACGCCGGCGAACGTCAGCCCCGCCAGCCGCTCCCACTCGGTGTCCCCAGAGACCCCCAGCCAGTACCGACGCCGGGCGTTGGTGACGTCCGTCATTTTCTCGACGCCCGCGACGAGCACCAGCTCGGCGTCGCCTCGCTCGACGGCGCGGACCCCGGCGCGGAGGGCGTACCCGCCGGACGCGCAGGCGTTCTCCACGCGGGTCGTGGGGACACCGACTTCCGCGGCCTCCTCCAGGAGCACCGCCGACGAGTTGCCGATCTGCCATCCACCGAACCCGAGCGTCGCCAGGAACGCCTCGCGGAGGGCCCCGCGCTCGACCCCCTTGTCGACGCTCGCGAAGGCTCCATCGACGGCGCCCCGAAGCAGGGCCCGCGGGCCGTCCTCCAGCGCGCCGAACCGGGTGTGACCGGCGCCCACAATCGCCGCTCGATGCGCCACTTCGTCCCACCCGCGAATCGTCTTATGAACGGACTCCCTCGAGCCTCTTAACTCCGGGGCACCCTTGGGAGAAGAAGCACCGATCGTCGTGGGCGTCTCCGGCGCCAGCGGCGCCCCGATCGCGGTGCGGGTCCTCGAGGCGCTCCAACGGGCCCGCGCCCCGGTCGCCCTCGTTATCTCGGACGGGGCCGCGGCCGTGCTCCGGGAAGAGTGCGACCTGGCGCCGGAAGCCCTCCTGCCGTACGCAACTACCCATTACCGGGACGACGACCTCGGCGCCCCGATCGCGAGCGGGTCCCGGCCCACCCGCGGCATGGTGGTCGTCCCGTGCTCGGGAAACACGGTCGCCAAGATCGCGCTCGGCCTCGGCGACACCCTGCTCACCCGGTGTGCCGCCGTCCACCTGAAGGAGCGCCGCCGGCTCATCGTGGTCCCGCGGGAAACGCCGCTGCCGACCCTCTTGCTCCGCCACCTGACCACGCTGAGCGAGCTCGGGGTGGTCGTCCTCGACGCCGCTCCGCCGTACTATTTGCACCCCCGTTCGGTCGACGACCTGACCTCCTATCTCGCGGGGAAGGTCCTCGACCAGCTGGGCGTCCCCCACCAGCTCTACCGGGGCTGGAAGTCGGAGGGGGCGTGAACCGGGGGGCAGGACTGAGCCGGTTCCTCCCGGCCCCGTTCGTCGCCACGACGCTGCTCTTAGTCCTCCTCATCATCCTGACACCGGTGCTCGTCCCCAACGGACAACCGGCCCCCGGCACGATCTTCACCCAGGCCGACCTGACGGTCGACCACCCCGCGTCCAACCTCACGAACTTCTACATCCACTCCCCGGAGCTGAGCGTCCGGTACGCCCAGATCGAGGTCTGGTCCGCGGCGGGGTTCAACTGGACCGGCGGGTTCCCGAGCCCGCGGCTCAACTGGTCGCGCGTGACCGACGAGCCCGCGCTCGTCGCCTTCCAGTTCAACTCGAGCGCGAACCCTCTCGCCGTCAACATCACGATCCTCTACACGTACGCCGGGGGCCAGGCGTACTACGTGGGCGAGTTCGCGTTCTATTTCGGTTACCTGGCGGGTTCCTCGACGTACTCGATGTTCTCGGTGACGGTCACGGCGGGGACGAGCCTGCCCCCGGGCGTGAGCACGGTCCCGGTCGTCGATCTACCCGAGTACGGCGTGATCGCGCTCGCAGATGCCGGGAGCAGTCCATGAGACCCTCCCGTGTCGTCCTGATCGGATGGGGGCTGCTGATCGCCGCCCTGCTGGTCGTCGAGCTCGCGGAGATCACGCACCTGTTCACTCTCCCCATCCAGACGGCGATCGAGAACACTACGGCCCTCGTGTTCGCGCTCGTGTTCACGACGATCCTCGCGCTCGTCGGGGCGGTGTTCATCGGGATCTACGCCTCCGCCCGGATCCTCAGCCCCACCGGGTTCACCCCGTTCGAGGAGGAGATGCTGCAGATGCGCTCGGACGTCCGCGACCTCACCGCCGCGGTCCAGCGCCTCGAACGCGCCCAGCCGCCCGAGGCCGAGGCGCCGACCGCGCCGGAGGACCGACCGTGAAGGTGCGGGTGATCGACAACGGTGGGCAGTGGACCCACCGGGAGTGGCGCGTGCTGCGCGACCTCGGCGTCGAGACGACGATCCTGCCCAACACGACCCCCCGCTCGGAGCTGGACGCGGACGCGGTCGTCCTCTCGGGAGGGGCGCTCAGCTTCGAAGGGACCGCGACGCTCGGGGCGGTCGACGACTGGATCGACGCGATCGACGTCCCTGTCCTCGGGATCTGCGTCGGCCACCAGTTCCTGGGCCGGCACTTCGGGGGCCGCGTCGTCCGCGGGGACCCTGAGTTCGGCGCGGTCGAGGTCACGGTCGACCGTCCGGACCACCCCCTCTTCGAGGGCCTGCCCGGACCGCTCCGGGTCTGGGGCAACCACAACGACCACGTGGTCGACCCGCCGCCGGGGTGGTCCACGCTGGCCCACTCCCGCTCCTGTCCCGTCCAGGCGATGGCCCACCCCACCCGCCTCGTCTGGGGGGTCCAGTTCCACCCCGAGGTCGAGCACACCGACGGCGGCCGCGACATCTTCCGCCACTTCCTGGCGCAGGTCCACCGCTGACCGGGCCGCTCGGAATATGTAGGACCCCCCGCTCCCCCGGCGAGGGCAGATGACGCGACCGCACCGGGCATCGGGGGTTCGGGAGCACGATCTCGTGGCCCGGGCCCGTGCGCTCCGCGACTCGGTGGATCCCCTGTTGCCCCGTCTTTCGGGCGATGCGCCCCGCGACCGGTTCGACCGGCTGCGGGCCGACCTCGAGGAGGTCCGCGCGGAGCGGGAGGACTCCGACCGGCTGGAGAAGCTCTCGAAGCGCGGGGACTCGCTCCCCCGCGCCTACGCCGGCCTCCTCCGGTACTACCTCGACCCGAGTACGCCGACAGTGCTCTCATTCCCCCTCCCGGGCGGCGAGGTTTCCTACGCCGTACTCTCGCGCGCGAGCCGCGAGGCCGAGGTCGCGATCCAGCAGTCGGACGACCCGGCCCGAGTGATGCTCGCCTACGTCGAGTGGGCGCGCAAGGGCCTCCATTTCTTCGCGACGCGCCGCACGCTCTGGTGCACCGGACGGTCCGCCGAACCCCCGCCGGAGTTCGTGGCGGAGAAGATCTCGGACCTGCCGTACCGGCTGACCCCGGATCCCTCCGGGCGACGGCTCGTGTGCGTCCACCTCGCGGCGAACGAGCCGCGGATGTACCTCGAGGTCGACTGGCCCGGTGCCCGCCGGTCCTTCCGGGTCTGCCGCCGATGCGCGAAGGAGGAGCGCCACCTCCTCTCCCATCTGTCGGAGGGGGCGGCGAGCCCCGACCCGACCGAGGCGTTCCCCATGGACGCCCGGTTGAACGTCCGCTGCGAGGGCGGGCCGGAATGCGTCCACGCCCGGGTCCCGCCGCTCCCAAAGGGGCTCCGGAAGAGCTACGAATTCGGCAAGCTCTCCGACGCGGCGCTGCTGGACGCCTACCGGGACGAGATCCGCCCGGCGATCGAGGCCACCCGCCGCACGACGTTCGTCGCGGGCGGGGTCTGCTACGGCAGCCGGTTGCCGGCGTTCCTGGACGCCCTCCGCCCGACCCCGGTCGAGCGGCGCGCCCTGGAGGCGGCCCTCGACCAGTTCTCCGGCTACTTCGAGGTCGACGAACCGGCGGCGAGCCGCGCCCTGGAACGCCTTTGGCCTCAGCACGCCGAGGCGATCGTGGGGGCGATCACGGACGACCGGGCGGAGGCCCGGCGGGCGCTGCAGGAGGCCCGGGACGCCCCCGGGCGCATCGCCGAGATCCTGAAGCGCGCCCAGAAACGCGGGGAGGAGCGCGAGGTCCTCGAGGCACTCCCCCGGTACGAACGTCTCACCGCGGAAGCGGCGTGGGTCGACCGGGTCGCCCGAACGTACCGGATCCAGCGGGAGTCGGGTGCGGAGCGGGGGATCATGCAGACCCTCCCCCGGGAGGGCAAAGAGCGGGGCCTCGCCTACGCCTTCCTGATCGCCTTCGGGCGGGCATCGGCCCACGGCTGGCAGTTCACCCCCACCGAGCAGGAGTTCGGCCAATCGCTGGTCGGTCCGGTACGGGCCCTGCTGGACGCCCCGGCGGCGGGCTATCACGATGCGCTCGACCGACTGCTCCGGGCCGCCGGGGTCGCAAACTGGGGTTCCCGCGACCCGGGCGCCCCGACCTAGGGGCACCGACCACCTTCCGCCCCACCGGTCGGGGCTTCGGGGGCCGAACAACGGTTATTTGGACCAGTCGGTGCCTGCCGTCCGGTGGATACGGGACCGCTACCGGGAGTGAGTTCCACGAGCGCGCCAGAAGGAGGCCCTTCGAACGCCGTCGTTGTCGCCGGCGACGAGGAGACGCGAGTCCTGTTGCGGGGCCTACTGAGGCTCCATCATTTCCGTGTCGACGGCGAGGCGGAAGGAGCCCACCAGGCCCTTGAGCTCGTCGAACGCCACAAGCCGTGCCTCCTCGTCGTGGACGTGAACCTTGCGGAGGGGAGCCCGCTCACCCTGCTCAAGGAGGCCCGCGGCCTCAACCCGCAGTTGCGCACCATCCTCGTCGCCCCGGCCTCTCGGCCCCCGCCGGCGGCCGAGTCCCCCCTTCGACCGGATGTCGTGCTCTTGCGACCGTTCCGGATCCGCCAGTTTGCGGAGGCGCTCCGAGCCCCCGGGACCGGTGGACCGTCGCCCTAGTCGGACCGGCCCGGGTCTCCGACCCGGAAGCGCTCCAGCGCCGCCGCCTCCTCGAAATGGAGTTCGGCGGGGATCACGATCGCGTGAAGCGGGGGTCCGAAATCGAGGGCCCCCAATCGTCCCAGCGGGCCGAACCAGGCGGCCGCGTCGTCCCGGCCCACGCGCGCGACGACCGCGACCGGCGTCTCGGGGCCGACCACCGTCCCCTCGGGGTCCCGCTCGCACAGGATCCGGAGGGCGTCCGAAGCGGTGAGGAACCGGCCCTCCTCCGGCCGGAGGTCGAGAAGGACGAGCGTGTGGAGCCCCGCCGACCGGTTGGACCCGACCTGCTCGACGGGGGAGCGGGGGGCGAAGCCGGGGGCCGGGAACGGGACCGAAACGGTCCGGCCGAACCGGTAGTGCATCAGCCCGAGGTATCCGGCCGCCGCGGTCAGGATGCTCGCATTCGGCAGGTAGCGCCACGTGTGCCCCTTGGCCTCGGCGGCGAGCCGTAACGCGACATGGGTGGTCGCCGCGAACGGGTCGCCGACGACAAGGAGCGCGACGCGCGGGTGCGCGGCCAGCGCGTCGAGGACCGGGCGCTCGGATTCGAGCTGGGCCCGGTCGAGGCGCTCGACCGGTCGCCCGATCGCCTCGGCGAGGCGGTCCAGCGTGCCGGAGGGCGAGACCGCGGTGTACTCCTCCGCGAAGACCCGGTCCGCCCGGCGCAGCGCCTCGAGGTGCCGCTCCGAGAGCCCCCGTTCGTCCGCGAGACCGAGGCCCACGAACGCGAGCTCGCCCATCGGGCCGCCGGTTACACCCGGACCGCGACGACCGGGCACGGGGCGGCCCGGAACAGCTCTTCGAGGAAGCGTCGGGTGAGGAACGGACCGGAGGCGCCCTCCTCCTCGCCCACGACGAGCAAGAGCCCATACCGCTCGCGCTGGGCCGCCTGCAGGAGGAGGTCCGGCAGCCGGCGCCGCCGGCCGATCAGGGCCTCGGAGAAGGAGGATCGCTTGTGGATGATCGGCACGCCCCGGGGGCTCTGCTCCTCGGTCGGGGCGGCGTCGCGGTTCGCCCCGTCCCGCGCGCCGAGGCCGAGCGTCACCACGGGGACCCCGCCGCGACGGAGGGAGATCGTCTCCGCGATCTGCAGCGCCTTCGCGGTCGGATCCCCCTGGAGGGTCGGGACGAGGACGCGCGGAACGTGGTCGGCGGCCAACGCGAGTCGGTTCACGATGAAGACGTCCGCGCCGGCGTGGTGCAGGATCCCGCTCGCCGTGTGCCCGACGAACGGGTTGTGGCTCCTCCGGTTCCCCTGGAGGGTCAGGATGATCGCGTCCGCCCCCTCGCTCTCGGCGCTCTCGAGGATCTCGGCCGGAACGTCGGTGGCCGCGCGCACCTCGGGCTCGACCTTCACATCCAGCGCGGCGCCCGCCTCGTGCGCGGGAATGACGATGTTCACGCTGGAGCGCCACTCCCGCGCGACCTGCGGGAGGGTCGTAGTGGGGATCACGTGGAGGATCCGGATCTCCCCGTCGGCCTCGAGGAGGCTCGCGGCGAACCGGATCATCGGCTCGACCTCGTTCGGCTCCTTGACCGGCACCAGGATACGCTTGTACACGGTTCACCGGCCTTCGAGGGGGAGGAGGTCGAGGTCGAGCTGGAGCACGTCGATGTAGGCGACGCCGACGTAGGGGATGAGTGAGTTGACGATGTGGGCGTTCACGAAGGAGAGGAGGAAGGCGACCGTCAGGTTTGACGCCTCGCTCACCCTCGGGACCTGGACCAGGACGGACTCCGGCGTAAGGTCCGGGTCGATGGACGACGCGGAAGGGGCGACCCACCAGAAGGGGATGGAGGCGTTCACCGTGAAGTTCCCATACTGTCGCGTGTAGTTGAGGGTCTCGTTGAGGAGCTGGCCGAGCGCCGGGTCGGTCGGACCGGGCGGCGTATCGGCCCCGAGGGTCGTATTGTAGTCGGTCAGGGACGGTCGCGACCAGAATAGGTACGGGGCGCTCGTGTTCTGGGCGATCAGCGACGAGCCGGCGACGGTGCCGTTGGGGTAGTGGAGGAGCGAACCGTTCGCCGTGTCCGGCTCGATCACCTGGGCGACGGCGACCACGACGGCGGGATAGGCGAACCCCGAGAGGAGCACGGAGAGGGCGAGGAACACGACCGTCGCCCGGAGGTGCGTCCCCATGGAGTGGGATAATGGCGGCTTCCGTCGTAGGGCCCCGCCGGACTTTCCGGACGTCGGGGGAGGCGCGGCGGCCGCCGGCGGAACGATCGAGGTCGTCCCGGGCTCCGCCGGTGGAACCGGGGTCGCCTCCGCGGGGACCGGAACCGGGATCGGGATCTCAGAGCTCATAGGCCCCCGAGCGGAAGGATGTGGCCGATGCCCACCCCGAGCGACATGAAGAACGGCAGCCCGCCGAGGTACGCCAGCAGGAGGTAGATGAGCTTGATTCCGACGAACGCGCTGACGAGCCCGCCGATCCCGTAGTAGAGCAGGTTCCGGCGGAGGAGATCGATCGCGCTGCGGGGACGGAACGGCACCCCCGCGAGGGCGAGCGGGATCAGGAAGGGGATGATGATCGCGTTGAACAGGAGCGCGGAGAGCACCGCGAGCTGGGGATTGGACAGCCCCATGATGTTCAGGAACTGGATGCCGGGCAGCGCGCCGGAGCCGGCCGCGATGAACAGGGCCGGAATGATGGCGAAGTACTTCGCGACGTCGTTGGTGATCGAGAAGGTGGTGAGCGCGCCGCGAGTGATGAGGAGCTGCTTGCCGATCGAGACGATCTCGATCAGCTTGGTGGGGTCGTTGTCGAGGTCGACCATGTTGCCGGCCTCCTTGGCCGCGCTCGTCCCGCTGTTCATCGCGAGCCCGACGTCGGCCCGGGCGAGGGCCGGCGCGTCGTTCGTCCCGTCGCCCGTCATCGCGACCAGGCGGCCGTGGGCCTTCTCGCGCTGGATGAGGAGGAGCTTAGTTTCGGGTTTCGCCTCGGCCATGAACTCGTCGACCCCGCTCTCCTGCGCGATCGCGGCGGCAGTCAGACGGTTATCGCCGGTGCACATGATGGTGCGGATGCCCATCGTCTTCAGCTCGCGCAGCCGGTCCTTGATACCGGGCTTCACCACGTCCTTCAGGAGCACGAGCCCCAGTACCCGCTTGTTGACCGTGATCGCGAGTGGCGTCATCCCCTGCCGCGACGCCGCGTCCGCCTGCTCCTGCACCGCCGGCGGGATCGCTCCGGCGTACGCCTCCATCGCCTTCAGGGAGCCCTTGAAGCACTCGGTCCCGTCCGCGAGGATGATCCCGCTCATCCGGCGTTCGGCGGTGAAGGGGAGGACCTTGTACGTCCCGGTATCGAGCCGCCGCACGGGGGCGTTGCGCCGGGCCGCGAGGTGGACGATGGACCGTCCTTCGGGCGTGTCATCCACCGCGGCGGAGAGGAGGGCGCCGCCGAGCAGCTCCGGCATCGGCACTTCCGGGGCCGCCAAGAACTGAACCGCCAGGCGGTTGCCGATGGTGATCGTCCCGGTCTTGTCGAGGATGAGGACGTCGAGGTCGCCCGCGGCCTCGACCGCCTTGCCCGATTTGGCGATGACGTTCGCCTTGGCGACCCGGTTGATCCCGGAGATCCCGATCGCCGGCAAGAGGGAGCCGATCGTGGTCGGCATGAGGCAGACGAAGAGGGAGACGATCGTCGCGATGTCGATCGCGATGATGTTGGTGAAATTGGCAAGGAAGATGAACGACACGACGACGACGAAGAGGGCGATCGTGAACGCGTAGAGGAGCACGCCGAGCGCCAGCTCGTTCGGGGTCGGCTCGCGGCCCTGGCCCTCGACGAGGCGGATCAGTCGGTCAAGGAAGGACTCGCCCCGGATCGCGCTGACCCGAACGCGGGCCGTCCCCTGGATGACACGGGTGCCGCCCAGTACGCTCGTCTTGTCCCCCCCGCTCTCGCGGGTGACCGGCTCGGACTCGCCGGTCATCATCGACTCGTCGATCACGGCGATGCCGTGGATCACGTCGCCGTCGATCGGGACCGGCTCGCCCGCCCGGATCTCCATCGTGTCCCCGATCCGGAGGACGTCCGACGCGACCCAGTGTTCCGAGCCGTCGGGCAGGATCTGACGGGCCCGGATCCCGCTCCGGATCTCCCGCAGGCTGTCCGCCTGGGCGCGGCCCTGGGCCTCCGCGATCGACTGGGAGAGGTTCGCGAACCAGAGCGTCAGGAACAGGATGATCGTGACCGCGAGGTAGTAGGAAGGATGGTAGGAGTGCGCGACGTCCGGGAACAGCGAGGGGAAGAGGGTGAGGACGACGAGCAGGAGGAACAGCACGTAGACGCAGAACATCACCGGGTGGCGGTACTGGTGGCGGGGGTTGAACATCCGGAACGAGTCCACGAGGACCCTCCGCGGGGAGGTGTGGGGGCTCCGACGCACGGAGACGCGGGCGCCGAGGGTGGGAGACTCCGGCACCTTAGCCCCCTCCCACGATCTGGGCGAGCGGGCCCATCGCCAGCACGGGTAGGAACAGCAGCGCCGACGTGATGATCAGGAACAGCGTGAGGTAGATCGTGAACGTCCCGCTGGCGGTACGGAGGGTGCCCGAGCTCGGCGGCAGCGACTCCTGCTTCGAGAACAGGTCGCCGACCTTGAGCATCGCCCAGATGGGGACGAACCGGCCGACCAGCATCACGATCGCCCCTGCGATGTTGAAAAAGGGCGTCGAATCGGTGAACGCGCCCGTGGAGAGCGCGCTCCCGTTGTTGGCGGACTCCGACGTGAACTCGTAGAGGACGGCGGTGAAGTTGTGGGCGGTGGTGGGCAGCGTCGCCCCGTCGACCTGGACGTAGCCACCCGCGATGGAGACGACGAACGGGATCAGGATCGTCGCCGGGTGGATCAGCAGGGCGAGCGCCGCCCATTTGACATGCGAGGTCTCGATCTTCTTTCCCAGGTACTCGGGGGTCCTCCCGACCATGAGTCCGCCCACGAAGATCGCGAGTACCGCGAACAGGAGGAGCGTGCCGAACCCGGTCCCCTCTCCGCCGGGAGTGCTCTGGGTGAACATCCCGAACAGCAGCACCATCTGGGCGACCGGCGAGATCGAGCCGATGTCCATGTTGTTCGCCCCGACGTTGGCGTAGACGCTCACGACCTGGAACAGCGAGCCTTCGGGCAGGCTGAACCGGGTCTCCTGGCCCACCGGATAGCCGTTGGTCTGGGGCCCGAGTCCGGTGACGCTCGCCAGCGCGGGGTTGTTGATCGCCTGGAACGCCACGAACAGCCCGAACGCGATCACGAGGACGATCAAGACCGTCCCCATGAATGGCCAGGCTTCGGCCCGGCGCCGGATCATCTGCGCAAACGCGAACGGCGCGGCGAAGGCGATGAGGAGCATGAGGAAGATCGCGAAGAGGTTCGAGATCGCGGACGGGTTGGCGAGGGGGGAGGCCATGTTGGCGGAGTACCACCCACCGCCGTTCGTGCCGAGGATCGAGATCGTCTGCCAGCTCGCGACCGGACCGAGGTAGATCGTCTGAGTGCCTCCCGTGAGTGGGTGGGCGATGACGGTGGCGGTCCAGGTCTCGGGCACCCCCATCACGACCAGGAGGAGGGCTCCGACGAGCGCGATCGGCAGGAGGACCCGGCTGATCGTCCGGACCATGTCGACGTAGTAGTTGCCGAGGGTACCGTCCTTCCGGACGAACCCCCGGATCATCGCCGCCATGACGCACAGCCCCGTCGCGGCGGAGAGGAACAGCGCCAGCTGCCAGGCGATGTCCAGCGACCCGAAGCTGATCTGGGATTCGTTGGTGAAGTGCGTGAAGTCGGTGTTCGTCGTGAAACTGGACGCCGAGTGGAAAGCGAGGTCCCAGGTCATGTTCGGGACCCCGGTCGGGTTGAGGGGGAGGTTCGCCTGGTCGAAGAAGAACCAGAACATGAACAGGAGCATCCCCCCGTTCACGAGCAGGATCGCGAGCATGTACTCCCGCGCGGCCATCTGGCGGCGCGGGGAGGTGCCAAGCAGCCGGTAGATCCCCGATTCGAGCCGGGTCAGGAGCACGTCCCCCGGGAGGGGGCGGTCCATGTACACCTTCCCGAGGTAGGCCCCGAACCACGGGGCCACGGCGACGGCGAGCGCGAGCAGCAGGACGACATCCCAGAAGGATTGGACCTCGAATGCCATGGCGACCGCCCCCTCAGAACTCTTCGGGGTGGATCATCGCGTAGACCAAGTAGAACGTCAGGGCGAGGCAGACGAGCGTCAGGACGGTCAGCCCGAAATTGTGAGTGACCCAGCCGAAGGCCCCCATCGACACCTGGGGCGTTGGACCCGGACCCCACTATTTAGGCGCGATTCCCGAGCCGCATGGTAGCACGCCAATTCCGAACGTTTATCCGCCGTTCTTCATCGCCCGGCGCCGCCGTTTCGGCGCCGCGGTCTCCCCCGGGGCCCGGCCGTCCGTTTCGGCCGCACGGCGCTCGCGGGTCTCGGAGGAGAGGCGCCGGACGATCCGCCGCATCGCCCGCTCGCGCCGCACTTCGGCCGCTTGGTAGCGCACGTCCCGCGTCTCGCGCGTGAGCAGCACGGTCACCCGCCCGACCGAGCTACGCCCCGTCCGACCGCGGCGCTGGATCGCGCGGATCTCGCTCGGGACCGATTCGAAGAAGACGACCAGGTCGACGTCGGGGATGTCGAGCCCTTCCTCCGCCACGCTGCTGGCCACCAGGAGGGGGAACTGCCCGGCCCGGAACCCCGCCAGGACCCGGGCCTGGTCCTTCTGGCTCATCCCCTTGTCGTCCTTGTCGCGGGTCGCCTGCCCCACGAACCGGGCGACCGCCCAACCGTTCGTCTCCAGGACCTCCTGGATCGACTGGATCGTGTCCCGGTATTGGGCAAAGATGAGGATCCGCACGGGGCGGTCCCGCGCCGCGTCGAGGGTCTCCCGGACCAGCCGGACGAGGGCGTCCAGCTTGGGATGGGAGGCCTCCTTGGAGGTGCGGAGGAACTCGGCCGCGACGGTCCGGGCCGCGGCGACCTCCGGCAGCTTGAGGAACGCAAGGTCGCCCCGCGAGGGCTTCTCCTTCGCGGCCACCCGCTCGAGGTACTGGAGGAACGGGGCGACCCCCTGGGTCTCGAGGCGCTCCTCGGCGTGGTGGAGGTGGAGGAGGACGAGCTGATGGAACAGCGGCCCGAACTTGCGGACCATCGGCCCCGGCCGCGCGAAGATCTCGCTCCGCAACGCGATCAGGTCCTTCACCGAGATCGAATCGATCGGCTTCTTGCGGAGGTAGCCCATCTTCTGGAGCTTCCGGCCGGTCGCGCGGGCCGCGGTCTCGAGGTCGGTCCGGATCGCCTCGGCGACGGGGGCGAGGTCGACCCAGACGTAGTCGACGTCGATCGGCTGGACGTACTCGGCCACGCCCGGGTCCTCTCGGCTGTGCGCCTCGATGCGGGTGACCCCGAGGGCGGCCACGACCTCTTCGATGTGCTCGTCGCGACCGCCGGGGGACGCGGTGAGCGCCAGGATGTGGCCGCCGAGCGGGCGCTCCGCCCGGTACCGCTCCGCGATCGGGACGTAGACGTACTTCCCGACGGCGTGGTGGGCCTCATCGAAGACGATCAGGGCGACCTCCTTGAGGTCGTACCGTCCGGCGACCAGGTCGTTCTGGACGATCTCGGGCGTCGCGAACACGACATCCGCGTCGGCCCAGCTCCCCTCCCGGACGGGTCGGTGCACGGACCCGGTAAAGCGGGCCGTTCGAAGCGGGACCAGCCACTGGCGGAACGAGTCCGAGTGCTGCTGGACGAGCGGGCGAGTCGGCGCGAGGACCAGGACCTTCGCCTCCTGGCGTCGCAGCACCTCGGCGGCGATCAGGGCCGCGACGACGGTCTTCCCGAGCCCGGTCGGGAGGACCACGAGCAGGTCTTCCTCGAGCCCCACCCGGGCCGCGTCGATCTGGAACGGGAGGGCCCGGATGAGACCGGGCCGCAGCATGGGGTGCTCGACGAGGCCGTCGACGATCCGCCAGACCCCCGGAAGGGGCCCTGGACGCGCCCGGACCTGCGGGGTGGGCGGCGGAGCCGGAGGCTCCCCCGGTGTCGCGAACTCGTCGAGACGCCGCTGCGAGCTCACGGTCCCTCGAACGGCTAGGACGCCCGAGGGATAGTCGCTTCCCTGCGGAAGGCGGTCCGCCCTAGGTGCGGACCGCGGGGTCGGAGCGGCGGACCTCCCGGGTGAGGGAGGACCGGCCGCCCAGGTAGGGCCGGAGCACCTCGGGGACCGTCACGGAGCCGTCCGGTTGCTGGTACTGCTCGAGGATGACCGCGAGGCCCCGGGAGGTCGCGACCGCGGTAGAGTTGAGCGTGTGGGGCACGCGCTTTCCGGGCCGACCGGCTTTGCCGAGTCGGATCCCGAGCCGGCGAGCTTGGTAGTCGGTGCAGTTCGAGCAGCTCACGACCTCGCGGTAGGCCTGCTGGCGGGGGAACCACGCCTCGATGTCGTACTTCTTGGCGGCGACCGTTCCGAGATCTCCCGTGCAGACGTTGACGACCCGGTAGGGCACCTTCAACCGGCGGAACACCTCCTCGGCGTTCCCCCGAAGCTCCTCGAGCACCGTGGGCGACTCCTCCGGACGGCAGAACACGAACTGTTCCACCTTCTGGAACTGGTGGACCCGGAAGATCCCCTTCTGGTCGACGCCGTGCCCCCCGATCTCCTTTCGGAAGCACGGGCTGACCCCAGCGAGTCGGAACGGAAGATCGTCCTCGTCCAGGATCTCTCCCTGGTACAGGGCCGCCAGAGGATGTTCGCTCGTGGCGATGAGGTAGAGGTCCTCGCCGTCGATCTTGTACATCACGTTCTCGAAGTCGGCGAGGTCGGTCACTCCCTCGTAGGGGGCGCGGCGCAGCATGTAGGGGGGCGCGACCGGCGTGAACCCCCGTTCGGCGAGCAGGTCGAGGGCGAACCGCTGCAGGGCGAGGTCGAGGAGCACGACCGGCCCGCGCAGGTAGTAGAAACCGGCGCCGCTGGCCCGTCGGGCGCGGTCGAACTCGGCCATGCCCAGCCCTTCGAGCACCTCGGCGTGCGACCGGAGGCCGGTGGCGTCCGTTCGGGGGTCGCCCCACGTCGAAACGACGACATTCTCCGCATCCCCCGCGCCGTACGGGACGGATTCGTCCATCAGGTTCGGGATCCGACGCAGGAGGGCATCGCGGGCGTGGAGCAGTTCGGCCTCCAGCGACTCCGCCGCGCGCAGGGCGTCCGGCAGCTGCTTGGCCTCGGCGTCGAGGTCGGCGGAGGAGGTTCCCTTGGACCGATGCTCGGCGATCGCTCGGCTGAGCTCGTTCCGCCGCCGGCGGAGGTCGTCCGACGCCCGCAGGCAGGTCCGCCATTCCTCGTCCTTCTGCCGGACCTCGGCGAGGAGGAGGGTGTAGACCGGATTTTTCCGGCGGGCCAGGTTCTCTTCGACCCGGAGCGGTTCCTTGCGGAGGAGGTCGAGGTCGATCACAGGTCTACGGGAGGCGGTCGGTCCAAAAGTCTTTGCCCCGGCCGCCCCGCCGGCATACCCCTATGTAGCTTCGGGGGGGATGGCCCGCCCGGAAGGGGTGGAGTCATGGCGTCCCGCGTGGAAGAGTTCGGTCTGTTCATCGGGGGAAAGTGGGAGAGCCCGGCGGGGGCCAAGCGGTTCCAGTCGGTGAATCCGTCCACGAAGGAGCCCCTCGCCTCGTTCGTCTCGGCGACGACCGCCGACGTCGACCGGGCGATCGCCGCCGCCCACGACGCCTTCCCCGCCTGGAAGGCCACGCCCGCCCCCAAGCGCGGGGCGATCCTCCTCGCGGCGGCCCAGCGCCTGACCGAGCGCAAGGCCGCTGTCGGCCGGATCGTCACCCAGGAGATGGGCAAGGTCATCGGGGAGGGGCTGGGGGACGTCCAGGAGTCGATCGACTTCATCGAGTACATGGCCGGCGAGGGGCGTCGGCTGTTCGGCGAGACCGTTCCCTCCGAGTTGCGTCGAAAGTTTTGCCTGACCGTTCGCCAACCGAAGGGGGTCGTGGCCTGCATCACGCCCTGGAACTTTCCGACCGCCATCCCGAACTGGAAGGTCGCGGCGGCCCTCATCTCCGGCAACACCGTCGTCCTGAAGCCGGCCTCGAACACCGCGCTCTGCGCGACCGAGGTCGTGAAGGTCTACGAGGCCGCGGGCGTGCCGCCCGGCGTCCTCAACCTGGTCACCGGCAGCGGTGCCGTCGTCGGCGCGGCGCTCGTCGACGACCCTAGGGTGCGCATGGTCTCATTCACCGGCGGGGTCGACACGGGCCGCGACGTCTACGTCCGCGGCGCGCGGGGGCTCAAGATGGTCCACCTCGAGCTGGGCGGCAAGAACCCGGTCATCGTGATGGAGGACGCCGACCTCCCGCTCGTCCTCGACGGGGTGCTGTTCGGCGCCTTCGGAACGTCGGGCCAGCGCTGCACCGCGACGAGTCGCCTCATCCTGCACGCGAAGGTCTACGACGAGTTCCTCGGGATGCTGACCGACCGACTCGACCACTTCACCGTCGGGGACCCGCTCGACCCGAAGACCGGAATGGGGCCCGTCGCCTCGGCCGACCAGGAGAAGAAGATCCTCGAGTACATCGAGATCGGCAAGTCGGAGGCGACCCTCCGGTACGGGGGCACGAAGCTCACCGGCGGGATCTACGACCGCGGCTACTTCATCGCGCCGACGATCTTCGAGACGCGCCACGGGACCCGGATCTCCAAGGAGGAGATCTTCGGGCCGGTGCTGTCGGTCATCCGGGTGGGGAGCTATGACGACGCCGTCCGGGTCGCCAACGATGTCGCGTACGGGCTCTCCTCGGCCATCTACACCCGGGACGTGAACCGCGCCTTCCGGGCGATCGAGGACCTGGAGGCCGGGATCACCTACATCAACGCTCCGACGATCGGTGCGGAGGTCCAGCTCCCGTTCGGGGGAGTGAAGAATACCGGCAACGGCGGCCGCGAGGCCGGCACGACCGCGATCGAGGAGTTCACCGAGGTCAAGACGGTCTTCGTCGACTTCTCGGCAAAGCTCCAAAAGGCCCAGATCGATACCGAGTAGGCAGGATGACCGGGTTCCGGGGGTCGGACGAGAGCCTCGACCGCGAGATCGAAGCCATCGAGCGGACGGCGCGGGTCCGGGTGCGGCGCGTCGCCTCCGAGCTCAACCACCTCGACCGGGACCTCCGCGAGCTCAAGCGCGAGCGGGCCCGCCGCCGGAGCACGGCCTTCGGTGAGACGTCCAGCGACGCCACCGTTCCGGTGACCCCCTGAGCCGACCTCGGCGGGGGCGGAACTCAGAAGGGACCGGTCCGGGCGGGGTTGTCGAAGTTCGTGAGCAGGAGCTGGCCGCGGGAGTGCGGGCGACCGACCGGGGCGATGAGCGGGTCCTCCTCCAGGGCGGGCATCGTGTCGGAGATCGGGACGTCGACCAGGATCTCGCGGGTCCGGCCGCCCCGCCCGCGCGAGACGATCGTCGCGCGGATGAGCCCGAGCGACTCGAGCTCGCTGACGTAGTTCGAGATCGAGCGCGCGTGCAGCGGCTGGAGCCCCAATCGCTCCGCGAGCCGGCGGTAGGCGTCGTACACTTCGCCGGTCAGCACGCCGTTCCGGCGACGCTCGCAGGCCTGAAGGATCGCATAGAGCAGCACCTTGCAGTGGGGCGGCAGGGTGCGACAGCAGTCGAGAATGATGTCCTGCTCGAGGCGGTTCTTCGCCTTCACGACGTGGTCGGGAGTGATCCGTTTCGCCCGGTCGCGCTCGGCCATCTCGGCGGAGAGCCGGAGCAGCGCGAGGGCACGTCGGGCATCCCCGTTCTCGAGCGCGGCGTAGGCCGCACACCGCTCGACGACCCCGGGGTCGACGACCCCGTCGCGGAACGCCTCCTTGGCCCGGTCCCGCAGAATGTCCTGAAGCTGGAGGGCGTCGTAGGGTGGGAAGAGGATCTTCTCCTCGTTCAGTCGGCTGCGGACCCGGGCGTCCAGGTGGTTCGTGAACTTGAGGTCGTTGGAGATGCCGAGCAGGACGAGACGGGCCAGGTCGAGCTCGGTGTTGATCTGGCTCAGCGTGTAGAGTACGCCGTCCCCGCTCCGGGCCACGAGCCGGTCGATCTCGTCCAGGACGAGGATCACCGTCCCCCCGTTCGCGTCCATGAGGCGACGCATCGCGGCCTGGACCCGGTCGAGCGACCAGCCGGTGGGGATGCGGTCGGACTCGTTCTTGGCAAAACTGTTGGCGATGGTCTGGAGAAGGCTGTAGGGGGTGTCGATGTTCCCGCAGTTGACGTAGACGAACGCGATGTGGCTCGCGAGCTCGGTCCGCCGCTGGATGTCCTGGACGACCTGGGAGACCACGGCGGTCTTGCCGGTACCGATCTTCCCGTAGAGGAGCAGGTTCGACGGGACGTCCCCGCGCAGCGCGGGGGCGAGGACCTCGGCGACGGCCCGGATCTGCTGCTCCCGGTGGGGCAACCGACTCGGGATGTACGAATCCCTCAGGATCTCGCGGCTGGCCCGGTAGAGTTCGCTCTTCGTCTCGAGGATCGAGTCGAGGTAGACGCCCGCCGAGGTCGGGGGGACGGGCGGAGGGGTCGTGGTCCCGAGCGTGGGACTCGCGGCCGGACCTCCGCCGGTCGTGCGGTCGTTGACGGGGACGGCCGCAGAGGGAGAGGGGGCGGCGCCGGGAAGCCGGTCCGCGCCTTCCATTCGTCGATCCTCCGGAACAGGTGTCACCGTCGAAGCCTGCCCGGGCCTCGGGCGGAGGTCGCAGGTCCGCGTCACATATCTACCTTTTGTCGGTCCTGGACTCGGGTCGACGTTTTCTGTCGAAAACCTCCGGGTCGGCTCGGTTCCCCGGCGTTTCCGGACCCGGGTCGGCCGCCGGCTCCGACCGAACCGATTTGAAGGAGGAGCGTCTCCTTCCCGTCCGATGTCCGGATACGGCGAGCGTCACTCGACCCCCCCGCACCGCCACGTCTCGAGCCCCATCTCCGTGCCGTGGGTGGTCGCCGCCGCGCTCCTGATCGGGCTCGGGCTGACCCTG
The DNA here is from genome assembly GCA_050011355.1 of Thermoplasmata archaeon. GTDB lineage: Archaea > Thermoplasmatota > Thermoplasmata > Lutacidiplasmatales > UBA184 > Lutacidiplasma. Next base: position 68,681 of record JBEKJG010000002.1, on the reverse strand, counting down.
CTGGCGTACGTCCTGGTGACGTTCGACCTGCTCTACTTCCTCGGTATCGTGCCCTGCGTCGTGGGCGGACTGATGCTGTTCAGCCGGCGGGCGGGCGTCGACTCGGCGTAAGCGGGCGGTGCGTCCGATGACGGCGGCGCCCGGGCCGGTCGGACCGGTCGTCGTGAAGCTCGGGGGCAGCGTCATCACGCGGAAGCGGGAGGTCGAGCGCGTCCGTCCGAAGATCCTCCGGCGGCTCGCGGAGGAGATCGGGGCGCTCGTCGACCCACCGATGGTCCTGCTCCACGGGGCGGGATCGTTCGGTCATCCCGGCGCCCGGAAGTTCGGTCTCTCGAAACCGCCCGAGGCCGGCGCCTCCTCCGCGCGCCGGGGCCGGGGGGCGGCGATCGTATCGGGCGAGGTTCGCCGCCTGCACCTGGCGGTGCTCCGAGAGCTGATCCGGGCCGGCGCGTCGCCGTGGTCGATCCCGATATCGAACCTCGCCCGAAACCGCGAGGGACGGCTCGTGACCCTCGACGCCAACCCGTTCCGTGCGGCCCTGGTCGGGGGGCTGTTGCCGGTGTCGTTCGGGGATGTCGTGCCGGACGAAGCCTGGGGATGGTCGATCCTCAGTGCCGACACGATCGCAGTGACCCTGGCCCGCGAGCTCGGCGCGCGCCGTGTCCTGTTCGTGAGCGACGTCCCGGGGATCCTCGCCGCGAAAACCGGGGGCCGCGCGGAAGTGATCCCCGAGGTGACGGACGCCGCGATCGAGGGCCTGCGCCGCGTCGGTAGCGGGCCGGACGTGACGGGCGGGATCCGCGGCAAGGCCGAGGCGATGCGGACGATCGCCGAGGGCGGCGTGGACGCAGGTCTTATTAGTGGACTCAAGGATGGAGAGCTCTCGCGCGCTCTGCGGGGGGAATTCGTCTACGGGAGCTGGGCCCACGCGCGACCCCGCGCAGCCGACGGACGCCACGGGAATTGACCTGAGTCACCGCAAGGCGGAGCACGTCAAGGTCGTCCTCGGCCAGAAGGTCGACGGCCGGTACCGCTACTGGGACGATATCCAGCTCGTCCATCGAGCCCTCCCGGACATCGATTTCGACGAGGTCGACCCGTCGACCTCGCTGTTGGGGCACAAGCTCGCCGCGCCGATCGTCATCACCGGGATGACCGGCGGCTTCCCGGACGCGGCGAAGATCAACGACAACCTCGCCCGCGCCGCCTCCGAGGTCGGGATCGCGCTGGGCGTGGGCAGTGAACGCGCGGCGATCCTGAAGGGCCAATATCCGGAGAGCTACTCCTGCGTCGCCCGGTACCCGGTCCCGCTCCGATTCGCCAACATCGGGGCCCCGCAGGTCATCCCCCAACACCCCGGCGAACCGGTCGTTGGGGCGAAGGAGGTCCGAGCGGCGATGGAGCTCATCCACGCCGACGTGCTCGCGATCCACCTCAACTTCCTCCAGGAGATGGTCCAACCGGGGGGCGACCGAAAGGCGAAAGGGGTCCTCGAGCGGATCGGGGCCCTCGCCGAAGAGTTCCCCGTCCTCGTGAAGGAAACCGGGGCCGGCATCTCCCGTCATGTCGCGGAGCAGCTGCGCGACCGGAAGGTCCGAGCGTTCGACGTGAGCGGAACCGGCGGCACGTCGTTCGCCGCGGTCGAGCATTACCGGGCGGTGGAGCAGGGGGCCGAGCGGGAAGCCCGGGTCGGAAAGACGTTCTGGGACTGGGGCATCCCCTCGCCCGTCTCGGTGATCGACCTCGTCCCGCTCGGCCTCCCGGTGGTGGCCAGCGGAGGGGTACGCTCCGGCCTCGACGTCGCCCGGGCGCTCGCGCTCGGCGCTTCGGCGGCCGGGACGGCCGGTGGAGTGCTCCGCGCAGCCGCGACGGGGTACGCCGAGACCCGTCGGGAGCTCGACCACCTCGTCCACGAGCTCAAGGTCGCGATGTTCCTGACCGGTTCGCGAACGGTCGCGGAGCTCCAGCACGCGCCCTACGTGGTCACCGGGGAGAGTCGCCAGTGGCTCCAGCGGTGAACTCCCGCCCGCCCTCTCCCGAGGAGATCCACCGGACCAAGCTCGCCCGGGTTCGCGAGGGCTCGGGTGGCCGGCTCCCGTCGAACGTGGACTGGGTCCACTCGCTCCCGCCCGACGAACGTACCGAGTTCGAGGGTTCGGTGCTTCGGAAGCCGTCCCGTAGCCTCTCGGGGGTCGCGGTCGTTGCGGTCATGACCTCGCCGGCCCGGTGCCCCCACGGGCGCTGCACCTATTGTCCGGGCGGCGTCGAGAACGCAAGTCCCCAGAGCTACACCGGTGAAGAGCCGAGCGCGCTGCGGGGGGCGCAGTTCCACTGGGACTCGGAGGCGATCACGACGAACCGGCTCACCACCCTGGAGGCGGCGGGTCACCCGACGAGCAAGGTCGAGGTGATCGTGATGGGTGGCACGTTCCCCGCACGCCCCCGACCGTTCCAGGAGGGGGTCCTCCGCGGGATCTACGACGGCCTGAACGAGGCCCGGTCCGGGTCGCTCGAAGAGGCCGTTCGGAGGAACGAGACCGCTCCCCACCGGATGGTCGGTCTCACGGTCGAGACCCGGCCGGACTGGTGCGACGGCCGGGTCCTTCCCTTCCTGTTGGACGCGGGGGTGACCCGCGTCGAGATCGGGGTCGAGTGCCTTCGCGAGGAGGTCCTCGCGGCGGTGGGACGCGCCCACGGGGTCGGGGACGTGGCCCGCGCGAGTCGGGAGACCCGCGACCGGGGCCTCAAGGTCGGCTACCACCTCATGCTCGGCCTGCCAGGAATGGACCCGGCCCGGGACCTCGCCGACTTCGGGCGCCTCTTCAATAGCCCGGACTTTCGGCCGGATTTTCTCAAGATCTACCCCACCCTGGTCCTGCCGGGCACCGCCCTGTACGACGACTGGCGCGCGGGCCGGTACGTGCCGTATGATACCGAGACCGCCGTCCAGGTGCTGGCGGCGATGAAGCGCGCGCTGCCTCCCTGGGTCCGGATCCAGCGCATCCAGCGGGACATCCCATCCCGCCTCATCGCAGAGGGGGTCCGGACGAGCAACGTCCGCGAGCTTGCGATGGCCCGACTGCGGGCGGAAGGCGGACACTGCCGTTGCCTCCGATGCCGGGAGGCCGGACGGGGGGCCTCCCCCGACCCCGGCGCCTTCCGCCCCTTCGAGCAGAGCTACGACGCCTCCGGCGGAAGGGAGGTCTTTCTTTCCTGGGAGGAGCCGGAGACGGACACGGTCGTGGCCTTTCTGCGGCTCCGGTTCCCTTCGGAGACGACCGAGGGGGGTCTCGACGCCCCCGTGATCCGCGAGTTGAAGGTCCTGGGGCGGGAGGTCCCAGTGGGAGGCGCCGGCGGCGATGCGGGTCAGTACCAACACCGCGGGTTCGGTCGCGCCCTGCTCGAGTCGGCCGAGGAGAAGGTCCGTTCGGCGGGCCACACGCGGATCTACGTGACGAGTGCGGTGGGCACCCGGGAGTACTACCGCGCCCGGGGGTACGACCGGGCCGGTCCGCTCATGGCGAAACCGCTTCGCTGATCCCTGCGACCACAGCCCCCGGCAAAGCCTTTTGGGCCATCGGGTCCCCGGGGGGGCGATGCGCGGACACGTCACCGTCGAGAGCTCGGCCCTCCCGCTGCGGGCCCGCTGTCGGTGCGGCCACCTGCCTACGCACCATATGGTGGTCGTCCCAATCGGGACCTCCGGCAACTTCCACCTGGACCCGTCCGGCCCGTGCGCCCTCTGCGGTGAGGGGGTATGCCGGAAGTTCTCGCCCGGTGAGCCCTGACGCGCGGCGGCCCTAGCCGTACGCCGTCTTGATCAGGTAGTCCTTGAGCCGGTGGAGCCGGTCGTCCCAGAAGTGGAAGTGCCAGGAACGGGCGTCCTGCCAGGCCTCCCCGCTCTCCCACCCGACGTGCTCGAGCGTCACGTCGATCCCCTCGGGGGACTCCTGAAGCCGGACGTAGACGTGCGTCTTCGGCAACGGCTCGTTCATCAATGACGCAAACTCGGGCGGACCCTGCCAGGTGAAGTCGATGTCCAGGTCCGGGGTGAGCTGGAGGACCTCTCCGTCACTTTCGAACGTCACGGGCTCGGTCCACCCGAGCCGGTACGTGCCGCCCTTCTTCGGTTCGATCGTCGCGGAGTCGGCGAGCCATCCTCTCACGTGAGTCGGGTCGGTGAACCCGGAGTAGATCATCGGGATCGGGAGCGGGATGCAGACCTGGGGTGCCCGCTCCCGTACCGCCACCTAAAGGTTTTCGGTGTCGCCGATAGGGAACGGCGGAAGGTCCGGGCCCGACGACGGCCTCGGCTCCACAGGCTCATATAGCGAGAAGCGTGGTCGAGCGCCGTCTGGGACTGTGGGGTAGCTTAGTCCCAAAATAGGGGGACCAAGTAGCCTCAAAGAGCATTCTTGGGACCCGAACTCCCGCTATTCCGGAAGTGCCGGTTTGTTGTTAACCGCCCGTGTGGCGCTCGGGGAGGACGGACCAACTTCCGAGTCCCCGGTCGCCGCCGCCGACGGAGGTCGGCTGATTGCGTAGAGTAAACAGCCAGCCCAAAGAAGGGCAAACCCCGCTAAGGCAACGTACCATCCGAGGGACGGGCCCCAATTGTGGCTTTCTCCAGTCCCCAAGAAGCCGGCTTCCGACCCGTAAAACGACGATTGAGGGCCAGCCGATTGCCCCGTATACAGCTCCATCGCTCCGTCAGGGTTCGCAAAAACTTGGATCGCCCACCCGCAGCCCGGGGTCTGATCGGACCCCCCGCCGATTGGCCCCCCGGGGATGGCGGGGAGGTAATGGGCGTCCGCACAGACGATTGACGGCTGGGCCAGCGCGACGAAGACAGGTCCACCTGCCGCCAGTAACACCGCCACAATAGCTACCCCAGAAAGGAGCTTCCGATGGGTTCGGCCGGCGCCCTTCAACAACAGTATCGTCGTCAGGATTCCCATCAGGGCCGCCGTCGCGACGAGGCCCCCCACGACAAGGTACATCGCGCCGGTCTCTGGCAGCCATGTTGCGGAGTAGGACGACCAATTCGCATACTGGGCCGTGCCGTAGTTTCCGGCAAGTCGGACACCGGTTAGGTAGAAGCTCTCTCCGGCAACAACTTCCTTCCCGGTCACGATCGAAGTGGAGTACCAGCTCATGGCAAACGTCGAAAGCAACAGAACCGATGCGATTCCGATTAGCACTGCCGGGAGTGCGTCCCGCCGGAACCCCGGCCCCCTCATGTGCAGAAGCACGCATCTTGAACCCAATAGTTCTGGCGGTGAGGAAGAGAAGGAGGATGGTGGACGGATTTTTCGGAGTGGGTAATCGACCGTAGGCAAGTGACCACCAGCTCGTTCGGCACCGGCGTTCCATCGCGTTTTCGTTAACTCGCTTATCCTCGGGCGACTCCAGCGTTCGACACGACAGGTCGGATCCCCTGCTGCAGGGGCAAGCTCTGGTCGGGAAGCCGGGCGTCAGGGGACTGTGGGGTAGCTTGGTCCATCCTTCGGGGTTCGGGACTCCGAGACGCCAGTTCAAATCTGGCCAGTCCCACTGCCATGCGCGGCCCGGCCGGACCGGCCGGACGGGCGCGCTCCCCCCGCGCTAGAGTCTCTCGACAAGCTTCCGCACCGCGGCTCCCCCGCCCGTCAGGAGCGGGCCACCGTGGTAGGTCATGAGGGAATCGACCGAGAGCTGGCTCATCCGTCGGGCGGAGATCTGGGCGGTGGGGGGGTGGTGCGAGTACTCGGGCGGGGTCAAGTCGACCCCGTCCCCGCCTCCGAAGAACAGGTCGCCGGAGAAGAGGACCTTGCGCTCGGCCTGGTAGTAGGCGGTGTGTCCGGGAGTGTGCCCCGGCGTGTGGTAGGCGATGAGACCGCCGGCCGCGTCGACCGTGTCGCCGTCCTTGAGGACCTCGTCGACCCGGAACGGTTCGGCCGGGGGTGAGCCGGGGCCATCGTACTTCGGCTTCTCGGCGATGTAGGCCGCCTCGATCCAATGGGCGAATGTCCGCGCCCCGGTCACCTTGGCCATGTGTTTCAACGACCCCGTGTGGTCCCGGTGCAGGTGGGTCAGGAGGATCTTCTTCACCGCATGCGGTTCGACATGGATCTTCGAGAGGTACGCTTCCACCTTCTCGTGCGCCCCCGGGAGGCCCGTGTCGATGAGCGTCCAGCTGGCTCCCTTGTCTTTGACCAGATATACGTGGGTCGAAAAGTCCGGGCTCGGGTCGATCCCGTCGATCAGGTGAACCCCCGGTAGTATCTCCGCCATGGTTGCTCGGCTTCGGCACGGGACCGGGCCATAAATTCCATTCGGGGCCCGAATGCTCCTGTCGGACGGTGATTCCGTGCCGTGTCAGCCCGTCTCAGGGACCGACACAATTCCACCAAAGTTCTCTTATAGGCGAACACCGACGCACAGGGGATGTCGCGCCGTGCGTTGATCCTGGCTGTAGTCGTATTGCTGATCGCCTCGTCGATGGTCGTCCTCGGGACCTCTGCGGCCCGGGGCGCGACGGCTCCGACCCCGAGCGTGTCGAGGGCTGCCCCCGTCCACCCGTCGGTGTCCAGCATCGAGTTGGAAACGGCGAGTGGGGAATATCCGAACTTCGGCTACAATATCACCTATTTCAACAGCGGCAACTACGATGATTACGGGTCGAACGTCCTCTACTTCGCAGTCTACGACCCCACCGCCGATTCCAAGGTCACGTTCACCATCACCGACCCCAACGCCAGTCGGGACGGTGTCGGCAACCCCGCCTTCCAGACGACGGTCCCCATCAACAACACGACCGGACTCTACTACTCCACCGAAACCGGAGTGTCCTTCACCTTCCCCGCCGACCTCAAGATCGGTGGCGGCTGGAACGTCTCAGTCTCGGGAGCGCTCGGCGGCAACGCGAGCTACCCGATCTTCGTCGGAACCTACTACGAGGACATCTACGGTTCGCCCTATCCGGGCGGCGTCGTCCTCCCGGGCGAGTCGGTCACGACCGCCTACGGTGCCTACTCGGAAGTGAACGGGGCGCCCGTTTCAACCATCACGAACGTCTCCTACTACGGCACGTACGTCAACTCCACCGGTACCACCCTCAACCTGTTCTCCAGCCCGGCGAACGGGATCGTCACCCAACCCGCAAGCGGACTGGGAAGCTACACGTGGAAGGTGCCCGCGAACGCGAGCTATGACACGACGATCGACCTATCCGTATGGGTCTCGATCTACGTCGGCGGCCACCAGGCCGAGAACGAGTCCTACGGAGTGGAGTACTGGATCGGAGCCGTCTACCTCGACTCGTTCCGAATGGCCTCGAACTCGGGCAACGTCTGCCCGAGCTACTACGATTCCTACTACGACTCGGGCTCGCTCGTCCAAGTCTGCGCCATCGTCGGCGCGTTCGGCGGGGAGGACCAGTTCACCCCCGTCGCGGGTCTCTCGGTCGCCGTCAACTTCTGGAACGGGAACTCCGTGGTCACGCCCACCGGGTTCACCTCGCCCAACCTGGTCAGCAATGCCTCGGGGGAGATCGCCTTCTCGTTCGAGGCGAACGACAGCCAGTTCAGTTCCTACTACCAGGCGCCGTTCTACAACACGGTCAACCTGACGGTCACGAACCCGGGCGCCGCCAAGATCGCTCCGCCCGACAGTGAGCTGTGGGATAACGAGTCGTTCTACGTCTACCCGTCCGGCGCGTCCGTCGGGGTGACGGTGGCCCTCAACCAGCTGTCGTACTTCCCGGGGCAGACGATCACCGCGACGTGGACGATCGACTCGACCAACTCCGCGGCAACGGGACCGGTCACCGCGACCCAGTGGTACCTGGAGAGCTACACCTCCGGCTACCTCGGCCAGGGCGCAATCTCCAGCACCTCCAACACGGGCACGTTGACGGTCACCCTCCCTTCGGGGTTCACCGGTGAGTTCTACCTCGAGGTCGCGGCGGCGAACGCCACGAACTCATTCTACGGCGAGGTCCTGGGTTACGTCACCTCCCCCGTCCTGAGCCTGAACCCGAGCTCGACCACGTTCACTCCCGGCTCGACCGTAACGATCCAGGCTCAGGCCTGGGGCGACGGGTCGCTCAGCTCGCCCGTGATCACCTACCAGGTGTATGCGGAGTTCGGGAACGACTGGACCACCTACGGAGAGGGCGGGATCGTCAGTTCGGGCACGGTCACCAACGGCAGCTCGATCAGCATCGTCGTCCCGTCGGCGGGCGCTCCGAGCCAGTACTGGGTCTACGCCTACCTCAGCTCGGCATCGAGCGGCACGGTCGCGACCAACTACATCGTGCTGAACCAGTCGTGGGGGTACAACGTCTTCATCGGTGTCTCGACCCTCTCGAGCTACTCCGACGGGAGCTACCAACCCGGCCAGACCGTGACGGTCGCCTACTCGATCTCCCCGTACGGCAACGCCCCGCTCCCCGTGGTCTACACCTTCATGGTGGGACTTGTGGGGACCCAGATCTCGGGCGTGATGTCGACGACGAGCACCTCGGGCACCTTCCAGCTCACGATCCCCTCGGGCTGGCAGACGGGCGTCGCGATCCTCCAGATGAAGCTGGTAGGGACGTACCTCTACGGAAACTCCTGCTACGGCGGGGCCTGCGAGGGAATGTCCGCCATCACCATCAACGCGCACCCCTCGGCACTCAGCATGGAGATCGGCGCGGGCAGCGGGCTGACGGTTGGCTGGTTGATCCTGCTGATCCTCATCCTGGTGGTCCTGATCGTCCTCGTGCTCCTGATCCGCCGGAAGTCCAAGCTCCCCCCGTCCTCGGGCGGCTCGCCCCCCGTGACGACTCCGATGAACCCGCCCGCACCGGCCCCCTCGGGACCGGGAGCGGCGGCGTGGCAGGAGCCGACCTCTCCGCCCCCGGCCAGTGACGGCCAGCCCCCGATGCCGTCACCGCCCCCCGGCGCCACGTAGGCGCCCACCGGATCTCCGGGCGAACCCTTTCCTTCTCTTTCTTCCAGACCCCTGACGCGGAGGTCCCCTGAGTTCCACGCCGCGCTAGGTGCGGACCGCGGCCCCGAGCGCCCGGACCGAGTCGGCGACGTCCTCTGCCGGCATCGCCCCGAAGTCGAGCATCCCGAGGACCTCGTCCACCCCGATCCGGCGGAACGCGTCCAGCCGCTCGGCGACCTCGGCGGGGGGACCGATCAGCGCGAGCCCGCTCTCCTCCAGGCCCGCGCGGCTCGCATGGTGGGGGTCGTGGGCGGCCTTGGCCTGGTAGAACGTGCTCTGGGTCTTGAGGCGGCTCGCAAGGAAGCGGTCCAGGGCGGCGCGTGCCCGGTCCGGATGCGGCCCGGCGTACAGGTGGAGCCCCACCGCGACCTCGGCCCGGCTGCCGGTCGGAAGTGCGGCGCGAAACTCCCGGATCTCCTCCGCCAGCTCGGGGAGGCCCGAGACGGTGGCGTACGGGATGAGGGCGAGCGAGACGTTGCGCCGAGCGACGAACGGGATCGCTTCCCGGCGCTGCACGGCGATCCACAGTGGCGGGTGCGGGGTCTGCACCGGTCGCACGTTCAACTGGACCGGGTGGGCCGCCCCCTCCGAGGCACGGATCTCCCGCCCCGCGAACGCGTCCAGTATCTCGGCGAGGGAGGAGTCGAACCGCCCGTGCTTCGTCGTCGGGTCGACGCCGTACCCCTCGAACTCGGCGGGGATGTATCCGCTGCCGATCCCGAGGTTGACGCGACCGTGCGTCAACCGGTCGAGGAGCGCATACTCCTCGGCAAGGTCGACCGGGCGGTGAAAAGGGAGGACGCTCACCATCGCCCCCAGCCGGAGCCGCTGCGTCCGCGCGCCGCACGCCGCGAGTAGGACGGGCGGGGACGGGCAGAGTCCCCCCGGCTGGAAGTGGTGTTCCGCCACCCAGAGACCCGAGAAGCCCGACGCTTCGGCCGCCTCGGCGAGCCGGAGGACCTCGGCGTACCGATCTCGGCCACGCCCCTCCGGTTCGGGGAACTGGTCGACGATCGTGAACGCGGAGAGCTTCACGGAAGGCCGACCGGGGCGGGGTAGAAGTCGTTTCGCCCGGCCCCGGGCCCCGTCGCTCTCTTGCGCCCCCACCGAAACTCTAAGACCCCGAGGCGGTGCTCGTGCCGGCGCGGGCTGGTAGATCAGTTGGAAGATCGCCGGTTTTGCAAACCGGAGGTCTCGGGTTCAAATCCCGACCAGTCCATTATCCCGCCCGCCGTACCGCGCCTGGATTTGAACCCCCGGAGGGTGTGGACGCGGTTGGATCCTCGCCGGCTCGGGAAGAGCAAAGGGGGATCTTACGATTCGAAGCCCGACTGGGCTCCGACGTTAGAGCCAATCATACCCCTCGCTCCGATGTAGAATCCGGATGACCCGGATTTCAGTACTCGCGAGTGCGAAGATCACGCGATAGTCTCCCACTCGGAGCCGGAAGAGGTCCTCGCGCCCGCGGGTCCCTCGCAATCGCTTCACGTCCCCGCGTCCGGATGACGCTAGTTGCGTGAGGGCCGAGTGAATCCGCTGTCGGGCTCGGTCAGGCAGATCGGAAAAGGTACGATTGGCCGATCCCGACAGGAGGACTTGTCGGGTCACAACGGGTCCCGCAGCGGAACCCAATGTTTCTCATTCTTCAGAAGGTCGTACTGCTCCTCCATGAAGTCCGCATACTCGGAGGTCGCCAGGAGGCGTCGGACGATATGGTCGTAGGTCTCCCCCTTTCGACCCACCGCCTTCAGTTGATCCCTAGTGGATGGGTCTAGTTGAATGGTTGTGATGGCCATGATGAGTCGATAGTTTCACCACCTATATGAGGCTATATGACCCACATTGTGCGTTGGTCGGGACTTCGGTCGGGGTCCTCCGGCCCCCGCGCCCCAGAGGGGCAGGTCGAAGAATTCGGGATGAACGCCAGATCCAGATAGGAGCGAGCTGGAGTTTCTCAGATAGACGAGCCGGGGGCCCACGAAGGATTCGAACCCCTGGGGGGTGTGGACGCCGACCAGTCCACTCCTCCCGGAGATGTGAGTCGCAGTATACTTGAACCGCATGGGGGAACGGACTAGTACTGATTGAGGAGGGCGGTACCGCCGCTGAGCCGGGGCCACTTCTGGACGAGCCATGATGGTACTGGAATCCCGAGGGTCCTCCTGATCTGGCGTCGATTGTGGCGGCGGAGAACGCGGCGACCTCAGATGAGCGGCCGCGGTACCCACCATGGCGGCCCGATGCCCCCCGGAATTCCCTGGTGTCGGGAGCCAAGCGGCATTTCGGGATGTGCGCAATCCCCGTGGAAATCGTCTAAGGGCCGCATCGAGTGGGCCTTGAACGCGAAACCTCACCGATACCAACCGCCGAGGTATTCCTAAGATGAAACTCCGAACCGGTCCATCCAAGACCGTCGAATCGAGGCTAGGACCGACGTCCGATGCTCAGCACGGTTTGGAATCCCTCCCCCTGCCGGAGGTGGAGAAAAGATTGGGGTCTTCCTCGGCCGGCCTGAGCCAAGCCGAGGCGACAACCCGGTTGACCCAATACGGACCGAACGAGATCGAAGAGGAGAAGGTCAATCCGCTACGGAAATTCGGCGCCTACTTCTGGGGACCGATCCCGTGGATGATCGAAGCGGCGGTGATCCTGTCGGCGGTTGCCGGGAATTGGCTAGACTTCGGTATCATTCTCCTGCTTCTGCTGGCCAACGCGAGCGTCGGATTCTGGGAAGAACACCAAGCGGGCGACATCATTGCGGCCCTGAAGGCCACGTTAGCGGTCAAAACCCGAGTAAAGCGCGACGGGAAGTGGATCGGACCGGCGGCCCGGGAGTTGGTGCCGGGGGATGTCATCCGCGTCCGCCTTGGCGACATCGTGCCGGCCGATGCACGCCTGCTGACGGGTGACCCGATAGAGGTGGACCAGTCCGCGCTGACGGGAGAGTCGTTGCCGGTCACTCGCAAGCCCGGCGAGGCGGTGTTTTCCGGCTCGATCGTTCGTCAGGGAGAGATCGACGCCCTGGTCTACGCGACCGGCACGAATACGTACTTCGGCAAGACCGCGAAATTGGTCCAAGAGGCGCACACCGTCAGCCACTTCCAGCGTGCGGTGCTCAAGATTGGCAATTACCTGATCATCCTCGCGGTGGTTCTGGTTTCGGCCGTCACCGTCATCTCAGTCTTCCGTGGCAACCCGATCCTTACCACAACGCAGTTCGCCTTGGTGCTTACCGTCGCAGCGATCCCCGTAGCGATGCCCACGGTGTTGTCGGTGACGATGGCGATCGGCGCTCGCTCGCTGGGCAAGAAGCAGGCGATCGTGACCCACTTGGCGGCTACCGAGGAGTTGGCGGGCGCGGATGTGCTGTGCGCGGACAAGACCGGCACCTTGACCCAGAACAAGCTGACGCTCGGCTCTCCGTTCACCGTGAACAATCTCCCCGCCGAGCAGCTGATCCTTGCGGCCGCGCTGGCGTCGCGCGCGGAGAACAACGATACCATCGACCTGGCCGTTCTGGGCGGTCTGAAGAATGACCGGGCCCTGAACGGCTACCAGGTGGTTCATTTCCAGCCATTCGACCCAGTGCACAAGCGCACCGAGGCCACCGTCAAGGGGCCGGACGGCAAGGAATTCAGGACGACAAAGGGCGCGCCGCAAGTCATCTTGGGATTGGCCGTTAATGCCGGGCAAGTGAAGGGCGCTGTCGACCAGGCGGTCGACGAATTCGCAGCCCGTGGCTTTCGTTCGTTGGGCGTGGCGCGGGCCGAAGGGGGTGGCCCATGGCAGTTTCTGGGCGTGCTACCTCTGTTCGACCCACCACGGGACGATGCGGTGGCGACCATCGCGACCGCGCGTGAGATGGGCGTGCCGGTCAAGATGGTCACCGGGGACCAGCTGGCGATCGCTCGGGAAACCGCTCGGAAACTGGGCATGGGAACCAACATTCTCGATGCGAGCGGCTTCGGCGACCTGACGCAACCGGCCTCGCCGGAGCTCGCGGCGTCCATCGAGACGGCGGACGGATTCGCCCAGGTGTTTCCGGAGCACAAGTTCCACATTGTCGATGTCCTGCAGCAGCGCGGCCATATTGTGGGCATGACGGGCGACGGAGTGAACGACGCGCCGGCGCTCAAGAAGGCCGACTGCGGCATCGCCGTTTCAAACGCTACTGACGCCGCGCGCGCGGCAGCGGCCATCGTGCTGATGGCGCCCGGCCTCTCGGTGATCATCGACGCGATCAAGGAAAGCCGAAAGATCATCCAGCGGATGAGAAGTTACGCGATCTACCGCATCGCCGAGACCTTGCGGGTCTTGCTGTTCATCTCGCTGGCGATCCTGATCTTCAATTTCTTCCCCGTGACTGCCGTCATGATCGTGGTCCTGGCGTTGCTCAACGACACCGCCATGCTCTCCATTGCCTACGACAGCGTTCTCCCCGCGGACCGGCCCGAGGGCTGGAACATGCGCCAGGTCCTCCGGATCGCCACCGTGCTGGGCGTCGTGGGCCCCCTGGCGGCGTTCGGCCTGTTCTACATCGGTGACCGCATTTTCCTCCTGAGCCACCTGCAGATCGAGACCCTGATGTTCCTCATGCTGTGCGTGGCCGGCCACATGACGATCTTCCTGACCCGTACGCACGGTCCGTTCTGGTCCATTCGGCCCGCGCCGATCCTCGTGGTGGCCGTGTTCGGTGCGCAAGCGCTCGCGATCCTGTTGGCCGTCTACGGCGTGCTCATGGCACCGCTGGGGTGGGGACTGGCGTTGTTCGTTTGGGGGTACGCCATGGGTTGGTTCCTCGTGACCGACCGGCTAAAGTTGCTCGCGTATCGCTTCATCGATTCGCCCAGGGGCAAGCCCGAGCCCCCCAAGGTCAAGCCTGGGCCGGATCTGACCCCCCAGGTCGCTTCTCGAGCGTTTGAGCTCTACGAGCGCAACGGACGCAAGAATGGCCACGCGAGCCAAGACTGGTTGGAGGCAGAGCGAGAGGTCCGGAAACAGAATCTGCCCGGATGAGGCGATGTGGCACCACCGATTCGAGAGACCGAGGGTCAGAAAATGAAGATCCGTTCAAAGGATTTCCGAGTACGCGAGGGGGCTAAGGTCAGCCTGGCGAGGTGGCCGACCACCGTTGAACCGGTCACCGATTCGAAGGAACACTATCAAAAGCTGTTGAACCGGCATATTCAGAAACTGAGCTCGTTGCAGGAGCGACTCTACGCCTCCGGCCGGTACGCCGTTCTGTTGGTATTCCAGGGTATGGACGCCGCCGGAAAGGATGGCGTCATCAAGCACGTGATGTCGGGGGTCAACCCGGCAGGTTGTCGGGTGTACAGCTTCAAACAGCCTACTCCCCCGGAGTTACGGCACGACTTCCTTTGGCGTACGTCGCGTGACCTACCCGAACGCGGTCAGATCGGCATCTTCAACCGTTCCTACTACGAGGACGTGCTGGTCGTCCGTGTGCATCCCGAAGACCTCCACCGCGAGGGAGTCCCGGATGCACTCCCGGACGGCGCGCCCGTCTGGAAGGAGAGGTACCGTTCGATCGTGAACTTGGAGCGGCACCTCTACGAGAATGGCACACGCATTCTCAAGTTCTACCTCCACCTCTCGAAAGAAGAACAACGGAAGCGTTTTCTCGAGCGGATCGACGATCCTTCCAAGAACTGGAAGGTCAGCCCGGCCGACATCGAAGAGCGGAAATTTTGGAAGCAGTACATGAGGGCCTTCGGGGAGTGCCTCAGTGCCACCACCACGAAGGAATCCCCGTGGTATGTCGTTCCGGCCGACGACAAGGACAATGCTCGACTGATCGTCTCCCAGATCGTCCTCGACACCTTGGAAGGTCTCAAGTTGGACTACCCCACGACGACCGACGCTCGTCGGAAGGCGTTGCGATCGGTGCGTAAGCAGCTCGCGCAATGAAGAGGCGACCGGGCCGAGGGACGGTTGCTCGAGTTCCATGGATAGAGGACAGCGCTAAGCTGGTGAAACGCGGGAATGGAGTTCGGGTCCAGCCCCTCGGCGGGCCCGTCGACCGTATCGCCTCATCCGCTCGAGCACCCACGATCCCTCGGGATTCGACGCAAGCTCCGTGTCGAACGCTGGAGAGGTGGGGCCGGAGGATCGGCCCCAACTTCCGTCGTTCACCCTTCGCTCTCTTCCCTTCGTAGATAGTTCGAGTACTCATCCCGGTGTGCGGGACTGTCGAGACGGGTATGGACCTGCGCTCGGTAGATGTGGTTCTTCCCCGTCGCAACGTAGGCAATGAAGATGGCGATCATGGCCGGGGCGAGTATCTCGTAGCTCCCGGTCATCTCTACGGCCATGACCAGGACCGCCAGCGGGGCCTTCGATATCCCACCGAAGAACGTCATCATTCCGACGATGGCAAACGCGGAGATGGCACCCTCATCCACGAGGTTCGGTAGGAACGAGTGGAACACGGCCCCCACGCTCGCGCCGATCAGGGCGCCGATGACCACCGAAGTGCCGAAGAGGCCCGCGGCGCCCCCGCTACCGACGGTGAACGAGGTCGTGAGCATCCGAAGGACGACCGCCACCGCCAGTGCGGCCAGGGCGAGAGGCACGAGGGTCGTGAGCCCCACTTGCCCGAGCACCGCCGCTTGCACGAATCCATACCCGACGTTCACGGCGGACAGGGCGGCAAAGTGCCCTTGCCACGGCACGAGGAGATAGACGACCAGGATCGCGAGCCCGGAAAGTCCCGCCCCGGCAGCGGCCCGGATCGAGAGAGGCCAGGGAAGCGCGGAAAACCACCCCTGAGTCCCCCAGAAGATCCGCACAAACACGACCCCAACGCCCGCGCACAGGAGGCCCAGGAGGACATACAGAGGGAGTTGGAGGGGATTCCAGTCGAGGTTGGCCGGGAGGCCGAACAAGGTTCCGAAGCCGTAGAAGGACGCGTAGATGGAATAGCTCACCACCGAGGCGATGATCGACGGCACGAATACGGCCGGCTCGAAGTCACCAGTGTACATGATCTCGGCCGAAAAGATGGCCCCGCCGAGCGGGGCACGGAAGATCGCGCCGACTCCTGCCCCCAGACCTGTGGCCAGGGCGATACGACGGTCTCGTTCGCTCAGCCTGAGAAGATCGGCCCACCAGGAACCGAAACCGGCTCCGATCTGCGAGGTGGGACCCTCACGGCCTCCGCTTCCTCCGGACCCCAGCGTGAGGGCGGAGGCGATCATCTTCAGGATCGGGACACGGCCGCGAATCTCTCCCTTCCGGTTGTGGAAGGCGTTGATGGTCTCGTCCGTCCCGTGCCCCGCCACTTCGGGCGCGAGGAGTTGTGCGATGAGGCCGGCTCCGAGGCCTCCGACCGCCATGATCACGGGGAGCAACAGAATCCGGGGAAAGGAGCTCGACCAGACGACGATCTCGGAACCGGACGCCCCCGGGTACGGGTATCCAATTCCCACGATGTACACCAGGAAGAACTGGGTCGATTCATTCCAGAGAAAGAAGAACAGCGTGGCGCCAAGACCCGCAACGATGCCGATCGGCACGGCGACCACCGCCCAATGGGCCAGGTCTCGTGAGGCGGTCGACCATCCCCCCTGGCTGGCCGCCCGCAGGGCGTTCCAGGTGCGGCTCGGCCACGTTCTATAGGCTGTCCGTGGCCGGTTCGGAGGAGAGGACGGGGGCAGGTCGACTGGCGGGCCGGGTGCCGGCGGATTGGTAGCCGTCACGGAATCTCGCCGTAGGTCCCGCTTAGGTCTATGACGCTGGCGGGTCGTCCGCAATCTGCGTTAGTTCTTCGCAGACTCGGAGAGGGGTTTCTTCGTACCGTGGGGCACGTCGATGGGTCAGGGTTTCGATCGTTCTGGTGGCTGCTCAACCGGCGAACGGAAGGAGCGACGGAAGGGCTGTGAAGAGGATGGTCAGCAGGCCCACGGTGATGAGCAGCCCACCCAGCACAACCCGGAGGCGCTCCTCCGGAACGTGTTCGTGAAGGTAGCGCGCTCCGCGAGAAGAGACCGCCGTGATCGTCACCAAGGCCGCCGTCGCTGCCGCAAACACCAGGAGGACGTTGCCCGTCGAGGCGACGAACAGGATGGCCAGGATCTGGGTGTTGTCGCCCATCTCCAGCAGGAATGCGAGGCCCAGAGCGACGGTTCGAACCTGTCGTGCGGTGTGGGCTACGGCCGGCGTACCCTCCCCGGGTTCGTGAACGGGAGCAGGGGCCCGGAGGATCTCGCGGATGCCAAACGCGGCGAGAACCAGTCCGCCCGCGACCTTCACCCAAAGGAGGTAGGGATTGAGCACGGTCTCGGCCCCATATCCCAGGGTAACCGAGACCACGGTCGCCGCACCGAGGCCGACCGATGCCCCGATGAAAACGTCCCGATAGGGGTGGCGCGTCGCAAGGGTGATGACGCCGAAATTCGATTTGCCGGGCAGCTGGAGCACCGCAACCACGGCGAAGATCACGATCCCCTCGAGTAGTGGATTCGCGACCATATGGCCCGCCTCGGCGGGCCATGGGCTCACGGAGATGAGTTCTTCGTCAACGCCCGGGCCCTAGAATCATGCCGAGTTTCGTGAAAAACGATGTGAAGAAGGGGTTGGCCCGCCCCCCGGCGCGCCGGGCGGCGTCGCGGAAGGTTCCCGCGGTAGTTTAGACCGCTCCGGGCGGGGGGCTCGCCGGGGGGGCGGGTCCCTCGCTCCACGGGGGGGTGGTCCCGCCCGCGGCGGGCGGAGCACCGACGGTGCTCGGGGGCGGAGTGTACTGCGTCATGCTGGGCGGGCTGCGTCCGCGGCGCGCCATCACCAAGGTCGTGATCAGGAAGATCACGGCCAGGGCGGCGAGCAGCGCGATGAGGATCCATCCGATGCTGCTGATGCCGTTGGTGGAAGAGGTCCCGGTCGAGCTCGACGTCGCCACCAGGCTCACCGAGACGGTCGTCGTGTGACCGCTGGTGACGCTGACGTTGTTGTAGTAGGTCACGTAGCCCGAGGCGGAAACGACCACGGCGTAGACGCCCGGCGCGACGGCGTGGCTGTAGGGCAGCGAGACGGCGATACCGTTCACCGTAGCGGTGGCGCCCGACGAAGGCACCGCGACCGTGAGCGAGATCGCCCCGGTCGCCGGGGCCCCCGCGGTGAACGTGACCGCGACGGGGGTGTCGGCCGGTAGGACGCCGGTCCCGGTGGCCGGGCTCGGCGTGTAGCCGGTGGCCGCGACCGAGTAGTTGTACGACCCGACGATCGCCGCGAAGGTGACCGAGTCGGTCGTGCTCGTCTCGTTGACCGTCACTCCGCCCTGGACGAGGGAGACCGTCCAGGCCGCGCCGCTCGCGAGCCCGGTCTCGGTGAAGACCAGGGTAGCCGGGACCGCGAAGCTGACGCTCAGGGTGTCGTTCGCCGTGAGGGTGAACGTCCCCTGGTTCGGGGTTGCCCGGTAGCCCGTCGCGACGGCCGCCCAACTGTAGGTTCCGGCAACCCCCTCGAACTGCTGGCTCATTTGATTGGAACCGAGCTCGTCCGTGAAGTTCGCGTTCCAGACCAGGAGTGTCCAGTCGGCACCGGTCGGGAGTCCCGACTCGGAGACCGTGAGGACGAATACAGAGGCGAAGTGTACCGCCACGGTCGTGTTGGACGCGACGGAGGTCGTCCCCTCGTAGGGGTTCGCGGACCACCACTCGCCGATGTTCTCAAGGTACCACTGGTACTCGCCCGGGAGGACGCCCGAGAGGTTCGCGGTCCCCGTCGTGGACACCGCCTCCCCGATGTAAGCGTCCGTGGTCGAGTTGTAGACGAATGCCCACCACTCGTTGCCGGCCGGAAGGCCGGTCTGCGAGAAGGTGATCGTGTACGCGGCCGAGAAGGTGACGTCCACCACGAGGGAGGCGTCCCCCACGGAGACCGTTCCACCGGGCGCGCCGAAGTACGGGCTGTAGGAGCCGACGAAGTAGCTGTACGACCCGCTCGGGAGACTCACGTTGAGGGAGGTCGTGTCCGAGTTGACGTCCTGGTAGTAGGAACCCATGTTCACGTCGACGTACCAGATCGTGCCCGTGGGAAGACCGGTTTCGACGAAGTTGGCCTGGTAGAGGCTGTACAGGGTGAGCGGCAGGTAGTCTCCGCCCCACTCGATGAACTGGCCGAACCCGCTGTAGGCGTAGTACGGGATCTGGGAGTAGGGGTTGTCCTCCGACCCGTAGTCCCACCAGTAGTTCCCTCCGAGCTGCGGCCCACCGATGATGTTGGTGGCCCATCCGGAGATGGCCCCCGGCACCACGTTCCACGCACTGTCGAAGAAGCAGGTGGACTCGCCCAGGCCGAGCCAGGCGGGGCAACTCGGGTAGGCCTCGTAGAAGTAGTACGGGTCGAACAGCGGCGAGTCCGCCGTGAACGTGGTCAGGAAGATGTTGTTGACGATGAGGTCGCAGTATCCGATCCCCGTAATCTGCCCCAGAATGCACTCGTACGTGAGGTTCGCCTGCCCAAGGTAGGCCGCGAGGTAGGTTGCGTTCCCGTAGTCCGCCTCGAAGATGCCCATCGAACCGTACGTCCCCGCGACGGAGGCGTAGGGGTTCGGAGCGATCGGGATGCTGTCCTCGAACGTGTTGTTGAAGATGAAGTTGAACGTGCCTCCGTAGAGGTAGAGCGCGTTCCCTCCGGTGTCGAACGTGTTCGCGAACACCTCACTGTAACTGGTGTTCCAGAAGACGACGTTGTAGGCCGAGACGGCGGGACCGTCATAGGCCCCGGCATACCACCATCCGCCGATGTCCGCGCCGTGGGCGAGCACGACATTCCGGTCGTCGTAGAACATCATCTGGAGGTCGTTCGAGGTCGGGAAGCCCGCCTGCGCGAGCTCGGCGGCCCAGGGCGCCGAGTAGTACGTGCTGAAGCTCGGGGGCGACAGCACGTCCGTCGGGACGGTCGTGTTCCAGAGCAGGATCCCCGGGAAGACGGGGAACAGGTAGTCGTTCGCCTGGCCGAACCAGGGGAAGGTGATGCCCGAGCTCGCGGCATTCCCGATGGCCCCATACTGTTGGTTGAACAGCACGTAGGCGGATCCGGAGTAGGAAGAGATGTTCCCCACGTCGGAGTTGTCGAAGGCCCAGAGCGGCGTGTAGACGCCCTGGTCCGGGTCGGACGCGAGCGTGATCGAGGCGGTGGTGAAGGTGAACGTCGCGGGGATCACGACGATCGTCTCTGCCGGGTCGTAGTTCGCGAGGATCGCGACGATCGTATAGGTCCCGGGGTCGAGCTCGTATTCGTCGTTTGCCGCCGAGTAGGGTGCCCACTGGAACAGCGACCAGTTCGTCGAGCCCCAACCGGTGAAGACGCTGCCGGGCGCGATGAAGACGAATCCGTTCGAGGGGGCGAGCGTTAGCGTCACGAAACCGCCGTAGGTGCTGACCGCCTCGGGGGCGCTGGAGACGTTCCAGAGCTGCTGGAGGAAGGACGGTCCCGTCGCCAGGTAGGCGGTCGGGTTGCCGTCGCCGGCGAATCCGGGGTTGCCCCACAGGACGTACGCCCCAACCGCGGTCTCGCCGGTTTCCCCGCCGTACCCGTAGGCGGACGGCACGGTCTCGTACGCGCCGTCGGTCGCATTCCAGTACTGGAGCCCGAAGTACGCTCCCGAAGCGAGGGCGTCAAAGTTGCTTCCGCCCCCCGGCCCACCGAGGGTCAACTCGAAATCGTCCGGGAGCCCGATCGGGTTGTAGTTGAAGCCGTTCGCGATGTAGACCGGGGCTGGCGCTGCCGGACCGCTGGGGAGCGTGGAGTTGAAGATCACGTGGTCGTACGACCCCGCGTAGAACTCCGTGCCGTTCTCGAGAGTGAAGTTGAAGAAGACCGCGTCCCGACCTCCGATGAGAGTCGAGTTCAGGAAGAGATTGAGGGTGAACGGATAGCTAATGGTGATCGGACCCCCCAGCCCGTAGTACAGCTCCCCCGGGACGATCGTGCCGTTCGGGCCCGTCTGGTAGAAGATGTTCGGGTTGAGGGTCGACGCCGCGGCGGAGAAGTTCCAGATGTTGCTGACGAAGAAGAGCTGGCTGCTGTAGGTGGAGTACTCGATCACGTTCTGGGTCCAGAACTGGTAGGTCGAGTTGCCGAACAGGGTCACGTTGTTGAGGACCGAGTTCAGCTGGACCCCGTACTCGTCGGGGCCGCTGATGTCCTGGGAGAGACCGGACATGGAGTACGGTTGGTAGGTCCCCACGACGCTCGAGGTCGAGAGGGAGTAGGGCGTGATGGTGCCCGACACGTTGCGGAGGCCGTACTCCGCGACGCCCAGGGGCGCCGGCGTGCTCGAGTAGGTCGGGTTGACGTGGCCGTTCACCAGGGAAGGGTTCGGGTTGGCGTTGAGGTCGGGGAGGAAGGCGTACTTGAGCGGAACGTGGTTCTCGCGGAGGGTGCTGACGAGGGAGCTCATCCGACCCGAGGGGGTCTCCAGCGCTGCAGGGGACGAGGGGCTCGCCGAGGCGGCTGGGGTCTGCGAGGTCAGGAACGCGGAGGAGGGTGACGAAGAGGTGACGGTGGGCGACACGCTGGCAACCCGGGGCGTTGACGGGGAGGATACGGCCGCCGGAGCGGCGTGCCCCAGCGTCCCGGCTCCCGCGAGGCCAACCGAGGAGAGGACTACGACAACGGCCACCAATACGGCGAGACCTAGGGCTGAGCGTTTGGCACTCATGGGTGGGACTGTTTTCGACCCTCATGGTTCTTAAAGGTTCGTATTCGGCGTCGTGCTGCGCCGGGCGCCGACCGAACGGGTTGGAAGGGATGGATGGGCCGCTGGGGAGTGTTTCACGCCCTCGACCCGACGCATATAGCGTGACAGCGCGTCCGGAGTGGTGACGTATGGCCGAGGCGCTCTTTGCTCCCCCGTTCCCCGGTGTCGACCCGTCGCCCGGGCTCACCTGGTCGATCCCCGGCCTCCGGGAGGACCCCACGATGTGCCTCCGGTGCCGATCGGCCCAGCTCCTCTGCGGAAAGCCGGTCTGTCCTCTGCTCCTCCGCTACCGCGCCTTCGAACGGACCCTGCCCATGGTCCAAGGCACCGAACTCTCGGGGACGTCACCGCCCGCGGTGTTCGTCGGCCGGTTCGGCTACCCCAAGGTGTCGTTCGGCCCCCTGCTGAGCCCCGAACACGGCCGAACGGAACTCCTGGACACTCCCGAGGACTGGGTGGGCCGCTCGGTAGCCGAGGTGGTCGGATTCCGCACCGGCCTCATCCGGGGAACGAGCCCGATCCGGGTGACCGATGCCGAGAAACCCATTCGCTTGCTCGAGGAGATGCAGTTGCTGGGCATCGCGGCGGAGTCGGCCGAGAGCGAGACCCGGTTCCGTAGGCCTCCCCGCGGGCACATCGCGCTCTCCGACTCGGCGCCCCCGTTCGGCCCCTCGGCACCGATCGACCAGCTCCGTCTGGACGTGCGCCGGGTCGACCCGCACCTCGACCGCCTTTCGTCCGATACCGCCGCTTCCGCCCGCATCGCGGTGGAGGAGCTGTACCAGCGAGGAGTGAAGGTCAGCCGGATCCAGCGGGCCTTCAGCGTCGGGACCCTGGGTCGTCGGGGGCGGCGGCGCCTGGTCCCGACCCGGTGGAGCATCACCGCGGTCGACGACCTCCTCTCCAAGCAGAACGTCCGGGAGGTCCGGATGTTGCCCGAGTTGGCGGAGATCCGGGTACACCGGCTGACGGCCCTCGACAATCGGTGGTTGATCGTTCTCCTTCCCGGCATCTGGCGGTACGAGTCGATCGAGTCGTGGTACCCCTCGACGTTCTGGAACCCCAGCCCGACCGAGATCATCATGATGGGCGACCACGAGGGCCATGATGGCCGGACGACCTACGCCTCGATCGGTGGTTGCTACTACGCGGCCCGGCTCGCGACCAGCGAGGCCCTCCTGCGGCTCGGGCGGCAGGCGGGAGTGGTGGTCCTTCGGGAGGTCCACCCGGGGGAGATCCTACCGCTCGGCGTCTGGAACGTTCGGGAACATGTCCGGGCCGCCCTGCTCGAGCCGCCGCTCCGGCTCAACTCGATGGCCGAGCTGTCCGGGGTGATCCGCTCGACCTTCGCGATCCCGCTGCAACGCTGGCTACTCCAGAGCGCCGTCCTCCACGAGGCCCGGACCCAGCGGAAGCTGGACGACTGGCTGGCGAAGGAGAGCGTCCCGGCCGTCTAGCCCGTGAATTGGGCACCGCACACTCCGCAGTACGTATCGGCCGGTGCACGCGGCGTTCCGCACGCGGGGCAGGAGCTGGTGGCGCGCTGCGTCCCGCAGCCCCGGCAGAAGGTGTCGTTCGGCAGGGTCGGATACCCGCAGTTGGGGCACCGGCTGGCCCCTGCGGCCTGCTCCGCCGCGGCCGCCGGGTCCAGCGAGGCCGGGCCGGAGCCCGGCGGGCTGACGGAGGTCGCCGGTCGGGGAGGCGGGGCCAATGATTCGACCTTCCCTCCGAGGCTCCGCCGGGCCCGAAGTGCGAGCCGGAACGCATCCGTGAACTCCGCGTGGTCGAAAGCCGCCTGGGCTTGCGTCTGCAAGTTGATGGCTTCGAGGGTACCCGTCTGG
This sequence comes from Thermoplasmata archaeon, assembly GCA_050011355.1. Taxonomy (GTDB): domain Archaea; phylum Thermoplasmatota; class Thermoplasmata; order Lutacidiplasmatales; family UBA184; genus Lutacidiplasma. The sequence goes on along the minus strand of JBEKJG010000002.1, from coordinate 45,143 downwards.
TTCGGACGGTCGGACCGCGCCGTCGCCACTTCCTGGTCGAGCAGGCGGAGTTGGAACTGGGACTCCGCCCGGTTTCGGGGGAGCGGGGCCGGTGGGGGAGGGGCCGGGGTGGTAGGATCGGACGGAGCCGCCGGTACGGGCGGGGCCCGGTGTCCGGACGCGGAGGGGCGGTCGAACGGAGCGGGCAGGGAGGAGGGCCGGCTGCGCGCGGTCACGAGGGCTTCGTGGGCCGACTGGGCGAGCTCGTAGGCACGGGGAAACTGGTGGGTATCGAACGCCCCCTGCGACTGCGCGATGAGCCCGAGCGCCGCCGATACGTCGGTCCCGGTCCGGCCGAGGACCTCGGCCTCCTTGCGGGCCATGGCGAGCCGGTTGAACGCCCGGTCCTGGACCAGGGCGGGCTTCGAACCGAGTTCGGTGAGGAGCTGATCCCGCCGCGCGCGGAGGCGTCGGAGGACGACGAGGAAGATCGCGAGGACGACCACCACGAGGATGACCGTGATCACGATCAGCGTGAGGGTCGAGCCCGGAAGGGTCATGCCTAGGTCGCGTCCCCCGCAAGGGGCGCGGTACGAACTAGAGGGCGTTCCTCGACTATTTAGAACGAGCCCTCGGGCCGGCGCCGCGCCGGGCGGTCCCCGGGTCGCGGGAGGGCCCGAAACGGGTTCCGATCAGAACACGTTGATCTTGTCGGTCAGGAGCAGCCGGGGGATCGTATCGATCTGGTCGAACCAGCTCTGGGCGACCCCCTCGGCCTTCGCCTTGACGGCACCGAGCTTCACGCCCTCCGCCGGGAGGATCTGGAGGCTCGCGACCTGGGGTTCGTCGACAGGCTTCCCGATCTGGGAGAGGATCTTGACGTGGACCTCCTTGACGTTCCCGCCCGTCTCCTTGACGATGTCGTTCGCGATCAGGTTGCCGAGCAGGTTGTAGATCTTGCCCACGTGGTTGACCGGGTTCTTGCCGGCGGAGGCCTCGAGGCTCATCGGGCGGCAGGGCGTGATGATCCCGTTGGCGCGGTTGCCGCGCCCGACCGAACCGTCGTCCCCCGCTTCCATCGAGCAGCCGGTCACGGTGAGGTAGTACCGGCCGAGCTCGGGGTCGTCCGCGGTGTTGACGTCGATCTCGACCTCGCGGTGGGTGAGCTTCGTCGCCTGGTCGGCGAGCTTGTCCCGGATCTCGTCGCAGACGGACTGGTATTCCTTGCCGTCCTTGACCTCGCGGTCGACCAGGGCGGCGGCGACCGTCAGGTGGATCTTGTCGTCGAGCCGGTAGCCCATCACCTTGACGTCCTCGCCGAGGGCGCCGAGCTTCTTGGTGAGCTTCCGGGTGAGGAACCGCTCGCTCTCGAGCACCAGCCGCTCGGTGTCGGAGAGCGGGGCGAACCCGACCCCGAACGAGGTGTCGTTGGATAGGACCTTCTTCTGCTCGAAGACGCCGCGCAGGTCGACCGAGCCGGCCCCGATCTTGGAGTCGAACTCCACGTCGTGGTCGATATCGATGTGCCGGCAGACCGACTGGACGTACTTGCGAGCGGCCTCGATCGCCGTGTCGTGGATCGGGAGCTTCTCGTGGTTGACCTCGGTGGTCGCACGTCCGACGAGCAGGATGTAGATCGGCTTGGTGACCTTCCCCCCGCCGAACTTGGGCTCGGAGCCGCCGCCGACCACCTGGGTCTCGTCCGTGTTGTGGTGGAGGATGCGGCCGTACTCGTCGAGGTAGAGGCGGCACAGGGCCCGGCTGACCGACTCGGAGACTCCGTCCGCGATCGAATCGGGGTGCCCGAGCCCCTTGCGCTCCACGAGCTCGATGGCCTGGTCCTCGATGTGGACGGTCCGGAGCGGTTCGACCTGGATGTTGCGAGCCATGGAGGGGGTCCTTGGGTTCGGCCGAGCCGGCTGGGGGTTTAACCCTTGCGAAAAGGGAGGGATGCAAGACTCCTGCACCCGAGGAAACCGCGAGCGGGAGTGGAGGCGGTTGGCAGGTGCGCGACGAGGGCTTTAGGCCCCCCAGGGCCTCTCGCGGGCCGTGGAGATCGAGGGGTGCCCGCTGCCCGAGGACCGTCTCTACGACCTCGAGAACGATGTCTGGTGGGTCACCGAGGAGGGGGGCGCCACCGCCCGCCTGGGGCTGCTGGGCACCCTGGCCGCGTTCGCGGGGCCGTTCACGGGGTTCACGTTCCGGGCGGTCGAGGGGGTGGTGGGCCGCGGCCGCAGCGTGGCGACGGTCGAGAGCATGCGGCTCACCGGCGCCGTCCGGCTCCCGGTCGATGCGGAGGTCGTCGAACGGAACCGCGCCCTGACCGAGCGGCCCCGGCTCGTCAACGACGCCCCGTACGGGGAAGGGTGGGTCGTCCGGGTGCGTCCGGTGCGCCCCGAGGACGTGCCGAAGTACCTCGAGCGGGCGGACCAGGTCGCTGCCCGCCTCGCCGAACGGATCCGCACGCAGCGGATCCGCTGCTGGCCCGCTACCCCCGACGTGCAACTGTACGAGATCGGGCTCGAATGCTCCGCCGTGCTCACCATGCTGAACGAGGAACTGGCCAAGCGCCCCGCCGGGATCCATCTCCTCCTGGTGACCGACGACGCGACCAGCCCGATCGAGATGGTCCGTTGGTCCGACCAGACCGGGCACACCGTCCAAAGCTACCGAAAGGACGGGACCCTGCACCAGTTCCTGGTCCGCAAGGAAGCGAACCCGGTGCCCCGCCGCCGGGTCACACCCTCTCGGTGAGGCCGATCGGGGTGGATGTCCTCCGACGCGGAGGGAAGGGGTTGGGTTCGCCGCCGGGAAACGCCCCTACGGCTTCTCGATGGGGGTCCGCACGAGGTTCCCCCACTCGGTCCAGGAACCGTCGTAGTTCCGGACGTCGGGGTATCCGAGGAGGTACTTCAGGACGAACCAGGTGTGGCTCGAGCGCTCGCCGATCCGGCAGTACGTGATCACGGGGTTCGACGGGACCACGCCCTTGCCGACGTAGAGCGCCTCGAGCTCCTCCCGGGGCTTGAACGTGCCGTCCTCCTTGACCGCCTGGGCCCAGGGGATGTTCTTCGCGCCCGGGATGTGGCCGCCGCGCTGCGCGTGCTCCGTAGGATATTCCGGGGGTGCGGTGACCTCACCGGAGAACTCCTTGGGACCGCGCACGTCCACGAGATGGAGCTTGCCGGCCTTGACGCTGGGGAGCCCGGAGCGCACGTCGTCCAGGAAGGCGCGGAGCTTGGGGTCGCCGGCGTGGGCCTGGACACTGCCTGCGGGGTGATGGGCGGCGTCCTTGGTCATGGGGCGGTCCTCGGCGATCCACTTCTTCCGGCCGCCGTTCAGGATCTTGATGTTCTTCGCGCCGTAGTAGGTGAAGACCCAGAAGGCGAACGCGGCGAACCAGTTGTTGAAGTCCCCGTAGAGGACGAGGGTGGTGTCGTCATTGACGCCCGCCCGGCGAAGGAGCGACTGGGCCGCCTCGGACGAAAGGATGTCCCGAGCGAGGGGGTCGTTGATGTCCTTCCGCCAGTCGAACAGCACCGCGCCCGGGAGGTGCCCGAGCTCGTAGTTCGCCGCCGGATCGTAGTCGACCTCGGCCACCCGGACCTTCGGGTCCGTGAGGTGGGAGGCCAACCACTCGTTCTCGACCAGTACTTCGGGGTGTGCGTACGCGGCCATGGTGGTTCTCGGCCCACTCGGTGTGGGAGGGGAATATACCCTCGCCGGCCCGCACAATTGGCGCAGATATGCGGTGAATTGGCGCAGAAAAACGCCATCCGGGGGGCGCCGGAGGCGCTCCCGGTCCCTTACGACCTACCCGCGCCGGCCGCGCTTGGGGAGGGCGGCGTCGGAGACCTCGACCGTCTCCGGGTCGAATCCGAGCTTCGCAAGCTCGGCCCGGATGCGGGTCCGGTGGTCCCCCTGAAGGTAGACCTCGCCGTCGACCACCGAGCCACCGGTCGCGAGGCGGTTCTTGAGCGTCCGGGTCGTCTCCTCGAGGTCGACCCCCGGCGGGAAGCCCGAGATCACCGTCGCGGGTTTGTTGTACCGACGGGGCTCTGCGCGCACCCGGATGCGGGCGGTCTCGCGGTCGAGGGCGGACAGGATCTCGTCGAACTCATTGTTCCCCATCGTCAGGTTCTCTTACCGGCCTCCCACGGGGAGGTAACGGAGCGTCCGAGAAAGGCCTCGAGCGAGCGGCCGGTGCGGCCGGGACCGAGGAACGAGGTTCGTGCGAAGGGGCACCGCGTGCACTATGGAGGCGCAGCGTATCAACGTTCCCCTCCGCTCGACTCGGTCGTAGAACCGTCCGCGTGTCGGTGGACCCCCTACCTCTCGGAGGTGCCGGAGAACGCCAGTCGCCGACCGTAGATCGGCCAGGGACCCCTTCACGCAGGTTGACGAGCTTCTCGCGAACGATCGTTCGATCTCCTTCGCCCGACTTGGTCCGGTTCCGTCGGAAGTCGGGCGAGCGCACCGATCAGGTAAGGCGGAGGGCGCGGGCTTTCCTTCGACACCGGAAGCTTAGCGACCACAGGCCGGTCCCCGGGCAAACCCGCCTGACGGCGCGGCAGTGCAATGTGGAGGGAGGTGAGTGTAGGGTTGAGCGAGGGAAAGGAATATCACACCGAGCCCGCACTCGGGCGTAATCTTCCGTGAAGAATTCAGAACGTCGCCAGAGCCGCTAATGCAGAGTTCCTCCTCGAGCTCCGCGCTCGGACTCCTCACCTACAGCCGAAACGACGTGGATGGGGTCCTGCGGAATCTAGAAGCGTTGCGGCCGCTTCTCGCCGAGACCGTTGTGATCGACAGCTCGGAACCAACCGGCCGAGCAGAGTTGGAATCGGTGCTTCAATCGCCTAGAGAGCGCCTGTATGTCACGCCCCCCCTAGGAAACTCCGACCTGATGCGCCCATTTGGTCTCTCGAAGTGTACATCGGATAGAGTGCTCCAACTCGATTCGGACGAGTCGCCCTCTCCCGCCCTGGTGGAGGAACTCCCCCGCTTGGTCACGGCGGAAGCCTACGTGGTTCCACGCTGGGAGGTGGGAGCGCGAGGTTTCACCTACCACATGCGCTTGTTCCGACGACGCTCGGTAAGCTACACCGGCCCTAGCCACGGATTCCCACGCGTAGTCGGCCACACCCAGGTGCTCCCGAGGCGGCTCCACTTGATCCATCGGTCCGCGCCGGCCCGTCGTTATTGGGATCTGGACGACCGGAAGAGACGGTACCTGCTCACTGACTTGCTCGAACGCCCCTACGACTGGAGTTACCTCCTGCGCTTGCTCGGGCTGTCGGCCGGCGATGAGCGCGATCAACATGGCCCGCGGAGCAGCTCGGTGTCGGTCGACCCTCTGACCCCGGTATCGAGAATGATCGCCTACGTTGAGGCAGTTCGGACCCTGGTTCTCAGCCAGTCTCCGGGTTTGGCCCGATTCGTAATCGAACAGGCCCGGCAGCGGTCTAACGCATGGAAAGGTATGAGCCAGGTCCAGCGGGACTGGCTCAGAGAGACCGCGAAGGGGGTTCGGGGCTCCGGGGGAATCGTCCAGTACCTTCGTCTGGCCGACGCGTCCTACGTCGAAAGACTGAACCGGACCTTTGGTCCGAGCGTCGACGGCCCCAGGCTCTTGGCCTTCCTCTTGAGCGTTCGAACTCGCACTGGCGCGGTATGGGAGGGCACTCCGTCCCCTCCGAACCTTGCCATTTCCGCAAACCCTGACGACCTGAGTTTCGCAATCTGACGGGCGAATTCGACTCGGGCCGGAGGGAGCAGGAACCGAATCTCGTCAATCCGCCCGCGGCTAAAGGTGCGTGCGAATGAGCCCCTTCCTCTTTGCATGGATCCACATACCAGCGCCCCCCGAGCCTGCCCACAGGGGTCCGAGAAGCTCGAGAGGCGTACTAAGTACTCGACGACAGGTCATGCACCGCGCACCGGCGATAACAACGTCGGCGGGTGAATGCCTGCAACGCGGTCTCAACAGAGCCCCTGTGCGCGACTTCAGGCTTCCCCCCATCGGTACAGTCGGAGGCAAACGAAGAGACCCACGACGGCGCAGACCCCGAGGAGGGCCGCGTAGAGGACCATCTGTGACGGGGTGGCCGGTGTGATCCCGAGCGCGCCCTGGACGAGCAGGGCCGCGTAGGTCGTCGGGAGGAAGCGGGCGGCCGACTGCCAGACCGGAGGCAGGGCACTGATGGGGTAGTAGAGCGGCGAGAGCATACCGAGGAGGGTGAAGGTGAGGTTCCCGACCGGCCAGATCTCCCGCTGGGTCCGGACCCGGCTCGAGATCGCGATCCCGATCGAGGAGAACAGGATCCAGAGCGTGAACAGGCTCACGAACAGCGTCCCGACCACGAGCCAGGTGACCGGATGCCCGTGGACCCCGCCGGCCCACTCGAGAAGGAGGAACAGGACCACGAGCGCCGGGATCATCGCGATCAGGTTCGAGAAGGCGACCCCGAACAGGTAGCGGATCCGGCTGAGCGGGCTCGCGACGAACATGTCCTGCAGCGAGCACTCGATCCTCCAGGTGGCGCTGTCGCCGAGGACCCAGGAACCGATGTTCTGCATCGTGAACAGCATCGCGCCCACGATCTCGAGGGGGAGCAGCGAGGGGGGGGAGATCAGCGAGAGGAAGTAGAGGAAAATGAACGGGATCAGTACCGGAGTGATCGTGACGGCCGGGTTCCGGCTGATCCATCGCCATCCGACCAGGCCGAACGACGCGATCGCCCGACCCGAGGTCGGCAGGTCCGGGAACTGCTCCTCAACGGTCGCCATCTAGGGCCCCCGAACGGTCCGGCGGGCCCAGTAGATGGCGAAAAGGAACACGAGGGCGGTCTCGGTGATGAGCCCGAGGAGCGCCAGCTCGACCTGGCCCGTGGAGAGGCTCGCCGCCCCGATGCGGGACTGGAGCAGGGCGGCCGCCGCGCTGGGCGGCATGAGGAGGGCCACCGGCTGGAGGGCAGGGGGGAAGAATCCGAACGGGTAGAACACGGGCGGCAGGACCCCGAAGACGTTGAAGAACAGGCTCGCGTACGCCCAGATGGCGCGGTTGTCACGGAAGAACGTCGAGAAGATGTACCCGATGGACGCCGCGAACAGCCAGACGAGACCGGCGAGGCCGAGGAGGGCGAGGGAGGTGGTGATCGCGAGGTGGCCCACGGCGACCGCGAGGCCACCCAGAAGCGCGATCGGCGCGACGTACACGACCAGGATCCCGGCCGCCATCCCGAGGAAGTATCCTTCCGGGCTCATCGGGCCGGCCAGGTAGAGGTCGTTCGCCTTGTGGTCGATCCGGATGTACGCCGCCTCGTTCAGCACCCGCTGGCCGAGCGTGAAGGCGGAGAAGAGGACGGAACCGATGAGCGCGACCCCGAGGAGCCCCGGGTTCAGGATGTAGACGAACACCAGGAGGACCGTCTGCGTCACCATCGCGGTCGCCATCGCGAGCGACTCGTGGGCCTGGACCAGCACCTCGGTCCAGAGGAAGGCAAGGGTCCCCCCGAAGGGCCGGGTCGGCCGGATCACGTCGGTCGGCGGGTCAGTCCTCATCGATCTTCCGGCCCACCACCCGCAGGAACGCCTCTTCGAGCGTCACGGGACCGACGGTCGCCGTGAGCTGGCGTCGGATCGCGAGGTCCATGAGCTCGCCCAGGCGCTCGGGGTGGACGATGATGGTGAGGGAGTTCCCGTCGACCACGACCTCGCCGAACGACCGGAACGATTCCGTATGGCTCGCCCCCTCGGGAAGGGAGACCTTCAGGGTTCCCCCGACCGACCGCTTCAGGTCGTCGGACGTGCCGCTGACGATCACCTGGCCGCGTTCGACGATGTAGAGGCGGTGGCTCAGCGCCTCCGCTTCGTCGAGGTAGTGGGTCGTGAGGAGGATGGTGGACCCCTTGGCCGTGAGGTCCCGAAGCGAGGCCCAGACCTCCCGTCGGGCGAACGGGTCCATCCCGATGGTGGGCTCGTCGAGGAAGAGGAGCGGGGCCTGGGTCGCGATCACGGTCGCGACCATCGTGCGCTGCCGCTGGCCGCCCGAGAGCGTGATGCAGAGCCGGTCCGCGAACTCGGTGAGCCCCATCCGCTCGATCGCCTCCTCGGTCCGGGACTTGGAGGTCTCCCGGGAGAGCCCCCGGGCGCGGAGATAGGTGTAGATCATCTCGCGCGGCGGGAGGTGGAAGAACGGCTTCCCCTCCTGGGGGACGACGGCGATGTACGGCCGGGCCCGCTCCGGATGTTCGGAGACATCGTGCCCGAAGACCCGGATCGACCCGGAGGTCGGCCGCAAGAGCGTGGAGGCGATCCGGAGGAACGTCGTCTTTCCGGCCCCATTTCGGCCGAGCAGCGCCACCCGTTCTCCCGGGTGCACGGACATGGAGACGCCGGCGAGCGCCTCGACCGGCGGCGTTCCCTTGGTCGTGTAGGTCTTGCGGAGGTTCTCACTCCACAACGGCTCGGCGCTCATGGCGGCGCCGGGAATGGCCTACTGGCTGACCGCCCCACGCCGGGGAAGCACGACGTCCCAGAAGAAGGGAGTGGCCGGACTATCCGCACCCGCAGCCGCCGCCGGACGCGGAGCTCTCTCCGCAGGACCCGCAACCCCCCGCCTTTCCGCCCTCGTCGGGCTCGGGCAGGGTCGGGTTCGTGATCTTGAAGCCGGATTCGCTGAGGCTCTCGACGTAGTCGATCACCGCGCCGTCCACGAACTTGGTGCTCGTGGGGTCGACGAGGATCGAGAACCCGTCCGAACGGACGACATCGTCGTCGGCCCGGGGCTTGGCGAAGGCCATGCCGAACTTGATCGCGCTGGCGCCTCCCCCGCACCCGCATCCCCCTCCGCCCGGCTGGGCGTAGACGCGGACGCCGATCTCGGGCTGCTGACCGCGCATGAGCGACTTGACCTGCTCCGAGGCGGCGGGTCGGATCTCGATGTGGACCATGGGTATTCCTCGGGCATAGAAGTGGGCCCCTGTGGATAAGCTCTGTGAATCTCTAGCAGCTACAAACTTGCCCGGTTGGAGACGTTTTCCGCCACAAGGTTCCGTTAGCGCGGAGCGAGACAACCCGACTGGGGCGGCTACGTTCTCAGGGGTGAGGGGGGGGCCGTGGATCGGTCGGGGGAGCGTCCGGACCCTCCTCCGGGAGGATCTCGGGCATCTCGCGGGTCCCCGTGAACGTCTCGGGAAACTCGGTGGTCGAACGCAGCCCAGGGGCCCGGGCGAGGTCGACGGGCGGGAGGTCCGGCGGGCTCTCCTTCCACGGAACCTCGCTCAGGGTTTCCACCAGGTCCTTCGGGAGGCTGAGGGAGGAGCCGATCCGGCGAACGTCCACGCGGGTCAATTCGCCCACGAGCGCGAGGATGACGAAGTACACGACGAATCCGAGCACGACGACGGTGAGGAGCTCGTACCAGGTGCTGACCGGGGAAGAGCTGTGGATCGCGAGCCACAGGGTCGCGAACCGGTCCCCAAGACCACCCGCGATGGCACCGGGGGAACCGGGGTGGATGTTGTGGTTGATGACCCAGAGGGACGTGAACGACCCGGCGGCGCTGACCGTGATGGCGAGGATCGACCCCGGATGGATGTGCACCCGGATGAGCGACTCCATGAAGTAGGTGTTGAGCGCGAGCGCGGCGATCGACGACGCCAGGATTGCGGTCGCGCCGGCCACGACCCCGGGATGGATCGACAGAGGCCCCCACGGCGGTACGATGAGCGCCACCATCGCGAACAGGACGAGGACCTGGGTGCTCGTGATGTACAGCTCGAGTCGCTGGCGGCCGATCGCGTTGATGCTCGACTGGATCACCTGGCTGAGGGCGAGCGGCAGGGCCCCCACCGAGAGGAGCGCCATCGCAAGGGCGCCGTTCGACGCGTAGTAGGAGGTGTAGAAGACGTTGAGGAAATTGTACCGGTACGTCACGAGGGCCACGACTCCGGGGACCAGGAGCATGGCCGAGTACCGGAGGGCCTGCCAGGTGCCCTGGCGGATTGCCTCGTAGTTCGCCTGACGATGCAACCCCGCGAGGTACGGGAAGAGCGGCGTGGCGACGGCCGCCGGGAGCGAGAGGATCAGGATGCGGAACCCGTTCGCCGCCAGGAAAACCGAGAGGAGCCGGGTACTGAGGCTGATGCCCACGATCAGAGGCACCGAGTTCGTGACGAGGTAGTTGATGAGCAGGCTGGCCATCAACGGCCAGGCGAACCGGAAGAGACGGAGGGCCTCCACCTTACGGAAGCCCGCCGTCCGGCGGTATACCGCGGGGAAGCTGAACAGCGCGGATGCGGTGGCGCCGGCGACGTACGCGAGCGTGATCCCGAGGATCGTGAAATCGTGGTAGGCGACGTAGAAGAGGAAAGGCAGGCGCGCGAGCGCCTCGACGAGCGAAGGGTACTGGGCCCTCAGCGAGTTCCCCTCGCCGATGTACATGGAGTTGTACACCGTCGAAAGCGACCAGAGCAGCGGCAGGGCCATGAAGAGGCCGAAGGCGAGGATCTCCTGGCTGCCGGAAACGAGCTGCTGGCCCCCCAGGGACAGGGGGGCGACGACGAACAGGACGAGGCCGGCGGCCCCGACCATCACCATGCGGACAAGAAGATAGGTCGTCGTGTTGTCGGTCGCCGGCTTTCCTCGGGCGAGAAAATACGTGTAGGCCGTCCCGAGCCGTAGGTCCCCGACTCCGTTGATGGACGAGCCGATCAACAGGAACAGCTGGGCGGTCCCGACCAGGGAGACGAGGGCGGTCTCCTTGTTCGTCTGCTTGATGAGGACGATGCTCCCGACCAGCCCGAGGACCTGGATCAGCGTGCTCGCGGCGAAGACCGCCCCCGAGCTCAGGGTCAGCGAGAAGGCTTGCTTCGGCACCGCGACGGGCGGGGGCGGAGCACCCGACGACGGACCGGAAGTAGGCACAGCGAACCGGGTCGGTCACGCGGCGGCCCCCTCTTATTCCCGTCGGTCGGACAGGTCGGTGGACCTCGGCCACGGAGCGAGGCGAGCGCGGGGTCCCGCGCCCCCCCTCAAGCGACGGGGCCGAACGGGCGAACTCAACCTTCTCGACCCACGGGGGAAGCGGCAGGTCTATACCTGCAATTCAATCGTGTACCGTGTAGGAGTCTGACGCGCTCATGGGAGCCATCCTACCTCTCCCGTCCGAACTCTCGTCCTTCCTCCTGCGTCCCACCCCCCAAGCCCTCGTAGTCCGTGGACCCCCGGGTACCGGCAAGACGACGTTCGCGCTCGCCCTGCTGCAGTCGTTCCGGGGCAAGCGCCTGTACGTCTCCGGACGTCTGGGCCGGGAGGAGCTGGCGAAGGACTTTCCCTGGCTCATCGGACCGGCCGACGGCGTGACGGTGGTCGATTGCACCCGGTCCCCCGACCGCCTTGAGGACACGCTCCGGGCGATCGAAGAGGCGCGCCAGGTCCGCCCTTCCCAGGATGGGGCCCCGGACCTCGATTCCACCGGTCTGCCACCCCAGGTGGTCGAAGCGTGGAACCGGGCGATCCCCCAGCTCCCAACGATGATCGTGCTCGACTCCTGGGATTCCATCGTGGAGCAGCAGCTGGACCGCCGCCCCTCCGGCGCTGCGAGCGGCACGGCCCGCTCGCCGGTGGAGCGGTCGTTGCTGGCTCGGATCATTTCCGGGCCCGTATTCGCGGTCCTCGTCGTCGAAGACCGCGAGGCCGGCCAACTTGAGTACCTGGTCAATGGAGTGGTCACTCTGGAGCGACAATCGAGCCGGGACCGGCTCGAGCGCTGGCTGATCCTGGACAAACTGCGGGGCGTTCGCATCTCGAGCCCGACCTACCCGTTCACGCTCGAAGGCGGCCGGTTCCAATGCGCATCCCGACTCGACTCGCGCCAGGAGCTCCGCCTCGGGCGGGCGGACCCCGACCCGGAGCCCGAGCGAAATCTCGGAACGCTCTGGCCCGGCTCGACCGAGTACGCTGCGCACTTCGGCCGGGCCCACCTGGGGAGGCTTACTCTGATCGAAACGGAGCGGGACGTTCCCGACTACGCGGTCCGGCTGCTCACCTCCTCGTTCCTCACGTCTGTGCTGGCGAACGGAGGAAAGACGTTCCATCTGCTCCCCCCGCGAGCCTACCCGAACGACATCTGGAAGATGTGCAGCGGAATGCTGTCCCGGGAGGAGTTCCTCCGCCTGGTCCGGGTCGAGGGCACCGGACCGCTCGGTCAGGACGAGGAGATCGCAGGGGCGGTCATCGAGTTCCCGCAGGGTCTCCCCGGCGCGTCGGAGCCCCGTACCCCGGAAGCCCTCCGATTCCTGCAAGAGAACCCCGACCCCCGGATCCCCAACCTCACCGTTCTCTGGAGCTCCGGGCTGAAAGCCCTGAACGCCCAAACACCGGGAGCGTACACGCCCGAGAACCTCCCCGGCATCGTTCAGGCCTATCTTCACCGGGCGCGAATCCACACGCTGTTCATCGGTCGGGACGACGACCCGCTCACCGACTCTCTCGCTCCGATGGCGGAGGCCCGGGTCCACATGATGGCCCGGAGCGGCCGAGTGTTCGTGTGGGGAGGGGACCCCCCCTCCCCGTACATGGTGCTCGCCGAGGGGGACGACCTCACCCCCTACCGCCTTCTCGTCGTCGTCTAGGCCGGGACGCCAACGCCGCGGTTCGGAACGTTCATCCGACCGCTCGCTGTCGCCCCTGCGTGACGCCCCCCGCCTTGTGCGAAAACTGGCACCGGCAACGAGGCTACGAGCGGGACCGGTGCCGAACACACCGGCGGCAGCGGGGGGTAGTACTGACCCCGGGCCCGGCGGACGCTCCCGTTCGGGAACCCGACGCCACGTGCGATCTGCTCGCCAGCCGTGGAGGAGAGGTGGGAGCAGGGGGATTTGAACCCCCATATGCGGGTCTCTCCGCGCGCTCCAGTCACTCGTCATTGGGGTGCTAGGCACCCCTCCGCAGACCCTAATCTCAGGGGACCTTTCGGTCACCCTGACTGGAGCCCGCTGGTCTACCAAGTTAGCCTATGCTCCCTCCGGTACCCCCGGGAGTGACCGGAGAGATATCCTTTGTCGTCGAGGCACGCACCGCATCTGGGCGGCCCGACCGGGAAACCTCCGTTCGCGCAACCCTTATCTGAAATGCCATTTGTCTGAATGCTAATGACGTTGAACCGTCCGCCTTCCACCCCCGCGGCCCGAACCGTCTCCCTGACGTGGGTGGTCGTGCTCATTCTCGTGGTGGCCGGGGCGGCCGTCGCTGCGACCGCGGCCTACTATGCCCTCAAGCCGGCTCCCGTGTCCACGCCCGGGACCGTCGCCCCTCCCGCCCCCCGGACGGTCCAGGTGACCGACGACCTCGGGCGCACGGTGACGGTGCCGATCGACCCCGCCCGCGTAGTGGTCCTCGGCCCGAGCATCATGGACATCATGTACCGTCTCGGGCTGCGCAGCCACGTCGTCGGCGTCGACTGCTACGCCGCGGCGGACGGAGGGCTGTCCGAGGACTACTCGCCCGACCAGGTCGCCCTCTGGAACCTCTCCTCGTCGATGTGCGTCCAGGTCGGGCCCGAATTCGCTCCCGAAATGGTCGTCAACCTCACGCCGGACCTCGTCCTCGCGGCAACGATCGTGTCGGTGGCCGAGGTCGAGGAGATCACGAGCCAGCTCGGCATCCCGGTCGTCATGCTCCAGGCTCCGACCTTGAGCGGCGTGCTCTACGACGATGAGCTGGTCGGGCAGATATTCGGGAACCTGACCTCGGCCACTGCCCTGAATGCCCAACTTTCGAGTGAGCTCTTCAATGCCACGAACGTCAGTGGATCCTCCTACGCGAACCCGACCGTCCTGCTCACCTATTCGGTCGACTCGAACGGGTACTGGACCTTCGGGCCCGGGAGCTTCGGCCTTTCCCTGGTGGAGATCGCGGGCGGCACGAGCATCAGCGGCAACTCCACGAGCCCCTACCCGGAACTATCGCCGGCCCAGATCCTGTTGGACGACCCGAATCGCATCATCTACGGGGTCGGGTACGGTCTCTCCGAGAGCACGTACGCCGGCGGACCGGACTGGGCGGACTTCGGTGCGGTCCAGGCGGGCAACGCCACGGGCATCGACTCCAACTGGCTCACCGAGCCGGACCCCACCATGATCCTGGAGGGAATCCCGGCGTTGCTCGACCTCTTCCACCCCACCGGGGCCTAAGGCGCGAGGCAACCGGCGTGACTTCGCCGGCGAAGACCGGGCACCGGCCCCGATGGTGGGTCGCCGTCCTCGTCGCGGTGGGCGGTATCCTCCTCATCGTCTTCTCTGCGCTCCTTGGCACGGTCGATATCCCCGTCCGCCTCGGCCTCCAGATCCTCCTCCACCAGCTCACCGGGGGGTGGTGGTTCCCGCAGGCCTGCGCAGGGACGTCCCTGGATCCCTCTCGCTGCTCGGCCTACACGTTCGTCGTATGGGACCTCTACCTCCCCGAGCTGCTCCTGGCGCTCATCGTCGGCGCCGCCCTCGGGCTCGCGGGCGCCTCGCTCCAGGGGGTCTTCCGAAACCCCCTCGCCGACCCGTTCCTCCTCGGCATATCGAGCGGCGGAACTCTGGGTGCGGCGATCATCTACGTCTACCGCATCGGGCTCGCCGACGCGGACCTTTACCTTCCGGCCTTCGCGTTCATCGGCTCCGTCGCGACGGGGCTCCTCATCCTCGCGGTCGCCCGCGGCCGGTACAGTTCGGTCGAGACGCTCCTCCTCACCGGGGTCGCCCTCGCCAACCTCCTCTCGGCGATCCTGTCGCTGGTCCTCCTGCGCAATCCCGCCGGGAGCGAGCAGGTCTCGTTCTGGCTCCTCGGGGGGCTCGGCCTGGCCAGCTGGGAGGTTGATGGGATCGCCTTTGGGGCGGTGCTCGCCCTCGGGACCCTGCTCTGTCTCCACGGGAAGGAGCTCAACCTGCTCCAACTGGGCTCGGACGTCGCCCAGAGCTCCGGCGTCGACTCCTCGCGCGTCCGACTGCGCGTCATCCTCCTGGCGTCGCTCGTCACGGCCGTCGCGGTCGCGTTCACGGGGATCATCGGCTTCGTCGGCCTCGTTTCTCCCCACATCGTCCGTCGGCTCGCCGGGAGCGACTACCGTATCGTCCTCCCCGCGTCCGCCGCGATCGGCGCCCTGTTCCTCCTCTCCGCCCGCGACGTCTCCTACCTCGCCTTTCCCGGCTCGCTCTTTCCGCTCGGGATCTTCACCGCGTTCGCGGGCGTTCCGTTCTTCCTCTACCTCTTGTACCGCCAGCGCCGGCTGACTCCGATGGGTGGCGCATGACCCCGCCTCCCCCCGCCGTGCGCGTCCGGGGCCTCGGGGTCCGCTTTGGCTCGCGGGTCGCCCTCCACGACGTGGAGCTCGAAGTCCCGGCCGGCGAGTTCGTCGTCTTGGCCGGCCCGAACGGGTCGGGCAAGACGACGCTCATTCGGGCGATGTTGGGGTTCCTGGAACCGGACGCCGGGACGGTCGAGCTGTTCGGCCGTCCCGTGGGGGACCTCTCGATCCGGGAACGGGCCCGCCGCGTCGCCTGGGTGCCCCAGGAGGAGGACCTACGGGATGACGTGCCGCTCCTCCAGTACGTCCTCTACGGGCGCTACCCGCACCAGGGTCTGTTCGACCGCGATACCCCCGAGGACCGGGCCTATGCGCTCCGCATCCTGGAGGCGGTGGGACTCTCCGACCGGGCGGCCGACGGGATCCGCTCGATCAGCGGAGGGGAGCGGCAGCGCGCCGTCCTCGCCCGGGCGCTCGCCCAGGCCACCCCGCTGCTCCTACTCGACGAGCCGACCTCGCACCTCGACATCGCCCACCAGCTCGACCTGCTGAGCCGGGTACGCGCGCTCTCCCGGAGCGAGGGGGTCACGGTGGTCGCCGCCCTCCACGACCTCAACCTCGCGGCGCGGTACGCCGACCGGATCGTCGTCCTATCGCGCGGGCATCGGGTCGCCGACGGGACCCCGCGGGACGTCCTCTCCGAGGACCTGCTGGCCCGCGTCTGGGGGGTGGATGCCGAACTCGAGATGGACTCCCGGAGCGGATTGCCCTACCTCCTCCCGCGGCGACTCGTCACGGACACCCGCCCCTCCCCTTCCGCGCTCTCGCCCGGTCCGGTCCATGTGGTCGGTGGCGGCGGGGCGGGAGCTCCGCTCCTCCGGGGACTGACCGACGAGGGATTCCGCGTGACCGCCGGTGCCCTCCACCTCCTCGATACCGACGCCGAGACGGCGGAAGCCCTCGGGGTGGTGGCGGCGGTGGAAGGTCCGTTCGCCCCCCTGAGCGCGGCGACCCGGGAGAATCATCGGGTACTGCTCCGGGAGGCCCGCGTCATCGTGGTCGCCGCCTTCGCGGTAGGCCCTTCCAACCTAGCCAACCTCGAGGACGTCCTGCCCTTCGCGGGCCGGACCCCGGTGCTCGTGGTGGACCCGGCACCGGGAGTGGCGCTCGACTTCACGGGAGGCGCCGGTGACGCCGCGCGCGACGCCCTCCGCGCCGCGGGGGCGGTGTTCGTGTCGGACCCTGACGCGGCGGTTCGTGAGGTGGTCCGTCTCCTAGCGAGCGCCCAAACTCCCGGTCCTGCGGCGCCGGCCCAGGGGTAGGAATTCGACCGGCGGGACGTCCGGTCCCTCGATCTGCTCGAACACGCGCGGGAGCTCCCGGTCGACGACGACGAGCGTGCAGTCGACACCCAGCCGGGTCGCCTCCTCGATCGCCGCCGCGACGCCGTAGCGGATCACGGGCCGGGTCGGCTGCGCCCGGTCGAGCACGTGCCGCGCCTCGAGGCCGTACGCGAGGAGGAGACCCTCCCGCACGGACGCGATGGCCGCACGGGTCTCGCGTACGATCGTCGGGTCGTGGAGGCGGTCGACCGGAAGCGGGAGCACGCGGAGACGGCCGTGCGGGAGCGGCACGATCCCCTGGAGCTCCCCGACGTCCACGAGCTCGCCCCGGGCCGCCCGCGAGTGGGCCCGCCCGCTCGACCCACGACCGGCACCGGCGCGCGCCGTGAGGGTGCCGGCCCGGATCTCGAGAGCGACGCGGTCGCCCGGTTCGATCGGACCGGCCGCCACGGCACGGGTCGTCCGGACGATGTGCAACCGGTCGAGGCGGTTGGCGAGGTCATCGCGGACGCTGCCGAGGGCCGAGTGGAGCCAGTCGACCCCCCGGACGGTCGAGCGGTACCGTCCTCCGGTCAGCTCGACGAACCCTCGTCGGGCCAGGCTTCGGTAGGTGTGCGAGGCCGCCTGGACCGTGAGCCCGAGGCGCTCGGCAGCGGAACGGAGGTTCGTGACCTCCCGCGTCTCGCACTCGTAGAGGAAGAGGAGGTCGCTGACCGTCCCCGCGCGGCGAAGGGTAGCGAGGCCGCCCCGACCCGCGCTCTTCGAGGGGGCGACGCTCACGCCCATGGCAGAGACCGTGGGTACAAGACGCCCCGGAGGCAAGCCGTCCCGGCTAGGCCCGGGCGGCGGTCGACCCGGAGGCGCGCGGGGAGGCGGCCTCCCGCTTGACCTCGCGGATCCGGTCCCGGATCCGGGCGGCCTCCTCGAAGTCGAGGCGCTCGGCCGCGAGCCGCATCTCCTCCTCGAGGTTCGCGATCAGCAGCGGCATGCGCTCCTTCCACTTCCTCCCGAGGCCGGAGACGGAGAGCGCACCCGAGGCCGCATCCTCCGTCGGCGCCAGGAGCGAGCGGACTTCCTTCTGGACCGATTCGGGGACGATCCCGTTCGCCCGGTTGTACTCGAGCTGAACCGTCCGGCGCCGGGTCATCTCGCCCATCGCCCGCGCCATCGACCCCGTGACCCGGTCGGCGTAGAGGACGACCCGGCCGCGTTCGTTCCGGCTCGCGCGGCCGGCCGTCTGGACGATCGAGGTCTCGCTCCGGAGATACCCCTCCTTGTCGGCGTCCAGGATCGCGACGAAGCTCACCTCGGGCAGGTCGAGGCCCTCCCGGAGCAGGTTGATCCCGACGAGGATGTCGAACTCGCCGATGCGGAGGTCGCGGAGCACCTCCACGCGCTTCAGCGTCTCGACCTCGGAGTGGAGGTAGCGGACCCGCAGGCCGAGCCGGGTGAGGTAGTTGGAGAGCTCCTCGCTCGTCTTCTTCGTGAGGGTCGTCACGAGCGCCCGGTCCCCAGCGGCCACGCACGCGCGCAGCTCCTTCACCAGGTCCTCGATGTGGCCCTTCAGCGGCCGGACCTCGATGGGGGGGTCGACCAGGCCGGTCGGCCGGATGATCTGCTCGACGACCCCCTTCGACACCTTTCGCTCGAACGGACCCGGGGTCGCGGAGACGAAGACCGCTTGCGGGACCCGGGCCAGGAACTCCGGGAAGGTCAACGGACGGTTGTCACGGCACGAGGGCAGGCGCCAGCCGAACTCGACCAGGTTGTCCTTCCGGCTCCGGTCGCCCTTGTACATCCCCATCATCTGGGGGACCGTGACGTGCGATTCGTCCAGGAAGACGAGCATATCCTGGGGGAAGAAGTCGATGAGCGTGTACGGCGGCTCGCCCGCCTTGCGGCCGGCGAAGTAGCGGGCGTAGTTCTCGACACCGGTGCAGTACCCCGTCTCGCGGAGCATCTCGAGGTCGTAATCGACGCGACCCTTCAGTCGCTGGGCCTCGACGATCTTCTCCGCCTTCAAGAGCTCCTTCACGCGCGCGTCCCGCTCCGTTTCGATGAGGGGCAGGATCTCCCGCAACCGGTCGTCCACCGTCAGGAAGTGCGTCGCCGGGAAGACGGAGAGCTGGTCCAGGTCCCGCTTCTCTTCCCGGGTCACCGGGTCGAGTTCCGCGATCGCCGCGACGGTCTTGCCGTCGAGGACGATGCGGTGCACCGTCTCGCCCGCCCCCATCACATCGACCGTTCCGCCGCGGACCGTGAAGCGGCCGCGCTTCAGCTCGACGTCGTTGCGCTGGTACTTCATGTGGATGAGCTGCTCGAGGAGGGCCTGCCGGGTGACGGTCTGGCCCACGCGGAGCTCGACCACCGACGAACGATAGTCCTCGGGGGAGCCGAGACCGTAGATGCAGCTTACCGAGGCCACCACGATCACGTCGCGTCGCGTCAGGAGCGCCTGCGTCGCTCGGTGGCGCAGCCGGTCGATCTCCTCGTTGACGGAGGAGTCCTTCTCGATGTACAGGTCGATCTGCGGGACGTACGCCTCGGGCTGGTAGTAGTCGAAGTAGCTGACGAAGTACTCGACCGCGCTGTTCGGGAACAGCGCCCGGAACTCGCTCACGAGCTGGGCGGCGAGCGTCTTGTTCGGGCTGACGACCAGCGTCGGCCGCTGCAGACGCTGGACGGTGTGGGCCATCGTGAACGTCTTGCCGCTGCCGGTCACGCCCAGGAGGGTGACGTACTTCTCGCCGTCCGCGATCCGGCGCACGACCCCGTCGATCGCCTGGGGCTGGTCGCCTTGGGGGACCATGTCGGTCTCGAGCTGGAACTGTCCGGGGAGCCGCGGGGCGGGCGGCGCGCTCGACTTCGGAGGGCTCACGGACCGACCCCCGGCGGAGCGGAACGGTGGCCATACCCGTTCGGGTCGATCTCGACCGAGCGGAATCCGAGGCGGAGGACCGAGGCCAAGACCTCGGAGGAGAGGGGATGGGACGACAACCGCAGCACCTCGCTCGGGTCGACCTCGATCCGGGCGTCGTTTCCGCGCACCCGGACTCGGACTCGACGGAACCCCCGCGTCAGCAGGACGGTCTCGGCCGCCTCGATGCGGGCGAGCAACCCGGCGTCGATCGGTTGGCCGTGCGTGACGCGCGACGCGAGACAAGCGTCCGAAAGCTGCTCCGCGTTCCCCAGCCGGCGGGCCCGCGCCGCCCGCCGCACATCCGCCTTGGTCCAACCCGCGTCGGCGAGCGGATGGCGGAACCCGGCCTCATCCATAGCTCGGAGGCCGGGTCGGTCGTCGCTCAGGTCGTCGACATGGATACCGTCGAGATACTGTCGGGCCCCCCATTCGGCGCCGAACGTGAGGAGCCGCCCGGCCTCGACGGACCGGCAAAAATAGCAGCGGTTGGTCGGGTTGGCCCGGTACTCCGGTCGCTCCAGGGGGTCCACGGTGAGCAGTTCGTGCCGGACCCCGATCTCGGCGGCGACCCGCACGGCCCTCTCCACCTCGGCATGGGAGACCGCGGGCCCGCGGAGGGTGATCGCGACCGCCTCGGCCCCGAGCGCCTCGAAGGCGAGGGCCGCGACGACCGCGGAATCGACCCCCCCGGAGAGGGCGACCACCGCCGGCCCACCGTCGGCGATCCGGCGGACGACGGACCGGTCGTCCGTCGGCAGTGACGTGAAGAGAGCGGGCGCGGACATGGAAGGTCCACCCTCAAGGGAGGCCGGCGGAAAACCGTATCTGCCACCGAGACGAGTTCGGGCCGCGAGGCGGTCCCGATGCAGAGTGTACACGACGGCTCCCGGTGGGTTCTGCGGTTGGACGACGGGCAGGACCTGTTCGAGGCGCTGAGCGGATTCGCCCGAACGCAAGGCATCCGAGCCGGTGCGGTACTCTTCGGAATCGGGATGTTCAAGAAGGCGACTTTCGGCTACTGGGACGGCTCGCAGTACCAACCTCACGAGCTGAGCGTACCGCACGAGGTCGTCGCGTTGCACGGAACGATCGCGACGGTCGACGGAAGCCCATCCATCCACCTCCACGGTGCGGTCGCCGGGCCCGACCACCGCCTGGTCGGTGGCCACCTCCTCCGCGCCACCGTAGGGATCCTCCAGGAGGTCGTCATCGACACGTTCCCCGGGCGGACCTTCGGGCGACCGCTCGGAGAGGCGTTCGGCCTGCGCATGCTCGACCTGGAGCCGGTCGCCGACCCGTAGGGCCGGGCCGACCCTTTTCCCGAGTCCGCCGTTCTCGTTCGCACGCTCATGGCGACCGACGTTCCTCCCGCGTTCGACGGGATCGACCCCCGCCTCGCCGAGGCGGTGGGGCGACGGGGGATCCGGGAGCTTTCCGAGATCCAGCGGCTCGCGTTCCCGCTCCTGCGCGGGGAATCCGACGCCCTCCTTCTGTCGCCGACCGGCACCGGGAAGACCGAAGCCGCGCTCCTCCCGCTCCTCTCGCGGCGGCTCGCCGACCCCACCCCGGCGATCTCCCTGCTCTACGTCACCCCGCTCCGCGCACTCAACCGGGACCTCGAGCACCGCCTCGTCTCGCTCGTGGAGGAGGTGGGGCTCACCGCCGCGGTCCGGCACGGCGATACGACCGCTTCGGCGCGCGTCGCGCAATCCCGCAAACCGCCCGACCTCCTGCTCACCACCCCCGAAACTCTCCAGATCCTCCTCGTCGGCGTCCGGTTGCGCGAAGGGCTCCGGAACGTCCGCACCGTCGTCGTCGATGAGATCCATGAACTGGTCGGCTCGGACCGGGGGGCCCAGCTCGGCCTCACGCTCGAGCGGCTGGACGCGCTGACCGGACGTACTGTCCGACGGATCGGTCTCTCCGCGACGGTCGGCAACCCCTCCGAGGTCGCCCGCTTCCTCTCCCCGGCCCCGAGGGTGGTCGAGGTCCAGTCCGCGCTCCAACGTCGCGTCCTCGAACTTTCCGCGCGGCGGCCCGCGGACGAGTATCCGCCGCTCGACCCCGCGCTCCAGGCCGAGCTGAAGGCGGACGGGCCGCTCCTCCTCGGCCTGCGGGCCGTCGAGGAGGAGGTCCGCGCGCATACGACCACCCTCATCTTCGTCAACACGCGACCCACCGCGGAGGGGCTCGCGGCCCGCCTCGCGCGGATGGCCCCGGACCTCTCGGTCGCCGTCCACCATGGCTCGCTCTCGCGGGAGGTCCGCGAGGAGGCGGAACGAGAGTTCCGCGAGGGACGTCTGAAGGCGCTCGTCGCCACCTCCTCCCTCGAGCTCGGGATCGACATCGGGAGCGTGGACCACGTCATTCAGTTCGGCTCGCCCCACCAGGTCGGGCGCCTGGTACAGCGGGTCGGACGGTCCGGCCACCGGCTCGACCGCACGATCCATGGGACCGTGCTGACCCTGGACGACGACGACCTCGAGGAAGCCGCGGTCCTCGCCCGTCGTGCGGACGAGGGCCTGGTCGAGCCGGCCGCATGGCGGACGCGTAACCGCCTCGCGGCGGCCCAGCAGGTGGTCGCCTCCCTGAGGGCCGACGGGGCGGTCGCGCCGGCCGCGCTGGTCGCGACCCTCGGCCACGCGGCCGCGGTCGCCGACCTGACCCCCCCCGAATGGACCGGCCTCTTCGACTACCTCGTCGCCCTGCGCCTCGCCCGACGGCTGGACGACGGCCGGCTCGCGCCCGGCCGCGGGACGCTCGCCCGCTTCTACGCTTCGCTCTCGCTGATCCCGGACGAACGGACCTACCGGCTCCGGGACATCGCGACCCGCCGCCTCATCGGGACGTTGGACGAGCGGTTCGTCCTCACCCAGATCATGGCCCAGCCCGACCAGATCTTCCTCCTGCACGGGCAGACCTGGAAGGTCGTGGAGTTCCGCGAGGGTGAGCTCCTCGTCGAACCGGTCCACGAGATCGGTGCCGAGCCGCGGTGGGCCGGCGAGGACCTGCCGGTCCCGTTCGATGTCGCACAGGAGATCGGGCGGATGCGGCGCGAGGGGACGCTGGACGGCTACCCGATCAACGCGACGGACCGCGCCCGGCTGGCGCTTCGGCGGGACCAGGGCGATCGGGACGGCACGCTGCCGACGGACCGGCGCGTGACCGTCACCGCCCGCGGTCGGGTCGTCGTCTACGGTTCCTGCTTCGGAACTCGGACCAACGACACGCTCGCCCTCGCGGTCGCGGGCCTGCTGACCGCACGCCTCGGGGCCCGTACGGACGTGGCGGCGGTCGAACCGACCTGGTTCGTCCTGGAGCTCCCCGTCGCGGTCGATTCCGCCACGCTCATCGACGCGGTCCACATCGACCCTGAGGCCCTGCTGCCCCTTGTCGAGCGGCTGGTCCCGAGCGGTCTCGACTACCGTTGGGTCTTCCTTTCGATCGCCCGGAAGCTCGGCGTGATCCCGTCGAGCGCCGACCCCCGCGACCTGCGCACCCTGGAGCCGCTCCTGGCCGAATCCCGGACGAGCCCGCTCGGGGAGGAGGCGCTCGAGAAGACGCTCCACGACCGGTACGACGTGGCCCATGCCCACGAGGTGCTCGAGCGGATCCGGGACGGAACGGTGGAGGTCATCGCGACCCCCCCGTCCACCCTGACCGACGGGCCGCTCGAGCGGTTGAGGTGGCGGGTCGTCCCGGAGACGCCGCCCCCCACGCTCCTGAAGGCGGTGCGGGAGCGGCTTTCCAACGAGCCCCTTTCGCTCGTCTGCCTTCGCTGCGGGTTCGTCCGCCAGACGACCCCGGGGCGCTATCAAAAGGAGGGCGGCAGCCGCTGCCTGCTGTGCGGCGGCTCGCTCTCCGCGGTCCTCTCCCCCCGCCGCGAGGCCGATATCGAGCGGCTGCGGACCTATGCGAAGAAGAAGTGGAAACCGGGGGGGCGCTCCGGCGCAAAACCGACCGGTCGGCCGTCTACGCGGAGGAAGAGTCGGGTGGAGCGGGCGCCCTCCCCCGAGACCGAGGCGCTCGTGCGGACCGGCTACACTTCCGCCGAACTGGTGGCGCACTACGGGGACCGCGCCCTGTACGCGCTCGCGGCGCGCGGGGTGGGTCCGGACACCGCTCGTCGGCTGTTGGCCCGGCTGTATCAGTCGGACGATGCGTTCTTCACCGAGCTCCTTCGGGCGGAGCGTGCGTACGCCCGGACCCGCGCGTTCTGGGACTGATCGGCCCCGCGTGCGCTCGGAACCCGGTCAGTATGGGTCGACCGGCCTCAACGGGGAACTCGAGCGTGGGAGGAGCGGCCGAGAAGGGAGGCGGTGGCTTCCACCACCGCGCGGGGTGCGTTCGTCCGAAATCCCTCCGGTCGCATGTGCGTGCGCGCGAAGCCGTAGCCCTGCTCGGCCAGGGCGCGCGCGAGCCCCGCGCGGGACGGGGGGAAGGGGAGGCCGAGCGCGCCCGCGAGCTCGTTCGCCTCGTAGTAGAACGGCTGATCGACCTCGGCCTCGCTCCGGATGCGGGCCAGGAACTCCTCCGTCTCCCGGGGTCGCGCGGCCGACGACGGGACGGTGAGGCGCGGGGCAAGACGGGGGTCGAACAGGGGTCCGAGCCACATCGGACCGTAGGGCCCCCGGTCCCCGAGGTAAGGTCCGGTCCACTTCGCCTCCCCCGCCATCCCGACGGGGTCGGAGGGAGATTCTCTAGACCCGGACCCGACTTCGAGATACACTCGGAGGTGGTGTCCGCGCACGTATGCCAGGAGGGGGCGCACGCTCCGGCCCTCGACCCGCGCCGTCCGAGCGAGATAGGCGAGGAGGATCCGGAGTCCGCCCTCGGGCCCGAGTCGACCGCGGACCGGGTGGCTCCCGTAGAGCCGCTCGCAGGCGCCGGGTTGGACCCCGGCCAACACCATGAGGTCGGTGGCGGTCGCGGCGAGTACCCCGCCCGGCCGTACGGAGCGGATCGCGGCGGGGACGAACGAGACCGGCGAGCCGTACGGGTCTATGTCGACGTAGTCGAACAGGGCTTCCGTGGGCGGCATCCGGGCGTCGGCACACCGGACCGTAGCGCCCGGGACGGACGCGGTGTTCTGGTGGAGCACTTCCGCCGCCACCGGATTCGCCTCGGTGAATAGGAATGTGGAGAAGGCACCGGACTCGGCGAGGAGCCGAAGCCCCCGCGCCCCGGTCGCCGAGAGCATGTCCCAGCCGGACCGGGAGCCGGGGCCGAAGTGGGCGGAGGCGAACGCTACGCCTAGGTCGCGGTCGAGGATCATGTCCGGATTGTAGAAGACGGGGGACCGGGGTCGCGGTCCGGGGCCGGGTCGGGTCGGGGGTAGGAGGAGGGCGACCGCGCCCTCGCGGCCGGGAATCAGTGGGCCTGGCCCGTGATCAGGTGGACGATCTTGAACGCGAGGAGGTTCTTGTTCACCGGGGTCACTTCGAGGAGTCGTAGTTCGTCCCTCCGTCGGATGTCCTGCAGCAGGGGGTTGCGGGATTTCTTGTGGAGGGTCATGATGATCGACTTCTTGGCGTCGAGGGTGTCCATCACGCTCTTCGTGAAGACCTCGCTCTCGACCTCCATCTTGCCGACCTCGTCGATGACGATCACGTCGGCCTCCTCCCGTCCCTGGGCGAGAGCGGCGGTGCCGAGTCCCTCGAGCGCGAGGAGGTTCACCCCGTAGCGGCCGGACCGGATCCGGGACTTGAGCCCCTCGTGGGCGAACACCTCGTGCTCCTTCGTGATCCAGTTCGTGATCTGGAAGCCGACCCGTCGCTGCTTCACGACGATCGGTTCGGTGACCATGCCGCCGACCTTCAGGCCCTCCTCCTCGAGGAGCTGGATGATGCGGAGCAGGGTCTGGGTCTTTCCGGACCCCGGGAGACCGGTGATACCTATCTTCACCGGTGCCGAGAGGCGACGAGGCATTGGGCAGAACTCCTAAGGACTCTCCGTCTAGGCGTGGCGCGAATAAGAAGCCATGCCGACCCTGTCTGGCCGTCGCAATCCGGGCACCGAGCGGACCCCGGACGACGGCCGAACGATCGCTGCGGACCCGCCGCACTACCCGCCGAGGGAGGACTCGTTCCTCTTGCTCCCGTTCACCGTCGTTCCCGCCGGGACGTCGTTGCTCGATATCGGTACCGGCAGTGGGTTCCTCGCGCTGGCCGCGGCGAGGCACGGCGCGCGCGTCGTGGCCACCGACCTCAATCCGCACGCCCTGCGACGGGTCGCGGAGGTGGCCCGAAGGGAAGGACTCAACCCCCAACTCGTGCGGACCGACCTCGCCCGCGGGCTGGGACGCTTCGACCGGATCGTCGCCAACCCCCCGTACTTGCCCACACGTCCGGAGCAGCGCGACCCCGAACGCTGGCACAACCTCGCTCTGGATGGGGGCCCGGACGGCTGCGCGACGACGGCCCGGCTGGTGGCGACGCTCGCCGACCACATGGCCCCCGACGGCCGGGCCTTCATCCTCACGTCGTCCCTCCAGTCGGTGACCCGGCTGCGCGCGATCTGGGACTCTTGGAGGTCCCGGGGAGGGACGGTGGTTCGGGTCGCCCGACGCGACCTGGAGGGCGAGAGGCTGGAGGTCTACCGGCTCGCGCGACCGCTCCGGCGGCCGGCTAGCTCGACCGTTCGGCGAAGGAGAGCACCGCGTCCAGGAACCGGTGCCCGTCGCCCGGCCCGACGGGACCGCCGGTCCGTGTGAAATCCGGGGCCTGCGACCGGAAGAAGGCTCGCTCGGGGTGGGGCATCAGCCCGAACACGTTTCCTTCGGGGCTCGTGAGTCCCGCGACGTCCCCCTCCGAGCCGTTCGGGTTCCACGGGAAGGTGGCCGGGCCCCCGTCCGGCGCGACCCACCGGAAGAGGATCTGTCCGGAGCGCGCCAATTCCTTCAACCGTTCGGTCGAGTCGCCGCCGAGCACGAGCTTCCCCTCCCCGTGGGCCGAGGGGAACATGAACCGGGTCCCGGGAGGGGTCCCCTGGAGCGGAGGGAACGCCCCGCCTTGCCAGGCGACGAACGTCGGGCGACACGTGTACCCACGGTCGTTGGACATGAGCACGGCGTCGGGACGACCGAGGTGACCGCCCCGGCGCCCGGGCAGGAGGCCAAGCTCGGTCAGCACCTGGAACCCGTTGCAGATCCCGGCGACCACACGGCCGGAGCGGACGAACTCCTCGAGGTCCGGGCCGATGGAGGCCCGGATCCGCGCCGCGAAGATCGCCCCCGCACGCACGTAGTCCCCTCCCGAGAACCCACCGGGGACGAAGAGGGCCGAGAAGTCGGAGAGACGGCGGCGTTTCGAGGCCGTGACGCCGTCCCGCTCGAACTGCTTCAGCTGGACCACCTCCGCCCGGGCCCCGAGCGCATTCACGGCGACGCGGAGCTCATCGTCGCAGTTCGTTCCTTCGATCGCCAGCAGCGCGACCCGGAGGTCTCGACGGCCCACGGGCGGCTACCGGGCCGGGGCGCTTAACCGTTCCCGGGGCCGAACGGTCCGGCGCCGGGTCCGAGCGGCGGTTCGAGCCAGTGGACGGGCACGTTCGCGCCCGTCCGAAGGACCTTGCGTCCGGGCGGGAGCACGGTGAACCCTACCGACCCGGCGAGGCTCGAGACGGACGACGAGCCGTGGTACCGGGAGTAGACACCGCCGTCGCGCGCGGCGAGAGGAACGACCGTCGCCAACCCCGGAACCGCGGAGAGCTCGCCGCTAAGGAGGCGGGCGGAAGCGTCCGACCATCCCGGCCCGGCTCGGCCCCCCAACCGCCGGAGCACGGGGAGGAGGAGCCAGTAGGCGTTGGTGAGGCATGACGAGGGATGGCCGGGCATCCCCACCACGAGCCGGGGGCCGACTCGGACCGCCAGCGTGGGCTTGCCGGGCCGGACCGCGATCCCGTGGAACAGCACACGTCCCATCCGGGGAAAGATCCTCGGTAGGTGATCACGTTCCCCGACGGAGCTCCCGCCCGTGGCGAGCACGAGGTCGGAGCTCCGGAGCGCCCGTCGCAGCACCGATTCGATCCGGGCCGCGTCGTCCGGGACGGGAGGGAAGGTGTGGGCCACGCCTCCGGCCGCTTCGACGACCGCGGCGAGGCTGGCGTTGTTGCTCTCATAGATCCGCCCACCGCGGGCGGCGGCTCCCGGGCGGAGGAGCTCGTTTCCGTTGGGAACGATCGCCACTACCGGGCGCGCACGGACCGGGACGGTCGCAAGGCCGCACGCAGCGACCATCGCGAGAGCGGAGGGGGTCAGGACCTCGCCTCGTCGGGCGAGCACGGCTCCCGTTCGGAAGTCGTCGCCGGGGGACGCCAATCGCTCGCCGGGCCCGGGCGCGCGGGGCACCGCCACGGTTCGGCCCCGTCGCCGGACCTCCTCGAAGATAACGACCGTGTCCGCTCCGCGCGGAACGGCACCGCCGGTCGCGATGGCGACCGCCTCTCCCGTCCGCAGGGTCCGGGGGAACGTTTGCTCGGCGAACACTTCTCCGACGACCTGGAGCGAAACGGGGTGCGACGGGGTCGCCAGTCGGACGTCGGTGCTGCGAATCGCATAGCCGTCCCAGGTGGCGCGGAAGAATGCCGGGACGGGACGGGGGGAGCGGACCGTGCGAGCGGCGACCCGGCCGAATGCCCGCTCGACAGGGATCCGCTCGACCCGCTCCAGCGGCGATGCGGCCCCTAGGAGTCGGCCACGGGCCACCTCCATTGGAATGAGACGGCCAAACGCATGCATCTCCATGGAGGTCTCCGGGTTACCGGGCGCCCTCCATCCATCGTCGGGCGGCACGTTCTCCGGCGGTGAGGCACTCCTTCATGCGCTGACCGGCGAACCAGGCCGCGTAGAAGCCTCCGCGGAACGCGTCCCCCGCCCCGACGATCGTGCGGACCGTCCGTGGACGGCTCGCCCGGACATGGACCGTTCCGGCGCGGGAGAAGGCGGTCGCCCCGTCGGATCCTTCGGTACGGAGGACGAGGGGTACGTGCTCCAAGAGCGCCTCCGGCTCCCGGAGATGCAGTAGCGAAAGGACCCGGTCGATCTCGGACCGGTTGCCCCACAGGATTTCCGAACCGCGCACCAGTCGCTCGAGCCGGGAGCGATCCCACCGGTAGTGGGTCTCCTGTCCGGGGTCCGCGGCGGTGTGGAGGCCGGCGGCCCGCGAGGTCCGTTGGAGGGCGAGAAGTGCCGCCGGGGGACCGGTGGTGAGGTGGAGCCAAGAGTACTCGGAGACCCACGGACCGACCCGGAACCTTCGGGGAGAGTCGTCGGACATCGCACCCTGGTCGATCAGCGTCCGCTGGCCCTTACGTCGGTCCTCGACGATGAAACAGGTGGGTGTGGTGAATCGGGGGAGGGTCTCGACGCCTCGCAAGTCGACCCGGCCCTCTCGGAGCTTCTCGAGGAACGCCGGCGGGAAGCCGCTCCCGAGCCGCGCCACCAGTCCGCAGGCCACTCCGTACCGGGCCGCGGTCAGGGCGAGGTTCGTCGCCGTGCCGCCGAGTTCGGAGCGGCGAGCGGAGACCGGAACCGTCCGGTCCTCGACCGGGAACGTGTCCACGCGAAGAAACTCGTCGACGTTCACATGCCCGGCGACGAGGAGGTCCCGGGGCCGGTTCCGGAGTGGGTCGTCCATCGGGGGAGTTCCGGACGAGACGTCCGGGCCCTTAGCGCTTCGGGACGGCCGCGGGCTCGGCCTTAAGGGGGCCAGAAGCTCGGGCGACCGGCCGATGCTCGTCGAAGGTGCGATCCTGGACCGGGATGGCCCGCGTCGGGCGGCCGTCCGGCTGCGCGACGGGCGCGTGGTCGAGGTCGGGCAACCGGGGACCGTCCGTCGGAGGGGGGACGAGCGGCGAATCCACGGGATCGTGGTCCCGGCACCGGTGAACGGCCACACGCACCTCGGGGACTCGGTCTCGACCCGGGAGCCCCCCGCGGGACCGGTGGAGAGCCTCGTCGGCGCGCCGGACGGCTACAAATTCCGACTCCTCTCCGAACGGTCTCCCGCCGAAAAGACCCGGGCAATCCGCGCCGCCCTCCGCCGCATGCGCGCGGACGGCACCTCCGCCGTGATCGATTTCCGGGAGGAGGGCGCCCCGGGCATCCGACTGCTGCGCGCCGCGGCGAACGGCTCGGGGGTCCGGACGCTCATCCTCGGCCGCCCCCTACGACGACCGATCGACCCGGTGGAACTCTCGGAGGTGCTCGCGGCCGGCGACGGGATCGGGCTGTCGAGCGCACGGGACGAAGCGCCCGAGACCCGCGAGATCGTCGCGCGGGCATGCCGTCTCGCCGACAAGCGGTTCGCCCTCCACGCGAGCGAGGCGGTACGAGAGGCTCCGGAGTCGTACCTCCGGCCGCGCCCCGACCTGCTCGTCCACTTGGCGGAGGCGACCCCCGACGACCTGCACGCGGTCGCCGCGGCGAAGGTCTCCGTCGTCGTATGCCCACGTTCCAACGCGCTCTTCGGACGCCAGCCGAACCTCGCCGGGATGGAGAAGGAGGGGATCCGAATGATGCTGGGCACGGACAACGCGATGTTCCATGCCCCGTCGATCTGGAGGGAGCTCGAGTTCGCCTATGTGGGGACGCGTCTGCGAGGACGCCCGGCGTCGGCCGAGTTCCTGGCGCGGAGCGTCCTGGTCGAGCCGTACCGGTGGCTGGGCGCTCCGGACGCCGCCTCGATCTCGGCCGGCTCCGACGCGGTGCCGCTCGTCCTGCGGCTCCCCTCCGACGACCCCGCCTACCAGGTCGTCACGCGGACCACCGAACACCTTATCGTCCGTCCGGGCGGGTCGGGGCGGAAGGGTCCTTCTCGATGAAGAGCGAAGAGCTGTACGCGCTCCTCCGACGTCGGGGCGTGCTCTGGCCCTCGGCCGAGATCTACGGCGGGACCCAGGGACTGTACGACTACGGCCCGCTCGGGTTCGCGCTCAAGCGTCGGCTCGAGGAGGCGTGGGCCGCCTGGTTCGTGGGGCTGTCGCACGACTATCACCTGATCGAACCGGCCGAGATCCTTCCGGAAGCGGTCGTACGGGCTTCGGGCCACCTCGAGAACTTCACCGACCCCGAGGTCTCGTGCGAATCGTGCCATTCCGCCTTCCGGGCCGAGACGATCCTCGAGAAGGTCCGGCCCGAAGGAGTCGACGGCCTGACGCCGGTCCAGATCGGGGAGATCGTCTCGTCGAACCACATCAAGTGCCCGAGCTGCGGCTCCCTCGCGCTCAGCGTACCGCGCCCGTTCAACCTCATGTTCGGGGTCGACTGGGGCGTCACGAGCAAGGAGCGGGCCTACCTTCGGCCCGAGACCGCGCAGGGGAGCTACCTCTCGTTCGCGCGGATGTGGGACGTCGGCCGCCGGGCGCTGCCGCTGGGGATCGCGGTCATCGGCAAGGCCTACCGGAACGAGATCGCGCCCCGCCAGGTTCTGTTCCGGATGCGCGCCTTCACGCAGGCCGAACTCCAGATCTTCTTCGACCCGGCTGGGTTCCCGGTCCCGTTCGACCGGGTGCGGGAGGAGACGCTCCCGATGCTGCGCGTCGACCGCCGGGAGCGGGGGGAGGAGACCCCCGAGATGGTGACGGCCGGCGAGCTGGTCCGCTCCGGCGGGCTCCCCGAGTTCTACGTATACCATCTCGTCCACACCGTCCGATTCTTCCGCGACGTGCTGAAGTATCCGGCCGACCGGATCCGTCTGTTCGAGAAGTCGGACACGGAGCGCGCGTTCTACAACCGCATCCAGTTCGATGTCGAGGTCCGCCTCGATAGCCTCGCCGGGTACAAGGAACTCGGGGCGGTACACTACCGCGGCGACTACGACCTCACGCGGCACGGCCAGGGCTCCGGCAAGGACCTCTCGGTGCACCCCACCGGTCGCGATCCCCTTCTCCCCCACGTCCTCGAACTGACGTTCGGCGTCGACCGCAACCTCTGGGGGCTCGCCGACCTCCACCTCGGACGCGAGGGCGAGCGCACCGTGTGGAAGCTCCCGAGCTACCTCGCCCCGGTCGCGGTCGGGGTCTTCCCACTCATCGGCAAGGAGCACGCACCCTACGCGCTCCGTCTCACGGACGAGCTCGCGGCCGAGGGGATCTCCGCCCAGTACGACGAGGGGAGCTCGATCGGCAAGCGATACGCGCGGATGGACGAGGCCGGGGCCCCGTTCTGCGTCACGGTCGACGGGGAGACGCTCGCCGACGGCCCGACGAAGGATACGGTGACCCTCCGCTTCCGTGACTCCCGGACCCAGGAACGGGTCCCGCGCTCCGAGTTGGGGAATCGCATCCTCCCCGCCCTCCGACCCCCGCGACCCTCCCGAGCGTAGGCTCGCGGCAGGTTTCCGGAGCACGACAACGGTAATATCGCGCGGCCCGGTGAGTTCTCCTCGATGGCATCCGGCGGAACTCCTCCCGAAGCGCCGGGTCCGGGCACCCCCCTCGCCGCCCGACGGTCCCGATGGATCGGTCAGCAGTACGCCGACATCACCAAACTGCGGGAGCACGCGGCCCGCCACGATCGCGCCTCCGCCCGCGCACTCCAGCGGGTGGCCCGCCTGAACACCCGCATCGAGAAGCTGCGCCACCAGGCGACGCTCCTCCGGGAGAAGGGCCAGAAGGTCCTCGCGGAGATCCCCGAGTACGAGCAGCAGATCAAGCAGCACGAGCGGGACATCGCCGCGTCCACGAGCCAACGCCAGAGCGCCGCCCCGCCGGGGCAGGCCCACTCGATCGGGATGACGAGCGATGTCACGAGCCTCCACTACCGTGTGCGCAAGCTCCAACAGAAGGTCGTGGACAAGCAGCAGAAGTCGCGCCACCTCGAGCTCCGTGCGGCGCAGAAGACCCAGAAGACCGCGGAGCTGAAGGTCAAGGTCGACCGCTACACCGAGGCCGCCCGGCTCGAGGAGCAGGAGGCCAACGCCTACCGCCAGCGGGCGGACCGGCTGCAGGCGGTCAGCGAGAGCGACGTCTCCTCCCACCTCACGGCCACCGCCTCGCCACCGGCGAACCCGCCGGCCCCCTCGGGCGACGAGCCCCCTCCACTGCCATGAAGCTCATCGTCACGGTCGGGATGCCCGGGTCGGGCAAGGACGAGCTGCTCGAGATCGCGCGCTCGATCGGGCTCGCGACCCTCAAGATGGGGGACCTGGTCCGGGACGAGACCCGCCGACGCGGGCTGCCGCTCACGAACGCGAACGTCGGCCGGATCGCCTCCGAGGAGCGCGACAAGCACGGCGGCGGAGTCTGGGCCCAGCGCGCGCTGCCGAAGCTCACCGAGACCCGGATGCTCGTCGACGGATGCCGCTCGGACACCGAGGTCACGGTCTTCCGCCACAACTTCGGCGACCTGTTCGTCCTCGGCATCTTCGCCTCCCCCGAGACCCGCTACGACCGCATGACGACCCGCAGCCGCAACGACGACGGCGGGAGCCTGCAGGACTTCTTCGACCGCGACCGGCGCGAGCTGAAGTGGGGGATCGGGAACGCCTTCGCCCTCGCGGACGGGATGCTGATCAACGAGGGGCCGATCGACGCGTTCCGGCGGGACGCGCGAACGATGCTTGAGAAGATCCTCGCGCACAAGGACGACGACTAGTCGCGGACTACTCGGGCGGGGCCGCGAAGAGCGCGCGGACGCTGTCGAACCGCTCGCGGTCGATGACCACCGCCACGCGCGAGCGCGTGGCCGCGAGCCGACGGACCGAGCGGACCAGGTACAGGTCCCGGGCGCCCGCGAATCGGCGCGACCCGCGTCCCCGCGCGACGTGCTGGTCCCAGCGGACCGCGAACTCGTCCGCGCTGTCGGGCGCGGGGGGGTTGCGGGAGACGTTGCGTTCCCGCACCGTGCGGCGGACGAGCTCGAGGTAGCCGATGTTGTCGGCGAAGAGCGTCGCGGTCTCGTCCTCGCTTGGGTCGAGCCCCTCGGCCGGCACGTTCGCGGCCCGGGCCCACCGGACGACCTCGAGGACCGAGGGGTTGGGAACGGAGACCTCGCCGAACCGTACGAGCCCGCGGACCTCGCTCCGCTCCGCGGTGGTGAGCGGGACGACCGGTTCGGCAGGCGATCGCAGGAAGTACTCGACCAGGCCACGGAGCTCCTCCGGCGAAATCCCGATGCCGACCGCGGACGGGGAGTGGCCCTGAATGAGCCGCACGGCCGCCGGTGCCTCGCTCACGAGCCCCCGCACGGGAGCCACGAGCAGGACGTCCCCGACGTCGGAGAACCGCGCGGAGATCACGGACCTTCGCGCTCCGACAGCTCGTCGAAGAGGTCGTCGCGGTCGCGGTGCCGGCGCAGCTCGCGCACGTTCAGGATCGGGAGCCCGTCGATGGAGGGGCGGTGTACGCTCTCCGCGACGACGAACATCGCGTGGCCCTCGGCGACCCTCGAGAGCTCGTAGAGGATCTCGGCCCGGTGGAGTGCGGTCCGCAGGCTCCCCACGCCGGTGAGGAGGATCTGGGGCGACCGGGAGAAGGCGTCGAACGGGGCGCGCACGGTGACGGTCACCTCGAATCCGAGCCCGTCCAGCTGGTCGATGACCCCGTCGCGCAACGGGTCTCCGGTGCGGGCGCGCGGATGCGTCGGGGTGGGGCCGCCGGCCGGCTCCTTCGACGGAGCCGTGGAGGAGCCGCCGCGGGGCGAAGGCCCGCTCGAGGTCGGCCGGGCGACCGCCTCCCCGAACACGAGGATCGGAGAGACGATCGGTTCCCCGAGGTACGTTTCGAGCCGCTCGATCACGTCGATCTCGGCTCCGGCCCCTTCCTCGTACAGTTGGATCGCGCGGCGGGAGACTCCGGCGACGGCGGCCAGCGTTCCGAGCGATAGGCTGCGCGCCAGCCGGAGCTCCCGGAGGCGTTCCCCGGAGACGCGGGCGAACGTCCCGCCGGGACTCGCGTACAGGAACGGGGGAACGCCCTCTTCGAGGTACTCGCGAAGGGTTTCGTCGTTGATGATCGGAACGCCGTACCGGGTGTAGACGACCCCCGGGTCGAGCTCGGCGGCCCCGGAGGCTTGGCCGATGATGAGCACCGTCGCGGGGAACAGGTGGCCGAGCTCGAGGAGGCGGGTCGCCTCCTCCGCTCCGAGGGCGTCGATGTTCTTCAGGACCTTGATGAGCAGGAGGGTCGCATCCCTCCGGGCCGCGAGGTCGAAGCTCGACGGCCGAACGCCGTGGGAGTCGGCGACGTAGAAGCCCGACCGCCCGAGGAGGTTCCGGATCTCCTCGATCCACCGCTCGCGAGTCCGTGGCATCGTCCCTCCCCCGAACTTCGATTACAACTTCTACATAAATACCTATGGTCGGTCCTCTCGAGCGGTCGCCGGGCCCGGAGGCAGGGAATCGTCATGCTCCCGCCCCCTGTCCGAACGGGCATGGGGTTCGCGCTCGCTCCCGTTCCGGGCGCCCCGGTGCTGTTGCTGCGGCCGGAGACCGGTGCCCTGTCGAGCCTGCTGCTCGCCGACGTCCACCTGGGGCTCGGGGCGAACCGCGACCGCCCGGCGGGGCCACCGGAGGGATCGGGGCCGATGATGGCGTCCCAGCTCCTGGTGCTCGCGCGCTCCACCGGTGCCGGTCGCATCGTGATCGCCGGTGACGTGAAGCACCCGATCGTCGGCACACCACCGCCGCTCCGCCCGGTCGTCTTCGACTTCTTCTCGACCCTCCTCGGTGCCGGCCTGAGGGTCGAGGTGGTCCTGGGCAACCACGACGTCGGCCTCACGCACCACCTTCCCCGGGAGGTGGTCGTCCATCCGCCGGGCGGGTTCGTCCTGGATCGCGTGGGGGTCTTCCACGGCCACTGCTGGCCGTCGAACCGGGTTCTCGCCGCGCCCCGTCTGGTGGTCGGTCACCTTCACCCCGGCTTCCGTCTCGCACCCACCTCGGACGACCCCCAAGGTAAGCGCCGGTGCTGGGTCCGGCTCGAACTGTCGCCTCCTCCTCCGCCGAGCCGTCGACGTCGGCGGCACGCGGCCGTCCGGGCGAACGAACTCGTCGTGCTGCCCGCGTTCAATCCACTGGCGGG
Source organism: Thermoplasmata archaeon (assembly GCA_050011355.1). Lineage (GTDB taxonomy): Archaea > Thermoplasmatota > Thermoplasmata > Lutacidiplasmatales > UBA184 > Lutacidiplasma. Next base: position 9,586 of record JBEKJG010000002.1, on the reverse strand, counting down.
GACCGAGGCGCTCAACCGGGAGCGCCCGGCCCGGGGACGGTCGTTCCTCTACGGGCGTTTTCTTTCCCGGGGGACCGCTCGGGCCTACCTGCTGGACGGAACCGACCTCGGATTGCTCACGTTGCCCCGGCCGACGACCCGGTCTCGATCAACTTCCGGAGCGCCGCCGGGTCGGTGACGGGCGGGGCGCACGAGTTCCCGAAGCAGACCAGCGCCCGGGCCGAATCCCCCGAACTGGGAGGCGCCATCTCTGCGGGGAGACCGAACGGCGGAGGGGGATGGCCCTCGAACACCCAGGCGTTCGGGTGCCAGGTCCGACGGGCCGCTCGAACGAGGGCGCGGGCTTCTCGACCCGTCCCCTCCACGATCACGGTCGCGGGCTCGCCGCTCACGAGCCCGCACGCGAGGGCCGCCCCTGCGGCGAACAATCCGGCGTGGCCGATCCGTTGGGCGATCGAGGGGAGCAGGGTCGCGGCCTTGGACCTCCAACGGTCGTCGTGGGTGAGGCTGGAGAGGCGAACGAAAGCGATCGCCGCGGCGGAGTTCGCGGCGAGGTGCGGACTGTCCTCCAGTGGATAGCTCGGCTCCTTCAACGCTCCGAGCGAGGGGCCGTCGTAGAGGCGGGGCGAGATGTCGCGGAGCAGACCATCCTCCCCCCGGTACTCCCGGTCGACCAGCCCGAGAAGGTTCGACGCCGCCTCGACGTACCGAGGTTCCGCGAGGGCGCCGGCCAGTTCGACCAGGCCGCCCGCGAACCCCACCTGGTCCTCGAGAAGCCCCCAGCCGTGGCCTCCACCCGAGTCGAGTCGATGGGCCACGCCCCGGTCCGGGGCGTAGGCGTGGGAAAGGAATCGGTCGGCGGCCCGCCGGGCCTCCGCCAGCAGGATGGGCTCCCCAAGGACCGACCCCGCGTGCGCGAACGCGGCGATGAACCGGCCGTTGATGTCCGCGTAGAGCGCACGGTCCACCGCCGGCGTGGGACGACGTGCGCGGGCCGCGCGCAGTTTCGCGACCACCCGGCCGAGGCCCTGCTCCGGTCCACCGGGCAAGGAGATCCCCTGGGCGGCCTCCTCGAGCGGGAGCAGGCGGAACAGCACGTTCTGATCCGGGTCGTGGGGCATCCGGCCGTCGGTTCCCACTCCAAAGAACCGGGTCGCGAGCCGCAACTCGTCCGCGTCCAGCTCGGCCTTCAGCTCGGTTCGGCTCCACGTGAAGTAGCCGCCGTCATCCCCGGGCGCGTTGTCCGCGTCCTGGCTGGAGCCGAAGCCCCCGGCGGGATCCGCGAGCACCTCCCGCACCCAGCCGACCGTTCCCCGAACGACCTCTTCGAACCGGGGCTCACCGAACCGTCGGACGCCGTCAACGTACACGGAGAGGAGGGCCGCGTTGTCGACCCCCATCTTCTCGAAATGCGGTACGTGCCAGCCCTCGTCGACCGAGTACCGGTGGAACCCGCCGCCCAACTGGTCGTACATGCCCCCGTCGCCCATCTTCCGGAGCGTCTCGGCCGCCCGTTGGTCGCTCAGGGCCCGGCGGTTCTGCCGGCCGTCCCACAGGAACAGGGAGACGGCGGTCGGATGGGGGAACTTTGGGGCCATTCCGAACCCCCCGTGGACCGGATCGTAGCCCGAGTGCGCCTCGGCCAGGACCTGGCCCTGGAAGGTTTCGAGGGCTCGGGCGTCGGGCGTGCGGGCGCCCCGCATTCGCTCGAGCGCCCCCTGGACCGCGCGCGAGTTCTGTTGGATTTTCTCCGGTTCTTCGCGCCACAGCCGGGCCACCTCGGCCAGCACCCGGCGGAAACCGGGACGTCCGTGTCCGTCCGTCGGTGGGAAGTACGTCCCCCCGAGGAACACCTCGCCGGCCGGGGTCAGGAAGGCGGTCAACGGCCAGCCGCCCTCACCCGTGAGCGCGCCGACCTGGCGCTGGTAGCGACGGTCGACCTCGGGGTTTTCGTCCCGGTCGACCTTCACTGCGACGAAATGCTCGGAGAGGAGCCGGGCCACCTCGGGGTCCGCGTACGTTCCCTCGTCCATCACATGGCACCAGTGGCACCACGAGGCGCCGATGTCGAGCAGGATCGGTCGACCCGTCCGCTGGGCGAGCTCGAACGGTTCGGGGCCCCACGGGTGCCAGTCGATCGGTTGCTCTGCCGCGCTCCGGAGGTACGACGAGGAGCGTCCGTTGAGCCGATGGGTCGGCTCGCGCGAGCTCGGCTCGACCATCGACCCGCCCGGCCGCAGGCGGCAGATACGGTTGTCGGATTCGGTGCGGACGGTCGACGGCGCGGGGCGACGGCCCGTAACCGGCTGACGGGGGCGTAACCGCCCCGGTGCCTTTTATAAAGGGGTCTCGGGTGGGCGGGCCGGAGTCGCTCAATGGAGATGCAACCCGGCCAGATGGCCTACGACCGGGCGATCACCGTCTTTTCGCCCGACGGCCGGCTCTTCCAGGTCGAATATGCCCGGGAAGCCGTGCGTCGTGGCGCGACCACCGCGGGCGTCGTCTACGCCGGCGGGTTGGTTCTGATCGCCGACCGCCGGATCCCGAACCCCAAGCTCGCCGAAGCCGCCAGCCTGGAGAAGATCCACCAGATCGACGAGAACATCGCCTGCGCCACCGCCGGGCTCGTCGCGGACGCCCGAGTCCTGGTCGATTACGCCCGCCTCTCCGCCCAGATCAATCGCATCACCTACTCGGAGCCGATGTCCGTCGAGCTCCTCGTCCGGAAGATCTGCGATTACAAGCAGCAGTACACCCAGTTCGGCGGTGTACGGCCGTTCGGGACCGCCCTCCTCGTCGGCGGATACGACGACACGGGCATCCGCCTCTTCGAGACCGAGCCCTCCGGCTCGCTCACGAGCTTCAAGGCCTCCAGCACCGGCGGCAACAAGGGCCCCGTGATGGAGCTCTTCGAGCAGAAGTACAAGCCCGGGATGGACCGGGACGCGGCGATCCTCCTCGCCCTCGAGGGACTGCGGGCGGGCCTCGACGAAGGCGGTAGCCTTGCGCAGGTCGAGGTCGTGACGATGGACCAAGGCAAGGGGATGACGCGCCTGACCAGCGAAGAGATCCAGAAGTTCGTGGCCCGACTGCCTGCTCCGTCCGGAGCGGGTCGGGCGACCCGGCCGTGAGCGGCGGCATTCCGAGAACCCATCATCCCCCCCCACGGTCCGGAAAGGGCCACGGCGCATCCTCGAGCAGCGGCGTCACCGTGGACAGCGCGGTCATCGCCCGACTCGAGATCGACGGGTCCCGGTTCGAAGTGCTGGTCGACCCCCAGGCTGCGCAAGCCATCAAGGACGGCAAGGACATCGACCTCACGGACAAGCTCGCCCTCGATCAGGTGTTCAAGGATGCGAAAAAGGGCGACCAGGTCTCGGACGAGCATCTGGAGAAGACGTTCCATACCCGCGACCTCGGAAAGATCGCGAAGCAGATCGTGCTGAAGGGCGAGGTCCAGATCACCACCGAACAGCGACACCAGCTCCAGGCGCTCAAGCACACCCAGATCGTCCAGACGATCGCCCGGAACGCGATGAACCCCCAGACCGGGGCTCCGCACCCGGCGGCGCGCATCGACGCCGCGATGACCGAGGTGAAGTACCACGTCGACCCGTTCCGGCCCGTCGACGTCCAGGTCCAGGAGGTGCTGCAAAAGCTCCGGCCGATCCTCCCGATCCGCCTCGATGTTGCGAAGGTCCGGATCCGCCTTCCGGCCCAGCACTACCCGCACGTGATCGGGAGCCTGAAGGAGATGGCCAAGATCCTGGAGGAGCAGTGGCTCGCCGACGGCACCTGGTCCGGGATGGTCGAAATTCCCGCGGGTTTGCAGACCGACCTCTATGCGATGCTCAACGCGCGCACGAAGGGTGCTGCCGAGACCGCGTTAGTTAAATAGCGCCCCCCGGTCGGCGCGCCCCGGTGCAGCACAACCAATGTCCCAAGGTCAGCGATCGGGCCACCGTCGGCGTGGCCGCGAGGATTCGTCCTCGCATCCTTCAGGGGATCGAATACTAGTTCTCCCCGGTCAGGAACTCCCGAGCCAGGGCTTGAAACCCGGCCGGGGAACCTACCGCGTGGGTGGCAAGGTCTACGCCAGCGTGCTCGGACTCTTGTCCTCCAAACCTCCGTTCGTCGAGGTCATCCCCCTCTCCGGCCGCTACATCCCCAAGCCCGAGGACGTCGTCATCGGCACCGTGACGGACTGCCAGGGAACGTTCTGGCTGCTCGACATCGGCGCGCCCCGTTGGGCCCCCCTCCACATGACCGGAACGCCGTGGAACGTGGAGATCGGCGAGACCGAGAAGTTCCTGCGCGTCCGCGATTCGGTGATCGTGCGGGTCGAGAACCTCGACCCCACCGGCCGGATCGGCGTCACGATGCTGGGCGACGGGCTGGGGAAGCTGGAGGGCGGCACCATCGTGAACGTTTCCCCCGCCCGCATCCCCCGGGTCGTCGGTCGGGGCGGCTCGATGATCGAAACGATCACCCGGCACACCGGCGCCCAGGTCGCGGTGGGCCAGAACGGCCGGGTCTGGATCAACGGCACCCCGGACGCGATCCTCCGCGCCAGCGAGGCGCTCCGCCTGATCGAGGACCAAGGCCAGCGCCGCGGTCTCACCGAACGGGTCGAGAGCTACCTCGTCTCCACCTCCTCGTCGTCCGACCGCGGCCCCGAGTCCCCGCCGCGGGAAACCGCCCATCGGGACGCGCCGCCCCAGCACGTCCCACCCGTGGGACCGGCGGACGAACGGATCGACCCGGACAGCGTGGGACCGGGGCCCGACGAGTACTGACATTCCAAGGAGAACAACGAACATGGGAAGCGTAGGAGCAAAGGACGTCCCCGTCCTCCTGAGCCCTGAGGGCCTCCGGATCGACGGACGACGGTTGGACGAATTGAGACCCTTGAGGATCCAGGCCGGACCGCTGCACCAGGCGGACGGCTCAGCGTTCGTCGAGTGGGGCGCGAACAAGGTGATGGCCGCGGTCTACGGGCCGCGCGAGGTCCACCCGCGCCACCTGCAACAGAACAACAAGGCCGTCATCCAGTGCAAGTACAACATGGCGGCGTTCTCCGTCGACGAGCGCAAGCGGCCCGGCCTCGACCGGCGCTCGCAGGAGATCTCCAAGGTCATCGCCGAGGCGTTCGAGTCGGTCGTCTTCGCGGAGGAGTTCCCGAGGACGAGCATCGACGTCTACATCGAGGTGCTCCAGGCGAACGCCGGGACCCGGTGCGCGGGTCTCGTCGCCGCCTCGGTCGCCCTGGCGGACGCCGGGATCCCGATGGTCGACCTCGTGCCGGCCGTCGCCGTCGGCAAGATCGCCGGCCAGATCGCCCTCGACCTCAAGAAGGAGGAGGACAACTTCGGCGAGGCGGACCTCCCGATGGCCCTCGTCCCGCAGTCCGGCCGCCTCGTGCTCCTCCAGATGGAGGGCCACATGACGCCGGAGGAGCTCTCGAAGGCGCTCGACCTGGGCGTAGTCGGCTGCAAGGCGATCTACGAAAAGATGAAGCAGGCGCTCCGGGACCGATACACGGTCGAACCGGTCGCTCCGGGGGCCGCATGACGGCGGAGGTCACCGCCGAGATCCGCACCGCCCACATCCTCGAACTCGCGTCCGAGGGCAAGCGGCTGGACGGGCGCGGACCGGACGAGTACCGGCGCGTCGAGGTGGAGCCCGGGTTCGTCACGACGGCCGACGGCTCTGCCCTCGTCCGGATCGGCGACACCGCGGTCCTTGCGGGCATCAAGCTCGAGCCGGGCAAGCCGTTCCCCGACACCCCGAACGCGGGGGTACTCACGACCAACGCCGAGCTCATCCCGCTCTCCTCGCCCGTCTTCGAGCCCGGACCCCCCCAACCGGGGGCCATCGAGGTCTCGCGCGTCGTCGACCGCGCCATCCGCGCGGCCGAGGCGATCGACCTCACCCGCCTGTGCGTCACTCCGGGTGAGAAGACATGGGTCTGCTACGTCGACCTCCACGTCCTCGACCACTCCGGCAACCTCATCGACGCCGCGATGCTCGCGGGGGTCTCCGCCCTCGCGCACGCGATCGTCCCGGCCAAGCGGTTCGGCGTCGCCGAGGCCGACTACCCGCTCGACCTTCAGCACGTGCCGACCGAGTGCACGTTCGTGCGGCTCGGGGACGCCCTCGTGGTCGACCCGACGTTCGACGAGGAACAGGCCGCCCAGGGACGCCTGACGGTGGCGACCGATGAGACCGGCCGGGTCGTGGCGATGCAGAAGGGTCTGGTAGGCGCGTTCTCCCCCGACGACGTTCGGGACGTCGTCCGCCGCGCCCTGGTCCACGGGGACCGGCTGCGGATCGCCGCCCGCGGAGGCAGTCGATGAGCAAGCGGACGAAGAAGGTCGGTTCGACCGGTTGGATGGGACCCCGGTACGGGATCCGGATCCGCCGCCGCGTCCTCGAGCTCGACCGGGCCCGCGGCCCGGACGCCGCGTGCCCGCGCTGCTCCACCGTCACCCTCCACCGGGTCGCCAGCGGGATCTTCGAATGCCGCCGCTGCGGGGTGCGCTACGCGTCCAACGCCTACATTTTCGAGGCGCCGCCCCCGATCCAGCGCGCCACCAAGGAGGAGGCGGCGGGCAACGCTTAAGCCGCCCGCCTCCGTTAATCGGCAATGTTCCGCTGCATCCGCTGCCAGGAAGCGCTCCCCTCCGACGCCAACCTCTTCGGTGTCCGTTGCGACAACTGCGGGGGCAAGATCTTCACGAAGGAACACCCCAACGTGAAGAAGGTCCTCAAGGCCCGCTAGTCCGCTCCGGGCCCAGAGCCCTCTAATCCCACGTCCCCCTTTCGCCCCCATGAGCGGGCCGACCGTCCGGTTCCTGGGCGGGGTCCGGGAGATCGGCGGCAACAAGATCCTCATCGAGGACGGTCCCGACCGGGTCCTCTTCGACTTCGGCCCGTCGTTCTCCCCCCGCATCGAGGAGTACTACCTCGACTACCTCCAGCCCCGCTCGACCTCGAGGGCGAAGGACCTCCTCGAGTTCGACCTCCTCCCCCGTCTCTCGGGGCTCTACTCGAAGGAGGCCCTCGCCGATGCCGACCTCGAGTACGTGCCTCCCGAGGTGCACGCGATCTTCGTCAGCCACGCCCATGCGGACCACGCGGGATACCTCGACCTGGTCGACCCCGAGATCCCGGTCCATGTCGGCGCCGGGACGCGCGCGCTGCTCGGCGCGATCGAGACGTCCACCCGGATGAAGTACGGGACCCACCCCTGGAAGGTGTTCGCCGACCGGGCGCCGATCAAGGTCGGAGGGATCGAGGTGATCCCGTTCCCGGTCGACCATTCGATCCCGTTCGCCTACGGCTTCATCGTGCGGACTCGGGAGGGCACGCTCGCCTACTCCGGCGATTTCCGCCACCACGGGCCGAGAGCCGCCGACACGCTCGCGTTCTTCGACGCGGTGCGGCGGGAGGGCGTAGACGCCCTGCTCATCGAGGGGACCCGGGCCGGGCCCGACCCCCGCCGCAACCTCTCTGAGGAGGGGGTCCGCCGCAGCGTCGACCGGGTCCTCTCTTCCGAGCGCGGGCTCGCGTTCGCGTGCACCTACCCCCGGGACCTCGACCGGCTCACGACCCTCTACGCGGCGGCGCAGGCCGCCGACCGCGAACTGGTCGTCTCGGTGAGGACCGCCCACCTGCTCTCGGAGATCGCCCCGAGATTCCCGGCCGGTGCCTTGCCGACGCCCGGTACCAGTCCGGGCCTCCGGGTCTACGCGCGGAAGAAGCGCACCTCCTACCTCTGGGAGCGGCCGTACCTCGACGCGGCGCTCTCCGCGGCCGACGTGCGGACGGACGGCGCCCAGTACCTCCTTATGCTCGAACTGAGCCACTTCGCCGAGCTGGTCGACCTGCGTCCGCCGAAGGGGAGCCCGTTCATCCACTCGATGAGCGAACCGTTCAGCGAGGACGATGTCGACGACCACGTGATGCACAACTGGCTGAAGCACTTCGGCCTCACGTTCCACCAGATGCACGCGAGCGGCCACGCCTCCGGCCCCGAGCTCATCGAGATCATCCGGGCGACCGGCGCGAAGACCGTGTATCCCATCCACACGATCCACCCCGAGGCGCTCGAGACGGCCGGACCGTCCGTCCATCCGCCGGAGCTCGGGAGGGCCTACCCCATCGCCCACGCCCCCTGAGCTCCGCGGCCGAGAGATTAAGGCCGAGGCAGGCTCTCGGCGGCCGATGGTGCCCGACCGGCTGGCGACCGGGATCGCCTCGGTCGACCGCCTCCTCGGCGGCGGGCTCGAGACCGACTCGGTGACCGAGGTCTACGGGGAGGGCGGGAGCGGCAAGACCCTCTTCTGCCTCGAGGTCGCCCAACGGGTCGCCCGGGAGGGCCGATGGGTCTTCTATGTCGACACGGAAGGGGTGAGCGTCGACCGGCTCCGGGCGACCGCCGGCGACGGGCTCGAAAAGCTCCTCAAGCGGTTCCTCCTCTCGACCCCCAAGGACCTCGAGGAGCAGACGGCGGCGGTCCGGACCGCCTGCGCCCTCGCGCGGGAGGGACGCCGCCCCGTCGGACTCGTCGTCGTCGACTCGGCGACCGCGTACTACCGCCTCTCCCTCTCGGGGCCGGACGAGGACGACGCCCGGCAGGCCCTCTCCCTCGAGATCTCCGACCTCGTGCTGACCGCACTGAGGGCCCACGTCCCGGTCCTCATCACGAACCAGGTCTGGCGCAGCATCCGCGACGGCACGCTCGAGCCGGTCGGCGGCTCGTTCCTCAACCACGCCGCGAAGACGATCCTGTTCTTCGAGCGCCTCCCCGGGCCGCGCCGTCGGGTCGTCCTGAAGAAGCACCGCGACCGCCCGGAAGGTTCGGCGGAGTTCCGCATCACCGACCAGGGGTTGGACGGCGGGCCACCCGGCTGAACTACCGGCCCGTCTCCGACGAGGGGAATAGAGGAGGAACTCGAGAGGAACGGGGCCGACCCTCGCGCGCCGTCCGGAGGGTTGACGTTCGACTTCCCTTGCCCGGGAATCCACGGAGGCAAAAGTTCCCTCGGTGCAACGGAGATAAGGCGCCTACTCTTCCCGAAACCATGGTCGACCCCGTCGAGGTGGCCGACGTTTCCACGCCGATCGGCGTGTTCCGCATCGTCTACCGGGGCGATCACGTCCGCGTCCTCGACCTTCTCGAGAACGGGATCCCGCAGACCGGCGTGCCCCCCGGCGCCGTGCGGAGGAAGGCACCGTTCCCGGCGGGCAGTCCCCCCCGCCAGCTGGCCGAGTATTTCCGGGGGTCGCGCAAGGAGTTCGCGGTCGAGGTCGACCCGGACTCGGCCTCCGCCTTCGACCTCGCGATCTGGAAGCTCCTCCGCCAGGTCAGCGCCGGCCATACGGTCACGTATGGGGAGCTCGCGCGTCGCGCGGGATTCGCCGGCTCGGCCCGGGCGGTCGGTGGGGCGATGGCCCGCAACCCGATCCCGATCATCATCCCCTGCCACCGGGTCGTCGGCCAGGGCGGCGCGATCACCGGCTTCGGACTCGGGCTCTGGCGCAAGCGCTGGCTGCTCGACCACGAGGGCGCCTGGCCGCTCCG
>JBEKJG010000001.1:0-205358 GCA_050011355.1 Thermoplasmata archaeon | reverse complement strand
CCGGCGCGCGGACGGCTTCGCCGGGGCGGGGAGACCGAGGTCGCGGTCGATACCCGCATCATCACCCGCAAGGGCTCGGAGCGGGTCATCCGCTACGCGTTCGAGCTTGCCCGTGCTCGCCCGAGGGGCGCCCCGGAAGACGGTGTCAAGCGGGTCACCTGCATCGACAAGTCCAACGTGATGGAAGGGTGCCGATTCTTCCGGGAGACGTTCGACCGGGTCGCCCAGGAGTATCCGGAGATCGAACGGGATTACGCCTATGTCGACGCCTTCACCCAATGGCTCGTCCGGAACCCCGAACGATACAACGTGGCGGTCGCGACGAACATGATGGGCGACATCGTCACCGATCTCGCCTCGGTCCTGCAGGGCGGGATGGGGTTCGCTTCCGGAGGGAACATCGGCGCCGACCACGCGATGTTCGAACCGGTGCACGGGTCGGCGCCGAAGTACGCCGGCAAGAACCAGGTCAACCCGTTCGCCACCTTCTTCGCGGTCGAGCAGATGCTCCGGTGGCTCGGCGACCGGCACCACGACCCACGCCTCCTCCACCAGGCCGACCGCCTCGAACGCGCACTGGCCGGTGTGCTCGCCCACGGTGGGTCGGGGACGTACGACCAGGGCGGCACCGCCACGACCTCTCAGGCGGGCGACCGGGTCGCGGCCGCGATCCGATCGGGGGCGTCATGAACGTCCGGGACGTCGCCCTCGTCGGCGGGACGGCCACCAAGTTCGGCGTCCGGCCCTCCACGTGGGCCGAGCTCGCCCAGGAGGTCGGGGCGGCCCTCTTCCGGGAGATCCCGGAACTGCGGGCGGAGGACGTCGATTCGTTCTTCCTGGGGGCCGCCGAACCCGAGCGGTTCGCTTTCCAGTCCCACGTGGCCCCGTTCGCCGCCGAGCAGATGGGGCTCCGACCCCACCGGATCATCCAACGCACCGAACTCGCCTGCGCTTCCGGTCAATCGGCGATCCGCTCGGCGTACGCGGCGATCGCCTCGGGGCTCTCCGACGTCGCGGTCGCGGTCGGTGTCGAGAAGATGAACCTTCCGTCGATGGCGGAAGCCAACTCCTCGATGGCCTGCGTGATGGACCGTGCATGGGACGGCCCCCACGGGGCGACCGCCCCACCGTTCTTCGCGATGGTGGCCCAGCGTCACCAGCTCGAATACGGGACGACGGACGAACAGATGGCTGCCGTCTCGGAGAAGAACCACCGTTTCGCCAACTCCAACCCCGAAGCCCAGTTCTACGAGAAGAAATTCCCCCGCGACAAGCTCCTCCGGCTGCCGATCGTGGCCCCGCCGCTGCGACTCGGGGACTGCTCCTCCATGACCGACGGGGCCGCGGCCGTGCTGCTGGTCGCGGCGGACCGCGCCCGGCGCTACACCGACACCCCGGCGTGGATCCGCGGCACGGGGCAGTACTCCAACTTCCACAACCTCGCCAACGCCGGCTCGCTCACGGAGTGGACGGGTCTGCGGCACGCCGCCCGCGAAGCATTCGAACGGGCGGGGATCGGGGCCGACCAGGTCGACTTTGCGGAGGTCCACGACTGTTTCACGATCTCGGAGATCGTCGAGTATGAGATGTTCGGCTGGGCCGCCCCGGGACGGGGTGGCCAGTTCGCGGCGGACGGCCAGGGCGACATCGGAGGGAAGGTGGTCGTCAATCCCCGCGGGGGACTCCTCGGGTGCGGCCACCCTCTCGGCGCGACGGGCGTCGCGCAGGCGGTCGAGGTCCACCGGCAGTTCGCGCACAAGGCCCCGGCGGCCCGCGCGGTGCCCGACCCGGAGTGGGCCCTCGTCCACAACCTCTCGGGGAGCGCGAACGTCCACTCGGTGATGATCTACCAAGCAGGCGGTGCGGCGTGAGCGTCGAATCTCGACCCCGTCGCCCGGCCGCCACGCTCGCTCCCGCCCCGAACGAGACGACACCGACCGCCCCACCCGCTCCCGCTCCGAGCGCCCCGGTCCGGGAGAAGAAGCCGTTCCTCCTCGATTTCTTCCCGCTCGAGACCGCCGACCAGACCCGCCTCTCCCGCTTCTTCGAGCGACTGAAGGAGGGCACCGTCTCCACGACCCGGTGCCCGAAGGACGACCTTCTCCTGTGGCCGCCGAGGACCGCCTGCCCCGTGTGCCACGGCGAGACGCTCGAGTGGGTCGACCTGCCCGCCCGCGGTCACATCTACGCGTTCAGCGCGGTGCTCGGTGGGGCTCCGCTGGGGATGGAAGGGGAGGTCCCGTTCGCGGTCGGCCTCGTCGACCTCGAAGGAGTTCCGCTCCGCTTGTTCGGCCGGATCGAGGGCCACCCCTGGAACGAGCTCCGGATCGGCCAACCGGTCCGCCTCGAATCGTACGACATCGGCGACGGCCGGTGGTTCTACCGGTTCCGCACCGAAACCTGAAACCGCCGCCGGCCGCCGCCCTCCCGGCCGCCGAAAATCCGACCTTAGAGCAGGCTATTTATACACCCCCTCGGTCTCGCGCGCCGCCGGTTCTTGGAGAGCCGACCATCGATGCAGTTGAGCTCGGGCTGGTGGCGCCGAAACATCTGGACCGTCGCCATCCTGTTGGGCGCGTTCGCCTCCGCGTTCCTGGTCCGCACGATCTGGACGTGGCCAATCGTCCAGCAGTACGGAGCGCTCTACACCTACGCCGGAGGATCCGACTCGTACTACCACTCGCGGGTCACGACGTACATCATCCTGACCCACACGAACCTCATCCACGACCCGATGCTCAAGTTCCCGTTCGGGGCCATCAACCCCCGGGAACCGCTGTTCGACTGGATGAACGCGATCCTCGGGATCGTCTTTGCCCCGTTCTTCGGCGGGAACGCCGTCAACGCGGGCGCCTGGTTCCTCGAACTGCAGGGCCCTCTCTGGGCGGCCCTCTCCGTCTTCCCGGTCTATCTCATCGGCAAGGACGTCTTCTCGCGGCGGACGGGCCTCATCGCCGCGATGATCTTCCCCTTCCTTCCGGCGAGCATCGATTCGTCCATCTTCGGCTACGCGAACTACCTCTCCTTCTACACGTTCCTCATCCTCATCTGTCTCTACGCGTGGATCCGTACCGTCAAGTCGGTCGGTAAGGGTCGGTACGTCGAGTCGTACCGGGACCCCAAGCAGGTCGTCGGTGGGGTCCGCTGGTTCCTCCGCTCCGAACGCACCGCGGTGAAGTGGGCGGTGTTCACCGGTGTGAGCCTCGGAGCCCTCGCGCTGGCCTGGCAGGGCTACACGTACGCGGTGGTCGTCATCGCCCTCTCGGTACTCGTGATCCTCATCGTCGAACGGATCCGACGGATCGACTCGTTCGGGCTGTACGTTTCGGCCTGGATCGTGGGCCTGATCGGCTTCCCGATGGCGATCCCCTACTACCTCGTCCAGCACCAGTTCACGGTCTGGTTCGCCATCCCGCTGTTCCTGTTCTTCGGAACGCTCTTGCTGCTGCTCCCGTTCATGCTGATGCGGGACTTCCCGTGGGTCGTCTCGATCCCCACGCTCGTCCTCCTCGTCCTGGCCGGGGTGGCGGCGCTGGCGGTGGTCGACCCCGCCGACTTCAACAGCATCGTCACGGGGCAGGGGTACTTCGTCAAGAGCCTCATCTACTCCACGGTCGCCGAGGCGCAGGCGCCGTCGATCGACCAGCTCGTCGTCGGGTACGGCGTGATCACGTTCTTCCTCGCGTTCGTCGGCGTCGGACTCGTGGTGTACCAGATGATCCGAAAGCGGTTCCCGCGCGTCCTTGCGGTGTTCCTCGTCTTCGCCCTCCTCTCGATCTACCTTCCGATCTCGGCGGCGAAGTTCTTCCTCCTCGGCTCGCCGGCGTTCGCGCTCCTGCCGGCGGAGGCCCTCCGCCAGGCCCTCGACATCGCGGGGTACCCCGAGCTGCGACGCACGGTCGCTTCACTTTCCGACCGACGGAGCCAGCTCTCCGCGTTCCGGCGGGCGTTCAAGCTCCGGCACGTCTTCATCATGATCCTGGTCGTCGGGCTCATCCTCCCCAACATCTGGATCTCGATCGACGCGGGCATCCCGGGGAACACGAAGTCGGGGATCGGGGTGCAGGTCGCGAACAGCCTCCCGTCGTGGCTGCAGCCCAGCACCTCCATCGGGGCCTCCAGCGCCTACTTCGGGGCCGCGGGGACGTCCCTGGACACGCCGAACCAGTACGACAGTGCCGGGTACAACTGGCTCGCTACGCAGGATACGAATACTCCCGCACCCAATCGTCCGGCCGTCGTCAGTTGGTGGGACTACGGGTTCCAGACGATCGACCAGGGCAACCATCCCAGCGTGGCCGACAACTTCCAGAACGGGATCGACCCGGCCGGCCAGTTCCTGCTGGCGCAGAACGAGTCGAACGCCATCGGCGTCCTCGCGGCGACCCTCCTCCAGGCGGAGATCCTGAAGTCCGGCGACGCCTACCTTCCCCCCGCGCTGAACACGATCCTCGCCGCGGACGGCCTCGACCTCACCAAGCTCCACACGCTCCTCGCCAACGAAAGCCAGGACTACAACCTGGTCGTCAACAACCCGAAGGTCTACCTCGCCGTGGACCCGAACACCCTCACCGACGACAACGCGATGTACCTCGCCGTCTCGTACTTCATCGGCTCCTCGCTCCCGCTCTCCGGTGTCGCGACCGTCTACAACGACATCCAGTCGTACACGGGCTGGTCGATCCGCTACGACCTGGTCGACAGCCGCCTGTTCCCGTTCAGCGGCCAGGACACGGGGATCTTCTACGCTCCCGCCGACCTGACCGGGCGCGTCATCGACGCCGCGGGCCTCCCGTCGACCTTCTTCAACGTCACCGTGCTCGGCTCGGACGGCAACACCTACCCGCTCGGGGACGTCCCGGCGAGCGTCCAGGCCGTTCAGTACAACATCAACTATTTCTCGCCGTTCTATCAGTCGATGATCTACAAGACCTACATCGGCTACAACGGGACCGACATCGGCCAGTCCGGCGGGATCCCGGGCCTCTCCTCCAACCTGCAGAACTCGCCGGTCGAGCCGGGCTGGATGCTCCAGCACTTCGAGGTCGTCTACCGGACCGCGTACTACTGCGCGACCCAGGCCGACGACAACGCCTCGAACTGCGATGCCCAGAACCTTCCGACGGCGGTCGCCCAGGCCAAGGCGACCACCGGTGCGGTCGCGAACACTTCGACCTTCCGCTACTTCCAGGGCGGCGAATCGTTCCTCGAATACTACCCCGGACAGTCGGTCGTCGGTACGGCCCATCTTGCCGACGGTACCCCCGCCGCGGGGATCCGCGTCACCGTCTTCGACCAGTGGGGGATCCCGCACCAGACGACCCTCACCGCGTCGGACGGCTCCTTCGCGCTCGTCCTACCGCCCGGGAACGACACGTTGAACTTCACCTCGGGCGCGGTCGAAGGGCTCGAACAGCAGGGGTCGGTCGCACTGAAGAGCCTCAAGGTCTTCGTGTCCAACGCCTACGGCCTCGGGTTCAACGCGCCCACGCTCACGCTTCCCGTCCAGCTCGGCTCGACCCAGTTTAGCGGGACGATCTACTGGAACACGGCCAACAACACGACGTACGTCCCCCTCAAGGACCCCCTCGTTTCGGGGGCCCAGGTCGTCCTCTGGGGCTCCAGCGGACAGAACCGCGTGGTCACCACCACCGACCGGGACGGCACGTTCGACCTGCCGAACGTCGTCCCCGGCGTCTACAACTACAGCATCCTGTTCGCGGGTCACAACTACACCGAGGCGACCCAGTACCTCACTCCCGGTTCGTCCCAGAACGGGTCGGTGGGCCTCAAACCCGCCTCGCTGACCGGCCAGGTCCGACTGTTCGGCACGCCCGTGACCGGCGCGGTCGTGACGGCGTTTGGTGCGAACGGGAGCATCGGCTCGTACACCACGAACGTCACCGGCAACTACACGATCTCCGGCCTGGGTCCCGGGAACTACACGCTGGTTTCGGTCGGCCCGCTCCCCTCCCAGCGGTCCGCCGGGGTCGCGGTGGAGGTGACCGTCCCCGCCTCGGTCGTCTCGACGAACCTGACGGTCGAGCCAACGGCGACGGTCCAGTTCCTCGTCGTGGCGAACGGTGCGCCCGTCGGGAACATCCCGGTGCGGTTCACGCCCCTCCCCAGTTTCACCAACGCCTCGCAGTCGCCGCTGGCCGCGCTTCAGGGCTCGACCTCCAACAGCACGGTCGTCGTCTCGAGCTCCTCCGGCATCGTCACCGCGACGTTGCCCGTGGGGAACTACTCGGTCTACGCGCTCGGGTACCTCGGGAGCTCGCTCGAGTCCGCCCTCACGAGCGTGACCGCGTTCCCCGGCCTTCCCTCCTCGCTCACCCCGCTCCTGCTCCAGACGACCGCGCGCCTCTCGGGGACGTTCGCGGGTACCGGCTCGGGCACTGCCTCGACCTCGGCCGCCGTCCTCGTCTACGGGTCCGGGTTCTCGGAGCTCACGGCCTGGGCCGGATCCACCGGCAGCTACTCCCTGCTCCTCCCCCTCGGGAACTATTCGGTCCTCGGCCTTCAGGGCAGCACGACCTCCACCTCCGGGCTCACGGCCGCCCTGACGCAGGTGCACCTCGAGTTCCCCACCGTGCTGCCGCTCCAACCGGTGAGCGCGGTCGAGACCCGGTTCAGTGTCGGCGCGGCCCTCTCGGACGGCGGCCTGTTCCCCGCCGTGGCCGCCACGGTCTCGATCTCGGCCGGACCCACCGGCGCCAGCATCCCGACGCTCGCGTCGTCGAACGGCTCGGTCGCGTTCTACCTCCCGAGCTCGATCCCGCTCGCCTCCGGTGGGTACTGTGTCTCCGCGCAGTCCGCGGGCTTCCTTTCGTCGACCCAGTGCGGGTACACCGCGAGCGGCCTTTCCGCCCTCAACCGCCTGCCCCTCGAGCTCCGGCCGGTCAACGTGCAGCTCCGGGTCACGGGTCTCCCGTCGGGGACACCGGTCAACGTCAACTTCACGGCGCTCGGCGCGCCGGCCGTCTCCCACACGTTCTCGGGCGGCCCGACCTTCACGTTCACCACCACCCCTGGTCCGTACACGGTCTCCGCGCGGGCGGTGATCGGGAAAGGGACGGTCATCTACCTCCCCTCCTCCCTCCTCAACACGACCATCCCGCTGGGCGCGTATGCGTCCAACCTGACGCTCCAGCTCGTCCCCGGGATCAACTCCACCGGAACGCTCCTCCTCCCGACCGGCACCCCCGCGGCGAACGTCACGGTCGCCCTCACCTCGTCGCTGTTCAACATCACCGTGAACGGGACGAACTTCACCCACGGGTTCTACGTCGCGCCCGGCACGTACTCGGCGCACGCGACCGTGAGCAGCGGAGGCGTCACCTACACGAGCCTCAGCCGAGTCTCCGTGAGCGCCGGGGGCGCGATCACCCCCTCCGTCTCCCTCCGCACCGCCGGGGTCTCGGTCAGCGGGTCGATCACCACCGCCGACGGGAGCCGGGTCCCCCTCAACGCCACCCTCACGCTCACCGCGACCGACGGGGCCAGCCTCCAGACCCCGGTCGAGAACGGCTCGTTCAGCGCCACGCTCCCCGCCGAGGCCGGCTTCCTCGCCTCCACGGCGGGCACGGTGCTGACCTCGGGGCCCAACGGCAGCTACTTCGTGACCTACACCTCGGCCCCCGGAGCCGTGTGCGCCACGACCTCCAACGCCTCGACCTGCCCCATCGAGGTCGTCCCCGAGACCAACCTCGTCTGGTTGAACGGGACCCTCTCGGCCCCCGGCGTCCCCGGGCTCCAACCCGGCACCGTGCGGTTGGTCGGCCCCTACCCGACGACGAACGTGCTGGTGCTCAACTCGACCAACGGGAGCTTCTCGACCCAGGTCCTCCCGGGCGCGTACTCCCTCTATGCCACCGGCGGCGGGGACTCCCAACCGCTCGCGAACCTGACGACGGTCCTGGCCCTTCCCTCCTCGGCGCCCGTCGGGATCCAACTCGCCCCGACCTGGACCACGACGATCACCGTCGGGGGTCCGAACGGCTCGGCCGCTACGCTCAGTCCGGCGACGGTCGTCCTGCGCAACGCCTTCGGGACCCAGACCGTCTACTCCGGGGTCCCGGTCGGAGTGCCGCTCACCATTGCCCTGCCCTCGGGGACCTACGCGGTCCGCGCGACCGCCGTCGGGCTCCCGTACGGCGTGGCGACCAACGCGACCGGGACGGGGACCCTCCGGGTCGTCACGGGCAACGTCGCCCTGCTCCTGCCGCTCTCCTACGCGTTCTCCTACCGCGCCGCGGGCACGCTGATCGGGTCGCCCGACCAGACCCTCAACGCGGGCGGGAAGGCGACGTACCAGTTCACGGTCCGGGACTCGGGCAACGCCCCGATCACGGTCCACCCCGTCGGATCGCCCTCCTACTGGACGTTCAACTTCAGCTTCGTGAACGTGACCCTGCGGCCGGGCCCGTCGGGCACGACCCTGACCGCCGAGGTCACCATCCACGTCCCCGGCGGGACGGTCGTGCTGCACCCCCCCGTCCTCATCGAGCTCGAGCTCGCCAACGGAACGGTCGTGGGGAGCGTCAGTCCCTCGCCCTCGCTCAACATCAACGGATACTACGGCGTCGCGATCGGAGAGAGCTCGACCGGTGCGGTGACCCTCAGCACCGCCCGCGCGCTCCTGCCCTTCTTCCTGATCGACACCGGCAACGTCTACGAGGACGTCCGGCTCACCGTGGTCGACGCGCCTCGGATCGTGTCGCTGGGCTGGTCCGTCAACATCCGGGTCGGCAACTCGACCCTCGCGGGGCCCGTCGGGCTCACTCCGGGCATCAACTCGACCGCGGAGGTCAACCTCACCGCCCGCGGCTCCGTGTTCGTCCCGGTCGGCAGCGTCACCCTCGCGGCCGACGTGATCAACGCCAGCGGAGCGGTCGCCGCCTCCGTCACCCTCCACGTCCCGATCGGGGCGGTCTCTCCCGGGAGCACGAACGTGAGCGCGCCGTTCACCGTCACCGGGCCGGGCGTGGGCGCCCAGCCCGCGGCCCTCCCCGGTTGGGTGATCCCGGCCCTCGTCTTCCTCCCGGCCATCGCGCTCGCCATCGGCCTGCTGGTCCGGCGCTGGGTCAAGACCCGGAGGTGGACGCGGCGATGAGGTCTCCGCTGGTCGCGCTCCTGCTCGTCACCGTCCTGCTCGGCGCCACCCTGGGGACGCTCCCCTACACCTCGGCCGCCGTGCGCACCGACTCCGGCTCGGGGCCCGTCACGGGCAATTTCACGGGGAAGTCGGTGCTCCCGTACAACGGCGCCGGCGAGTACATCGTCAACGGTACCGGCGGCCCCGCGGTGCTCGCGAACGGGACGATCGTCGGGAACCTGAGCTACTACCTCACCGTCGCCGGACCGAACACGACCGGCGTGACGATCTCCCCCAGCACCGGCAAGATCCTCAACGGGATCCCGAGCCGGATCAGCCTGACCGTGGGGAACGTGAGCGAGGTGCTGACGGTCTCGGTGCTCCTCGCGTCGGTCCTCAACACGACGAACGAGTCCACGAACTTCACCTTCACCGTGAATGTCGTGCAGCCGTACATCCTCTCCACGACGCTCTACAACCTCGGGAACTCGAGCGTCACGAGCTTTCCCATCCTCGTCAACCTGGACGGGGCGCTGGTCGGCAACGTCTCCGTCCCGACCATGCTCCCGCACACGACGTACCACTTCGTCTTCCAGTACGCCACCGTGGGACTCCCCGAGGGGCAGCACACGTTCACCGTCTATCTCACGACCGTCCACGGCCTCGTCCGGTTCGCGAACGGGACGACCGTCTACACCGTGACGTTCACGATCCCGACCCCGGCGCCGAGCTACACGCTCTGGTACGTCGCGGGCGTGGTCGCCTTCCTCGGGGCACTCTTTATATTCGGGGCCCGGGTGGGCGCGCGCCGGCGCGGCACCTCGAAGAAGTAGGCGCGGCCCGCACCTCTCCATGCAGTCCACCAACGAGTTGCGATGCACCTCCTGCGGCCGGGCCGTGCCCAGCCCGGGCGCGACCCAGTTCGTCTGCCCCCAGTGCGGCGAGGCCGTGATCGGACGCTGCACCCGCTGCCGCGACCAGTCGGTCGGCTACGCCTGCCCGAAGTGCGGCTTCGAGGGTCCGTAGGGTCGTCCATGGGTCAGGTCGCGGTGCTGTTCCGGCTGATGCCCCAGGGCGTCGAGACGGACATGGACGGGGTCGCCAAGGCGGTCCGCGCGTCGGTCCCGGCCGGCGTCACGCTCCGCGGCATGCAGGTCAAGGACATCGCCTTCGGGCTCAAGTCGCTCCTCGTCTCCGTCGTGATGCCCGACACGGGCGGGGTGCTCGAATCGGTCGAGCACGCGCTCGCCAAGGTGCCGCACGTGGAGTCGGTCGAGGTGATGGAGGAGGGCCTGCTCTAGGCCCCCCGCCCGACCGTGGACCTGTTCACCCACGTCCTCATCGCCTACCTGCTCACCTTCGGACTCACCGGACCGAACCCCTCCTACCTCGCGGCGGGCGCGCTCGCCGGCGGGCTCCCGGACGCCGACGCCCTGTTCTTCCCGCTCGCCCGGCGGTTTCCGATCCTCCGCCATCACGGGATCACCCACTCGCTCTTCGGCGTCACGATCGTCGCGCTCGTCGGGGCGGTCGTCGCCCCGTTCCTCGCGCCCGGCTCCACGATCGTCTACTTCCTCGTCATGGAGGCGGGCGGGATCGCGCACATCCTCGGCGACGGGTTCACGCACTTCTCGGTGCCCCCGTTCCTGCCGTTCTCGGAGATGAAGCTCGAACTGGACGCCGACCGGGCGATCAACTTCCTCCTGATGGCCGTCTCGATCGCCTCGTTCTACCTCCTCCTCGGCGTCGAGCGGAACCACGTGCCGTTCGAGTGGTACGTCCTGACCGTCTACGGTCTGATGGCGTTCTACGCCGGCTACATCGGGGTCCGGCTCGCCGGCCGCTACTTCATCACGCGCCACCGCGGGGCGCTCCGCCCGGACGCCGTCGCCATTCCCACGGGGAACCCGTTCAAGTGGCTCCTCCTCTCCGAGCAGCGGGACGGCACCCGCGTCCGGACGACCTGGGCGCGCTACGTCCTCGGCCGCGGTCTCGTCGCCGGACCGTTCACGGTCGAGGGGTCCCTCGATCCGGTCGCGGGCGCGGCGCCCCCGCACACCGCCGCGGAGGCGCTCGACCGGTCCTACCCGCTGGCCCGGCGCGCGAGCCGGATGATGGAGATGACCTACCACTTCGGGGAAGCGTTCGAGCGCCCCGGCGGCGACTGGGAGGCGATCTGGTACTCGCTCGAGTTCACGATGTTCGGCCGCTCCCAGGCGGTGCGCGTGCGGTTCCCTGTCGGCGGCGGCTCGCCGCTCGTGAAGACCGCGTTCTACCGACCGGTGACGGCCGCGCTGTAGGCACGGATCCGGGCGACCCCGAGGGGGCCCGGGGCTCGCGGCGACTACTTGTACGTCGACTTGTGCACGGTGCCCTCGTCATCGACGATGGTGATGCACTCGCCTTCGCACTCGAAGAGGCACGCCTCGCACATGATGCAGTCGGGCCCGTGGATGACGGCCGACTTCTCCGCGCGGAACTGGAACTTCGCGGCGACGCTCGCGTCGTCCACGACGTCCGGCCAGTTCTCGCGAGGCTGCATCTCGAACACGGTCACGGGGCAAACGTCTCGGCAGTGGGTGCATCCCGTGCACTTCTCGTGGGCAACCTCGACACTGACCATGGCTCAACCCGTCCGTCTCACCGACGGTGAATATATTAAGCCACCCCGGCGCCGGCAGACCGGCGACCTCCGGAGCCGCCGGTCCGGGGTGGATTCGGAGCCCCGGAACCGGCCCGTCAGGGGATCTCCGCGGGGTTCCACATCCCCACGCGCGGGCCGCCCTTCAGGGCGTCCAGGGCGCCCATCTCGCCCGGGGTCAGGGCGAAGTCGAAGATGCGGGCGTTCTCCACGATGCGCTCGCGGTGGGCCGATTTCGGGATCTCCACGAACCCGTGCTGCAGGCCCCACCGCAGCAGGACCTGGGCGGGCGTCCGCCCGTGCGCCCGGGCCACCTTCGCGACGGTCGGATGGTCGAACTGACGCCCTCGCGTGATCGGCGACCACGCCTCGAGCCGGATCTTGTGGCGGGCACAGAACGCCTCGAGCGCAGGGTCGTAGACGAACGGGTGGAGCTCCACCTGGTCGACCGCGGGAACGGTGCCCGAGGCGGCCAGCAGCTCCTCGAGGTGCCGGACGGTATAGTTGCTGACCCCGATGCTCCGGCAGAGCCCCTCCGTCTGGAGCTTTTCCAACCCGCGCCAGGAGGCGAGCCGGTCCGCCGGGGTCGGGGCCCGGGGCCAGTGGATCAGGTAGAGGTCCACGTAGTCGAAGCGGAGCTTGCCGAGGCTCGTCCGGAAGGCCCGCTGGGAGGACTCGAACCCGTGCTCCGAGTGCCAGAGCTTGGTCGTCACGTAGACGTCCTCGCGGGGGATCCCGCTCGCGCGCACCCCCTCCCCGACGTCGGTCTCGTTGTTGTAGAGCGCGGCGGTGTCGACCATCCGATAGCCGTCCTCGAGGGCCCAGCGGACCGCCTGCTGCGTCTGCGGACCCGGGTCCATCTGGAAGACCCCGAGGCCCAAGCACGGGATCTCGTGACCGTCGTTCAGGCGAAAGGTCGAGGTCAGCCCGCTCGGTGCCGTCTCGCTCATCGTCTTCCCCCGTCCTTCACGGTGCCCCTCGGCGGGCGGCTGGAACGGGCCGAAAGCGGGAGGGGAGACCCCGGGCGCGCAGGCGCCCGTCGTAGGATTGGAGCTGGGACTCATGCTCGGCGCAGAGGCCGAACGGTCTCCATTCGGCGCTCGTGGAGAGAGGGTCGGTGGCGGCGGCGAACATCTCCACCCGGTGGGGCCGTTCGTCACACCCTCCGCCGGAACCCACATCCGGATCCCCGACGATCGGCCGGAAGGAGTAGTCGTAGGCCTTGCCCATGTCGCACAGCGGTCGCTGGAAGATCGCGCTCATCGGTCGGCCTCCTCGGGGCGGCGGACTCCGACGGCGCCTCTAAAACCTTCGGAGGGGGTGGACCCACCGGACTAATGGGGACCCGTACCTCGGGCCCCCCGCCGGCCGTGCGCCGGACGGAGCGTCCACATTCCGCTCGCCGAGGTCCCCGGGGGACACCTCTTCTACCAGGTCGACGGCACCGTGGGGGACCCGGCGGTCCTGGTGCACGGTTCGCTCGCCGACCATACGGCATGGTCGAAGGTGGTTCCGATCCTCAGCCAGAGCCTGACCGTGCTGACGTACGACCGACGAGGGTTCGGACGGAGCACGCTCGGCCCGAGGGCGCACCCGGTGGCGACCGACGCCGCGGACCTGGCGGCGCTCCTCGAGGGGCTCGACCTGCTGCCGGTCCACGTGGTCTCCCACTCGTACAGTGGCCCGGTCGCGCTACGGCTCGCGGCCGACCGACCCGAACTCGTGCGGAGCGTTTCCATCCACGAGGCCCCCCTGTTCGGACTCCTCGCCGACCGACCGTCGACCGCCGCGTTGGGGCGCCAATTCCTGGAGGGGATCGACCAGATCTGCGGGCTCGTCCACCGGGGGGAACCGAGCGCGGCCGCCCGGAGGGTGGTCGATGTGTTCTCCCAGGTACCGGGGGCCTGGGAGCGACTTCCCCCCGCCGTCCGGACGGAGTTCGCCGGGCGGATGGACCGCTGGGTCGAGGAGTACACCGACCCCGATTCGCTCCGTCCAGCGCCCGGGGAGCTCTCCGAGCTCCTCCTTCCGATCCTCCTCACCACGGGAGGCCAGAGCCCTCCGTTCCTCCGGGAGATCGGCGCAGTCCTGGCGGCCGAGCTCACGAATGTGGTCGAACTCGACCTTCCCGGCGCAGGCCATGCCCCCCACCTCACGCACCCGAACGAGTATACCGGAGTCCTCCTCTCATTCCTCCTCGAGCGGAACGTTCCACCCCACTGAACTCGGACGCCCGGGTCGTGCCCGGGCCCGCGAGGGGTTCGCCGCCGCCATGCGGAGCCCGTGTAGAGCGCGAGGGAATTATACCGGGACTCGCTCCGACCCGGTGTGTCCCCCCGGGTCACGAAGCGGCCCTCCGACCGGTGGAGCCGCCTCTCCCCGGGGGTCCGGGTTCGCCATCTGATCGACGGCGAAGGCACCGCGCTCCAGCTGTACCAGCTCGAGGCCGGCACACGGTTCGACCTGCACGCGCATCCGTTTCCCGAGCTGGGAATGGTGCTTTCGGGCACCGGCATCATGGTCATCGAGGACGAGGAGCAGCGGACGGAGGCCGGAGACTCGTTCTATCTCCCCGGCGGGATGCCCCACGGCTTCCGGGTCCCGGAGGAGGGCCCCCCGGTGTTGCTCCTCAACGTGGAGGCGGGAGTCGGGTCCGACGTGCCGCGTTCGTATGCACGCGAACTCCCCCGGATCGCCCGGGAGGCCGGCTGGTCGGTGGGTGGGAAGCCCCCCTCCCATCGGCCCAGCACGTAGGCACCCCTCAGGGGGTACGACTCGGGGCGTCGCTCGCCCCTCCGAGAAGGTCCATGACCCCGTTGCCCAACCACTGCCCGCCGTCGACGGCGAGCACCTGGCCGGTGATGTACCCCGCGCGCGGGCCGGCGAGGAACCGCACGGCGTCCGCCACCTCCTCCGGGGTGCCGAAGCGGCCGAGAGGGATCCCGGCACGGACCCGCTCGACCAGGAGCTCGGAGGTCCAGAGCTGACGGTCGGTCCCCTCGGTGCGGATGGGGCCCGGGGCGACCGCGTTCACCCGGATCCCGAACCGGGCCCATTCGACGGCCAGGGTGCGGGTCAGTGCCAGGACTCCGGCCTTGGCGGCCGCCGAGTGGGCCGTCCCCGGTCCGGCCATCCACGCATACGACGCGACCATGTTCACGATCGACGGGCGTGGGGAGGCGCGCAACAGCGCGAGGCTTGCCCGGGAGCAGAGGAAGGTCCCGTCGAGGACGATCCCGACCACCGCGCGCCAGCCGTTCGGGGTGATCTGCTCGGCCGGTGCGATGAAATTCCCTGCGGCATTGTTGACGAGGACGTCGAGCCGTCCGAACTCGGTGCGGACTTTCTCCACCAACCGGTCCACCTGGTCGGCGTGCCGGACGTCCGTCGGGACCGAGACCACTCGGGCCCCGTGACCGGCGATCTCGGCCGCCCCGACCGCCAGGTGGTCCGCCGAACGGCTCGCGATCGCGAGGTCGTAGCCGTCGTCGGCCAGCGCGCACGCGATCGCGCGACCGAGGCCGGTCCCGCCCCCCGTCACGAGGGCGACCGGACGCCCCCCGGTCGGTCCGACCGTGTCGGCGCTCATCCTCCGTCGGAACTCCCCGACGGGCCTTAAGGCCGGGTGTCGGGGGACCCGCTCGGCACCTACGCGCGGCGCCGAAGTGCGGCCAGCAGGTCGTCCAGGTCCCGCTCGTCCAATCCCTCTCCCCCGCGCCCGTCCCGCCGGAAGACCATGGTCCCGTCGCGAAAGGCGATGATCGTCGGGGTGATGCGCAGGTCGAACCGGTCCCACAACGACGAGTCGACATCGGTCAGGTCGCCGATCGCCAGGTGGACGTCCCCCCGTCGCTCGAGGGCGGCGAATTTCGGGAGGAACTCCTCGCAGAAGGGGCACCACTCGGCGGAGAAGTCGATCACCCAAAGGCCGGGGCGTCGGAGCGCGGTGCCGTCGAACGCGTCGGGACCGAGCACCTCCATGCCGACTCCTCCGGATGGGAAGCGCCGGTCGGCACTTCCGATTGTCGGGGGTCCGGCCACCGGGGGGTACCGGATGGGAGGCGGGCCCCGCACGGTCATCTGCGTCCAGGGATTGCGGAAACCCATGCCGATCCGTGTCCCGACCGAGGCCCGCAGCGAGACCGTCTTCCCCAAGGACCTGGCGGGCACCGTCGAGGTCCACCGGTTCGACAGCCAGGTCCTCTCCGGCAACCCTTGGGGAGACCCCGCCACTCGGGACCTCCCCGTGTACCTCCCGCCCTCCGGCAAGAGCGAGGGACTCCCGCTGTTGATGCTCCTCACCGGGTACACCGGCGCCGGCTGGATGCATTTCGACCGGCCCCGGTATCTGCGCAGCACGATCGTGCGGAGGTTCGACTCGCTCGTTCGAACCGGGGCCGCGCCGGAGGCGGTACTCGTGGCCCCCGACTGCCTGACCACGCTCGGCGGAAGCCAGTACCTCAATTCGACCGCGTCGGGACGGTACGAGGACTACATCGTCCAGGAGATACTCCCGTGGGTCCAAGAGCGGTACGGGACCGGTCCGACGGCGCTCCTGGGCACCTCGAGTGGCGGATACGGAGCGCTCGTGCTCGCGCTCCGTCACCCGGATCTATTCCCGGCGGCGGGCTCCAACTCGGGCGACGCCTACTTCGAGTACTCCTACTTGCCGGAGTTCCCGGCCGTGTTTCGGGCCCTGCGCCGGGCGGGCGGACCCGAGGCGCTGCTCCGGAAGGCGCTTGGCGCTCCTACCAGTAAGTTCGGTCCCGACAACCCCGATGTGCAAGCGCTCGAGATGATGGGATACGCCTCCGCCTATTCGCCCATCCCGGAGCGACCGGGCGAGTTCGACCTCCCGTTCGACCTCCACTCTGGTGCGCTCCGTGAAGAGGTCTGGAGCCGGTGGCTTGCATGGGATCCCGTCCGCATGGTCCAGACCCCGACGTACTCCGCCGCGCTGCGCAAGCTCGCCTACCTCTACGTCGACGGGGGCCTGCGGGACGAGTACGGTCTGGACATCGGTGCGCGAATATTCGCGGCCACCGCCCGGGCCCAGGGCGGGACGGTCGACCACGAGGAGTTCGACGGGGTCCACGGGGACGGGGTTCCCCGGTACGACGTCATGATCCCCCGCCTGCTTCGGGCCCTGGGTTCCCTGGGCGCTCACGCGGACGGGGCACCCGTTTTGTAGGGTGCCGAACTGCGCGCTCGAGGTCGGCCCCCCGTTCCCCGATGATCCGCGACGGTCAGATCATTTGCGACACGTGCCAGAAGCCGATCACCCGGACCACGGCCGTCCTAGAAGGGGACGGGGCCAAGATGCACAACGTGTGCAGTGACTGCTTCACGAACCTCAAGAAACAGTCGATCCCGCCCGCCTAGGCGGGCCTTTCCTCACCTCAATTCGAGGTCGGACATCGCCTGCTCCAACGGGAGCAGGGTCTCGTCCTCGAACCAGACGAGCACGATGAAGTACCAGGTGAATGCGAGGAGGGCCACCAGTTCTTTCGCGGCGAGCCCCGCCTCGCTGACAAGGACCGCGGCGCCCTGGAGCGCCCGTCCCTCCCGGACCGGTTCTATGTGCACGAGCTCGACCGACCCGTCATCGGTGACCTGCCAGGCCGGGAGTTGGACACCGGCGCGGTGGAACCGGTAGCGTGGCCCGCCCGCGAACTCGATCCGGTGATAGTTCTCCCCGCGGTGGAGGCCGACGTGCACCGTGATCCGCGCCGCGTCCGCCGGTGCGCCTTCCGCGCGCAGCGTGAGGTGGGTCGTGAGAAACCCCCGGCGCTGCAGGGTCCAACGGCCCTCCGCCGTTTCGGCCGAGGAGGCCGACCCTCCCGCGGCCGGCCACCGGACGACCGCAACTCGGGCGTCGCCGGCAGAGAGGGTGTACTCGGCGGGCTCCTCGGCGGTCCGTAGCCAGCGAAGTGCGGAGGCGTCGACCGAGGCGAGCGGGACGAGGTTCACGGACCCGGAGCCCCCCGCCGCCTCTTAACGGTGGCCCGGGACTACGCCGTGGACGGCTCCGGCACCCTCGCGCGCGGGGCCAGTTCGCGCTCGATCCGCTCGAGGTCGGCGAGTACAGACTCCACCGGTTCGGTCCCCTCGCGGCTCTCGGTCGCGGCCTCAGAAACGGGCTCGACCTCGATCGGGACGATATGCTCGGGCCCCGCGAACCGCTCGGTGTCGGTCGGCCCCTCGTACCAATCACCGGACGCCCCCGCGGTCGCCGCGGTCCGGACGTCCGGCGCGGGACGGCCGAAGTCGGTCCGCGCGCGCACCGGCCGGGCTGGAGCGATCGGTTCCTCGGCACTGGCCGGCTCCGGGTACTCGATGGGCAGGTAGGCCGGCGCCGGGTCCGGTGCCGGTGCCGGTGCCTTGTCGGGTTGAGGAATGGGTTCTCCGGCGAGTGTCCACGAGACCACCGCGCCGATCGTGCAGGTGAATCCGAGGGCAAGTAGGAGCGCCCAGAAGGTGAAGATGCCGGGCCCGTAGAGCGCGTATGTGGGATACGCGAAGCGCAGGACCCCGCCGGCGACAAAGAACACCGAGGCCAGAACAAAGAGAGGGAGACTCCTCAGGAACTCCGGAGTCTTCCACCAGCGAAGAGGAACCGGGTGCGAAGTGGGTGCCGCCATCTCGAACTACCCCGCCGACCGTGGACGGTCCGGGAAGTGCGGCTCCTCCCCTTTCATAGTATCGACCCGACGGCGGGCACAGGTTATACGAACCCGATCCCGGGCCTCGTATACCCGGACGTGCGGGATACGTATTAATACGTAGTTTCGTCATCGCGTACGTTGCGCGAGGTATCCCGATGGCAAATCGAGTCCCCCGGAAGACGGTCTACGCCGTGACGGTCATCGCTCTCCTGGCCCTTGCGGGAGGCTGGACGTTGGCGGCGGGGACTACCCAGACGACCGGCCCGACCCAGAACTCGAGCATCACCGTGACCGCCCCGAACGGCTTTTCGACCGCCGTCGTGCAGTCGACCCAGCTGCTCAGCGTGTCCGGAGTCCTCATCTCGGGCCTCAACGGCCCGGCGGGGACGCAGGCGGCCGGTGCCGGAGGCGGACTCAACTCGACTTCGACCCTGAACGCGGTGCTGAACACCTGCGCGGGCGCCTTCTGCGAAGAGAACTTCTCGGCCGTCGCGGGGACCGCGGCGCTCGCGCTCGGCGACTCGGCCCTCCAGGTCATGCTCACGGTCAGCCAGCCCACGTCCGGACCGGTCGGCTTTGACGTCCAGGTCGAGATCATCTTCCTCACGACCGGCCCCGGGAACATCTACGCGTTCGGGACCGGCTACTTCGACTCGAGCACGACCAGCGCCCACGCCCCCGCGTTCTTCGCGGTCGCGCTCTACGTGGACCTCGGGGTCCCCTCGACCCAGATGCCCTCCGTGAGCGACATCGTGGTTACGATGAACAACTGCCAGACGGCGACGACCTGCCCCTAGTCGCAGGCCGCGTCTGGGTCAACCCCTTCTTTCCGCCGAACGCGAGACGAACCCAAGGCCTATCTTCTCCCGCCGATGGCCCGTTCGATGGTGTCGTCCCGGAAGGGCCCCGCGCTCCGTCGTGAATTCGACCGCGAGGCGCCGGCCTACGACCGCACCGCCCGAGCCTCGATGCCTGCCTATAGCGACCTCCATCGAACCCTTCTCGGAGGGATCCCGTACTCCCCCACCCGGGAGTTTCGGGTGCTGGAGCTCGGGGTCGGCACGGGAACCCTCACCGCCCTCGTCCTCGAACAGTTCCCCCATGCCCGCGTGACGGGGATCGACCTGTCCCGCCAGATGATCGCGCGCGCACGGACGAAGCTGCGGCCCTTCCGGGACCGTGTGACCCTGATCGACGGGGACCTCGGCCAGTTCGAGGCGGAGCCGTACGACGCCGTCGTCTCCGCCCTCGCGATCCACCACCTCGCCGACGCGGAGAAGTGGCGTCTGTTCCGCCGGATCTACCGGACGCTCCCGCGCGGAGGGTACTTCGGGGACGCGGACGACCACCTGCCCGAGGACCCCCTGTTCGACCAGCGGTACTCGCAGATCGCCTCCGCGGCCCAGCGCTCGCCGCGCGGCGGGCTCGAGTGGACCCGCCTCCAGGAGGTGTGGCACGAGCACGAGCAGTTCGACCACCCCAGCACCCTGGACGCCGAGACGGCCGCGCTCAAGCGGGCGGGGTTCCCCCACGTCGGGGTCCCCTGGCGATTCTTCGGTCAGGCCGTCGTCTGGGCGTACAAGTAGGGAAGAGCGCCCCCGGCCTCCGGTATCGGGGTCCGACGTGCTGCGGGAAACGACGTTCTGGGCCGGTGGCCTGCTCACCATCGGCCTCGGCCTCGCCTTCGCCGCCGGGCTTGTCTGGGCCGGCGCGGGCGTCGACTACCTCACCGCCTACCTCGGCGCCGGGGTCGGCGTGCTGCTCGGCTCGTTCTTCATCTACGTGGGCGGGGCGGAGGCGCGGGAGCGGAGGAGGTTCCTCGCCGAGGCCGACCGCACGGCCCCACCCACCGCCGACGACCCGGGCCCGCCCCGGTGAGGGCCCGCGATACGCGCCCGCGCGAGGGAAACCTTTTCTTGAGAACGCGCCGTCCTCACGACGTGGCCGGGATGGGGTAGCTTGGCCTATCCTGGGGGACTGTGGATCCCTCGACCCGGGTTCAAAGCGGTACGGGGTCCACCCCCGCGCCGTGAGACTCTCGGTCCCGGCCCTACGGGCTCCGGCGGCGGGCCTTGGCCCGGGACGGGGCGCGCGCTCCCTTCTTCGTGAGGCGCTCGAGGACCGACGGAAGTTCGGCGAGCGAATAGTCCGCCCACGCGGCCCCCCATTGGGCGAGGTCGGCCGGCGTGAGCGTCCACCCGCGCACCGAGGAGGCGCGGCCGAGCGCCGTGACGCCGGGGACGGAATCGGCCGCCTCCATGTCGAACCGTGAATCGCCGACCATGAAGACCGGAACCTCGGGATAGCGCCGGCGGTACTCGGCGAGGTGCTCTCGCTTGGTGCCGTCCGCCGAGCCGAGCACCTCCTCGAACCAGTACCGCAGGCCCTCCCGTTCGAGGATCAGCTCCGCCATCTCCGTTTCCGAGCCGGTCGAGATGACCATCGTCCACCGCTCCCGGTCGAGCTGCTTCAGGAGCTTTGGGATCTCGGGGAACGGCTTCGCCTTCGCGTACGCTTCCGTCACCTTCCGCTGGTGGAACGTGCGGGCGGTCGAGGCCCGCTGTTCCGGGGTCGCCTCGGGATAGAGCTGGGAGAGCTGGGCTTCGAACGGCATGCCGGTGGTCGCGAGGTAGTGGACGCGCCCCTCGGCGGACGGTGTGGCGAACGCCTTCTCGAGCACGTCCGCCGCGACCGTGCTGATGAGGCCGAGGTCGTCGAGGATGGTGCCGTCGAGGTCGAACACGACCAACCCCCGCTCGATGTGTTTCGGCGCGACGACCTCGGGGGAACGTCCGAAGGCGCGGCCGATCTCCGCGAACTGGCTGGTCGCGGAGAGCACGGGGAGTTCCGTGCCCTCGATGGGCGGAGGGTCGGGCCGCGCCCCCGGGTCCGGTCCCGGCCCACGAACGGTCGTCATGGCCCTGCGGAGGGTCCGTGCCTCATTAAGGAGCCCCGCCCCCGGGAGGGCCTAATAGGGGCGGCCGGTGACGCCGGTGGAGGCTCCATGCACCCCAGTCGCGCCATCCGGGGACGGACCACCCGACTGCTCGAGGGCAAGCGGATCGTCATCGGAATCTCGGGGTCGATCGCCGCGGTGGAGGTGCCCCGCATCATCCGGGAGCTCCTCCGCCACGGCGCCGACGTCCAGGCGGTGATGAGCCCCGAGTCGACCCGCATCATCACTCCCGAGGCGATCGAGTTCGCGACCGGTCGACCCCCCGTCCTCCAGCTCACCGGAAACGTCGAACACGTGACCCTGCTCGGCCCCGGCGAGGGCCGGGCCGACCTGTTCCTGATCGCACCGGCGACCGCGAACACGCTCTCCAAGATCGCGCACGGGATCGACGACACGGCGGTGACCTCCTGCGCGTCGGTCGCCCTCGGTGGCGGGGTTCCCATGCTCGTCGCGCCGGCGATGCATTCCCACATGGGGATGAATCCTGCCGTCCGGGAGAACCTGGAACGCCTGCGCGCCTGGGGCGTCGGCATCATCCACGGCGCGGCGACCGAGGGGGAGGAGAAGATCGCAACCCCGGAGGAAGTGGCCGCCGCCGTCCTCCACCGCCTCGGCGACGGACCGTGGCGCGGCCGTCACGTGATCGTCATCGGGGGGGCCTCGCGCGAGAAGATCGACGCCGTACGTTCCGTCACGAACGAGAGCTCTGGGATGATGGCGGTGGCATTGGCGACCCAGGCCTATTTCCGGGGCGCCGAGGTGGAGCTGTGGGCGGGGGCCCTCCAGGTCGTTCCACCCGCATGGATCCCGATCGTCCGATGGGAGGGGGTCGACGACCTGCTCCGACTGGCGCGGGAGCGTCGAGGTGACCTCGCGCGGGCCGCGGCCGTCTTCGTCCCGGCGGCCCTCTCGGACTTCACGCTCGACTCCCGCGCCGGGAAGATCCCCTCGCGGGACCACCCCGTGCTCACGCTCTCGCTCCGCCGGGCCCCGAAGGTCCTTCCGACCCTCCGAACCCTCGCTCCCGCGCCGACGCGGCTCATCGGCTTCAAACTCGAGACCGGTGAGAGCCCGGGCGAACTCGAACGGGAGGGGCTCCGTCTCCGGGCCGAGACCGGGGCCGATTGGGTCGTGGCGAATGACGCCAGTGCGATGGGCTCCAGCGACACCAACGTGCTGGTGCTCACCTCGGCAGGGCGGGGTCAGTGGATCCGCGGCCCGAAGGCGGAGGTCGCGGGGAAGCTCCTGGACGACCTCGGTCGCGAAGTGGCGAACGTCGTTCCGGTCGCGTCCGGTGCTCGCACCCGCTCGGGAGCCGATTCCGACCCCAGTCGCCGGCGGCGCGCGGGCCGCGGCGTCCGGCGTCGCGGCCCCCGTCGGCCTTAATAGACCGCCCGGCTCGGCGCGCCAGAGAGGTGCTGCGGCGTGGTGAAACTGGCCGAGTGGCGAGGGAAGGAGGTCTTCCGGAAGTACGGCGTCCCGCTCCCCAAGGGCGCAGTCGCGCGCTCCGCGGAGGAAGCCGAATCGCTCGTACGGGCCGGCACCGTCCCGTTGCCCTGCGTCGTGAAGGCCCAGGTGCTCGCCGGCGGCCGGGGAAAGGGCGGGGCCGTCCGGTTCGCCGCCACCCCAGCCGAGGCCCGCGCGGCGGCCGAGGCGATCCTGGCGCTCGAGTTCAAGGGCGAGCGGGTGAAGGAGCTCCTTCTCGAGGAGAAGCTGGCATTCTCGCACGAGCTCTACCTTTCGATCACCCTCGACCGGAGCGCACGGCTCCCCGTGCTCATCTCGAGCGCCCGCGGCGGCGTCGAGATCGAGTCGGTCGACGACACCGAGATCGACCGTCAGCACGTCCACCCGTTTCCCGGATTGACCTCCTTCGAGAAGCGGAGGGCCGCCCATGTCCTCGGGTTATCTGGGGGCTCCGCGAAGTCCCTCGACCGGCTGCTGGACAGCCTCTGGAAACTGTTCCAGTCCGAGGACGCCGAGCTCGTCGAGATCAACCCGCTCGCGGTCGTGGGCGACGGGCTCATCGCCCTCGACGCCAAGGTCATCATCGAGGATGACGCCGCCTTCCGGCACCCCGAGTACGCGGAGATCCGGGACGACCGGACCCCGCTCGAGGAGATCGCGCGCGAGAAGGACATCGCGTTTGTCCAGCTGGACGGGAACATCGGCGTGATCGCGAACGGGGCGGGGCTCACGATGGCGACGCTCGATGTGCTGAAGGAGTTCGGGGGCAACCCCGGTGTCTTCCTCGACCTCGGTGGGACCGACGACCCTCGCAAGGTCACCGAGGCGTTCCTGCTGATGGCCCGCGCCAAGCCCGCGGCGGTCTTCCTGAACATCTTCGGCGGGGTGACCCGCTGCGACACGGTCGCGAAGGGACTGGTCGAGGCGATGCGCCAGGTCCCGGCCGGCGAGAGGTTCCCGCTCGTCGCCCGCATCCGCGGCAACAACGAGAAGGAGGGGATCGAGATCCTTCGCGCCGCCGGCGTCACCTCCATCCCCGAGCTGAAGCAGTCTGCCCAGGCGGTCGTGGCCGCCGCGGCGGGAGGGTCCGCATGAGCGTGCTCCTCACGCGCGAGACCCGTGTCGTGGTCCAGGGGATCACCGGTCACCAGGGAACGGTCCACTCCCGCCAGATGCGCGAGTTCGGGACGAGCGTCGTCGCGGGCGTGACCCCCGGCAAGGGCGGCACGACGGTGGAGGAGGTCCCCGTGTTCGACTCCGTCCGGGAGGCGGTCGAGACCACGCACGCGAACGCGTCCTGCATCTTCGTCCCTGCGCCGTACGCGAAGGATGCCCTGCTCGAGGCGGTCGACGCGGGGATCCGCCTCGCGGTCATCGTCACGGAGCACATCCCGTTCCACGACATGCTCGTGATGTACCACTACGCGCGGGCGCACGGAGCCCGGATCATCGGACCGAACTGTCCGGGGATCGCGTCCCCGGGCGTTGCGAAGGTCGGGATCATCCCGAACGTGGTCTTCCGCCCGGGACGGGTCGGCGTCATCTCGCGCAGCGGCACCCTCACCTACGAGATCGTCAACGGCATCAAGGAACACGGCCTCGGACAGTCGACGTGCATCGGGCTCGGGGGCGACCCGGTCGTCGGAACCTCGTTCGTCGACGCGCTCCCCCTGTTCGAGGAGGACCCGGAGACCGACCTGGTCGTCCTGGTCGGAGAGATCGGCGGGACCGCCGAGGAGGAGGGAGCCGACTACCTCCGGCGGAAGTTCACGAAGCCGGTCGTCGCCTACATCGCCGGGCGGAGTGCTCCGCCGGGAAAGCGGATGGGACACGCCGGCGCGATCATCACCCGCGGACGGGGCACCGCCGAGTCCAAGCTCGCGGCGCTGCAGGCCGCGGGCGCCCGGGTCGCCCGCTTCCCCTACGAGATCCCCGACCTCGTTGCCGAGATCGTCGCGCGAGGTTCCCGTCGGTGACGCCGCCCGGTCCCTCCCGCGAACCCGAGGTCGAGGAACCGTGCGTCGTGCCGGGCTGCGGCGCGCCGTCCGTGCGACACCTGACCCTCACCGAGGCGCGCAAGGCGTTCGACCGCCTACCCGACAAGGGGCGCCGCGCGCCCCTCTGCCGCGACCACTACCGCGAGTGGAAGAAGACGACCAAGGAAGCGCGGAAGCTGGACCGGCTCGGCTGGTAGACCCCCCCGCCCGGAGCCGGCATCGTCGAGCCGTAAGTTGCGAAATTCGGAGACGTCGAAGAGGTTGGGTCCGTCGATGCGGAAGCGCACTAGCGCTTCCGCATCTTCTGGGCGCGCATGCGTCTCCGCATCCGCTTCTTGCGCCACTTCCACCGCATGTGGCCGCGCTTCTTCCAGACCCTCGAGGAGCGTTTCACAGGACGGCGGGGGGAGGGGTAACGGTTTATTAGGGTTCCCCCGCCCTCGAGAGGACCGGGCTCCTCCGAGCGCCCCGGACCTTATCTAGACCCCCCGGCTCGCGCGGTCGTGCTGACGGCGTCCGACCTCGAGATCAACGTCCTGGAGTTCCGGCAGCGCTCCTTCCAATTCGACCGCCTGGCCACGCTCGACGGGGAGGAGTACGCGGTGTTCTCGCGGACCGAGACCGAGAGCGAGAGCCAGTTCCGCCCCCGATTGTTGCACCTGCACCTGGTCGTCCCGCTCGCGTGGGTGGTCCTGGACGAGGTCAACGACTCCCTGAGGATCGCCCGCGACGGAACGACCGCCCCGCCGCACCTGATCGAGACCGTCATCGAGGTCGGCGCGGAGCCGCCCCGGTTCACCGAGCAGGGGATCGAATGGTCTCGGACCCGAAGTCCCGGTGGGGCCCACCTGTACGGACCCACCGACCGCGCCGCCCGCCTGTTCACCCCCGAGGGCCAGACGGCCCTCGGAGTGTAGCCCGGGCGGGGCGGAGGGACCGGAACTAGGCCGAGTGGGGTCGGGGCCGAAGGGCCCGCTCGACCACGGCCGCGATGATCCCGCCGACGATCGGGGCCACCCAGAAGATCCAGTCCTGCTCGATCGCCCAGCGGCCCGAGGACCAGAAGGCGGAGAGGATCGCCGGCGCGAAGCTGCGCGCCGGGTTGATGGACGCTCCATCCACGGGGATCGCGACCAGGTTGGTCATGAACAGGGTCATCGTGATCGCGATCGCCGCGAGGTTCTTCGAGGAGTTCTCACCGCGAGTGGAGAAGAGGGCGACGACCACCAGGAAGAAGGTGAAGAGCGCCTCGAGGAGGAAGACCGCGGTCGCGCTGTAGAGGTAGCCGCTGCCGTTCCCGGAGTAGCCTTGGGAGGCGAGCGCGCCAGCCTGGACCGACGAGAAGAATCCGGAGGGGCCGCCGTAGGCGATGGCGGCGATGATCCCCATCGCGGTGATGCCGCCCAGCACCTGGGCGAGGATGTAGGGGACGACGTCGCGCGCGGGGAAGCGGCCGGAGGCCCAGAATCCGATCGTGATCGCCGGATTGAAGTGACCCCCGGAGACGTCACCGAACGCGTAGGCCATTCCAAGCACTCCGAACCCGAGGGCGGCGGCGATCAGCACCGTCCGGGCGCTGTCGAGGGCCCCGCCCTCCACCAGACCCGAGAAGACCGCCGCGCCGCCGACGGCCGCGAGCAGTCCGAAGGTTCCCAGGAACTCGGCGAGGTACTTCTGTCCAGAGGTCCACGTCATCGGCCGGGGACCAAGTGAGTGGCTTGTTAAACCTTGCGGCGCAGCGCGTTCGGGGTCCCCCGGAGGGGGTCCGTCCCGAGGGGCTACAGCCCCTCGCGGTCGATGGCGATCGAAAGTCCGTTGCCTCCGCCCATGCACAGGGTCGCAAGCCCGAGCGATGTCCGGGAGCGGACCAGTTCATGGGCGAGCGTGACGACGATGCGGGCCCCGCTCGCGCCGATCGGGTGCCCGAGGGCGATGGCGCCCCCGTGGACGTTGAACTGCTCCTCCGTGAAACCGAACGTCCGCTGGACCGCGATCGACGCCGAAGCGTACGCCTCATTGTGCTCCACGCGGTCGAAGTCGGAGGGCTTGAGCCCGGTTCGCTCGAGATGCCGCTTCACCGTCGGGATCGGCGACTCCATGACGTCCCGCGGGTGGACCCCGCTCTCCGCCACCGAGTGGATCCAGGCCA
The DNA here is from genome assembly GCA_050011355.1 of Thermoplasmata archaeon. GTDB lineage: Archaea > Thermoplasmatota > Thermoplasmata > Lutacidiplasmatales > UBA184 > Lutacidiplasma. Next base: position 178,386 of record JBEKJG010000001.1, on the reverse strand, counting down.
GCGGCGTGACGCCCCGACGCCGCACTTCGGCGGCGCTCGCGAGGACCAGGGCGGCGCCTCCGTCCGACAATCGGGAGGAGTTCCCGGCCGTCAGCACGCCGTCGGGAGTGAATGCGGTCCGGAGCCGGCCCAGCCCTTCGAGCGTGGTGTCCCCCCGGGGGCTCTCGTCCGCGGCCAGGTTCTCCCCGTCCGGCGACCCCTCGGCGGGGATCGGCACGGTCTCGGCATTGAACGTCCCGTCCCGGACCGCCGCCGCCGCTCGGAGGTGGCTACGGAGGCCGAAGGCGTCGACGTCGGCGCGGGTCAGGTTGAACTTCTGGGCGATCCGTTCGCCGGTGAGCCCCATCAGCTCGTGACCCTCGTAGGCATCGATGAGGGTGTCCCGCTGCATCGAATCCTCGAGCGTGTACGACCCCGGGGGATGGGCCCAGCGCATCGCGCCGGGGAGCAGGTACGGTGCGCACGACATCGACTCCATCCCACCGACCAGGACCCGGTCCTGGAGGCCGGCGCGGATGGACGCATACCCCAGGTGGATCGCCTTCATTCCGGAGCCGCACACCATGTTGATCGTCGCGGCTCCTGTCGTGTCGGGTACCCCGGCCCCGCGCAGGACCTGCCGCGCCGGATTCTGTCCCGCCCCGGCCTGGATCGCCATCCCGAACAGGACCTCCTCGATGTCCGACGGAGCAAGCCCGGCCCGGACGATCGCGGCCTGGGCGGCGACCGTACCGAGACGGGTCGCGGGAACGGAGCGGACCGCTCCGCCGTACTTGCCGATCGGGGTGCGGACCGCGGAGAGGATCGCGACCGAGTGGTCGGGAGGAGAAGACATCGTACAAACACCCGGCCGCCGATTATGAAGCCTGCGGGGTCCCGGTCTGGCGCGGACGGGCGCCGGAAGCGGGACTAGTCCTCTTCGACCCGCGGGGCGAGGAGGTAGCGACCCTCGCCGCGACCGGTCCCCATCGAGAACTCGATCTTGAGCGGGTACTCGTTCCCGACGTGGAGCGTCGCGTCCTCGGCGGTGATCGCCTTGACCATCGCGGAGAAGAAATCGAGAGGGTACATGCTCTTGACCGGCTCCTTGACCTCGAGCTTCGTGAGCACGTCCTTCGGAAGGCGCAGGTCGAGGCGGTCGGTGTCCCCCTCCGAGTGCATCGTGAACGCTTCGGGGTCGACGCTGAGCGTCACGTGGTCCGTGAAGCTCTCGCTGCCGCGGATCCCCTGCCGGAGGTCTTCCATCTTGACCGTCACGCTCGCCGGTGGGCTGACGTTGGGCACCTTGGGGTCGGTGATCCCCGCGGGGTCGACCACGGCCATCTGGCGCGTGATGCGTCCGACGGAGGCGATGAGCCGCTTGCCGTCGAACTGGAGCTCGATGACGTCCCCCGGTTTCGACAGCCGCAGCACTTCCTTCAGCTTGTCGATGTCCACCCCGACCTCGGTCGGTTCGCCGGTGAACTCCTCGAAGATCCCCTTGTTGAGCTTGAGCACGAGCATCGCGACGTGGGACGGGTCGACGGCCTTCGCCTCGAGCCCCTCCTTCGAGACCGAGAGCTTGACCTCGGTGACGAGGGTGGAGACGACCTCGACGACCTCGCGGAGGTTCTCCATCTTGATGCGGACCTTGAACATTGACTGCCCCGCCGCCTGACATCGGTGGTGTCTAAAAAGGTTCCCTGACGACATCTCATTCTCTCGGAGATTGACCTCTCCGAGCTCCTCGAACGCTTTCGCGGGACCGGGTGCCCGGACGCGGAATGTGCCCCCGCGGAGGCGCCCAGACGGGAACTCCTCGCCCGGCGGCCCCGAGCTCAGTATCCGGCTCCGGCTCCGGGGTGTCGCAGGGAGATCCGCGAGGCCGAACACCAGCCCGCGACGGCCTACCTAAGCTGTTTTCCTGCAGCGATCTGTGCGAACGGCGTGACCGAGCTCGCGTACCTCGACGACATGCGTTCAGCCTACGTTCGGTCGTTCCGCGCCCGAGTGGTCGCTCTCCCACCGGGAGGCGTTGTTCTCGACCGGACCTTCTTCTACGCCGCGGGAGGGGGCCAGCCGGCGGACCGGGGCACCCTGGCCCTCGGAGAGGTCCGAGCGGAGGTCGTCGACGTGACCCGGAGCGGACTCTCGGTGGTTCATCGGATCCGAACCTCGACCGGCGGCGGGCGCGAATTCGTGGTCGGTGCCGAGGTCGAGGGCGCGATCGACTGGGAACGACGTCACCAGCACATGCGGCTCCACACGGGACAGCATCTCCTCAGCGCGCGGGCCTTCGTGCGCACGGGGCTGCGCACCCGCAAGGCGGTCCTCAAGGACCTTGTGGCCACCATCGACCTCGAGGGAAACCTCGAGTCGAATGCCCTCGCGGAGCTTGCGTCGGACATGGACCAGGTCATCCGCGAAGGACGCCCGGTGACCATTCGCCATATCCCGCGGAAGGAGTGGGAGAGCCTGCCTTCGGCTGGGCGTTCGGGGCTCGTCCCCCTCCCGGTTCAGGTCGACCCGGTGCGGGTGGTCGAGATCGAGGGCCAGGACAGCTGCCCGTGCGGAGGGACGCACGTCCGCTCCACGGGCGAGATCGGGGAGGTCCGGCTCACACCCCCGACCGAACTTCCCGGCGGGGGCACGCGGATCGGGTTCACGCTGGTGCGCCCGGGCGCAACCACTCCGCCCGCGTGACCCCATACAGGTAGACATCGTGCCACCGACCGTGGTGGTAGAACGCGCCCTTCAGGGTCCCTTCCCGTCGGAACCCGAGCCCCTCGGCCAACCTCGAGGACGGGAGGTTCTCGACGTCGCACGTGGCCCCGACGCGGTCCACGGAGGTCGTCCGGAAGAGGTGGTCCGTCAGCAGACGGACCGCTTCCCGTCCGTACCCGCGGCCCCGGGTCGCCCGGTCGCCCATGATGTACCACACCTCGACCGTCTCGAGGACCGGGTGCGGAGTGAAGTGGCCCACCACCCCGATCGGCCCGGGGGAGTCCGCGCGTTCGACGACGAACCGAGGGACGAGGGAGGTGGGGTCGTCCTCGGTCACGGACATCGAGCGGACGAACCCGTCGTAGCTCTCCGAGACGAACCGGTCGTAGGGAGCCACCACCTGAGGGTCGCTGAACCACGAGTAGAGAGTGGGGTAGTCCGCGGGAGCGGGGGCCCGCAGCCGAACCTTGTCGCCCTGGAGCGGGGGCATGGGACCCTACGGGGCGCTGCGGTGACCGCGAGCGACCGTGGAGGCGGGCCCGGCCTCGGCTTCCGCCTCGTTCGGAGGGCAGGGAACGGAGACGTCACCGAGCTCACCGCGCTGGACCTCGAGCGCCATCCGATGGCCGGTCGCGGTAAGGGAGAGGACGTGCTTCGGCTCCGAATAGCCGACGACATACTGGGTCCGACGATAGATCATCCGGGACATCTCGAGGGCCCGCATCGCGTTCTTCAGGTCCGCGGGGTCTTCGCCGGCGAACTTTCGCGCGATCCCGAACTCGGTCGTCCACTGGTCCGCTTCGAAACGGACCTGGTTGCCCCGGTGGTCGAGCAGATGCACGAGAAGCAGGCGCTCGATTCGGGTCAGCTCCTCGCGCGGCATCAGAAAAAGTTCCGGCTCACGAGATGGTCGTGATTTCGTAGTGGACGTCCAGCCCCTTCAGTCGCTCGTGCATCTCGGTGACCAGTCGGATCACGTCCTCCAAGGTCGCCTTGTCCTTCCAACGGAACACAAAATCGTGCATCCCCATGGACTCCTCGAACCCGACCGATCGCATCGTCGAAAGTACCTTCGTGGGGTCGGCGCCTTCGGAGTGGAAGGTCATCCGAACGTAGGTCCGCATCGCGGGTCCGCGGGGAACGCGGTATTGTCAGCTTAGGTGACCCTCCGTTTATATATGCTTCTCTGAGTCGCCCCGAACGTTGTGACGTCCGCGAAGCCCCACGGACCCGTCCTCGTCACTGGCGGAGCGGGCGCGATCGGCGGGGTGCTCGCCCGCGCGCTCCTCGACCGGGGCCACGAGGTCCGGGTCGTCGACAACCTGTCGTCCGGACGACGGGAGCTGGTCCCGAGCTCGCCGCGGGTCACCCTGACGGTCGCCGACGTGCGGCGACCCGCGGAGTACGAGGAACTGCTCCGGGACGTCTCCCAGGTCTGGCACCTCGCCGCCAACCCCGACATCCGCAAGGGGACCGCCGACCCGACGGTCGACCTGGAGAACGGCACCCTCGCCACGTTCCACCTGCTCGAGGCGGTGCGCCGCCACGATGTGCCGCGGGTCCTCTACTCCTCGTCCAGCGTGGTCTACGGTCAGGCCAAAGTGTTCCCCACGCCGGAGAGCTACGGTCCGCTGGTTCCGGAGTCCCTCTACGCCGCGTCCAAGTTGGCCTCCGAGGCGCTCCTGTCGGCGTATGCCCACTCCTACGGGATCCAGGTCCATATGTTCCGGTTCGCGAACATCATCGGACCGGGGATGGGCCACGGTATCCTGCCCGACTTCCTCGCGAAGCTTCGGAAGGACCCGAGCCGACTGGAGGTCCTCGGGGACGGCCGGCAGGCCAAGAGCTACCTCCGGACCGAGGACTGCGTCGGCGGGATGCTCCTCGCCGGGGACCGGGCCACCGAACGGGTGAACATCTTCAACCTCGGCGCGGCCGACCGGATCTCGGTCCGGGAGATCGCCGAGAAGGTGGTCGCGGCTACCGGTGGCACGGCCCGGATCGACTACACGGGTGGTGACCGCGGCTGGACCGGGGATGTGCCCCAACAGTTGCTCTCGATCGAGCGGGTCGGGGCTCTCGGATGGAAACCCCGTCACACGAGCGCCGAGGCGATCGATCGGACGCTCGCCGAACTGCTCATCGGTCCGTCGCACTAACCGCCGGCCAGCGAACGGTAGACCGCGAGGTGGGATTCCACCACCTTGGGCCAGGCATACCGATCCAGCGCCACGCTGCGCGCGGCTTCTCCCATCGTTCGGCGAACGGTCTCCTCCGTCCGGAGCTGGGTGGCACGGGACCGCAGCGTGTCCACGAACTGGGCGGGGTCCGAGTCCGGGCACGACCAGCCGGTGCGCCCGTTCTCGACCACGCTTTCGAGCGCGCTCCCCCCGAGCACGGGAAGGCCCGCGGCCAAGCCCTGGAGCACCGTCGCCGAGAGGATCTCCACGGCGGATGGATGCAGGAGCACGTCGCTCTCGGCGTAGAGCCGACGAAGGGTCGTATCTTCGACCTCGCCCAAGAGCTCGACGGAATCGCCCGCCGCGCGGACCGCGGCGGCGTAGTCGGGCGACGGCAACGGTCCGGCGATGCTCAATCGAAGGCCGGTGCCGCGGAGGGCTCGCGCGGCCAGGTCCCACCGCTTGAACGGGAGGACGACCCCTACCCCGAGCGCTCGCGTCCCGTCCCTCCGGCTCCAGTCCGGGGCGAACCGCTGCGAGTCCACTCCGAACGGGATCACCGAGATGGGCAGGGGTTGCGGGCTCGGGACGGTCGCCCGCATCGTCCGGGCGAGCGGCTCCGTGAGCGCGACGACCGCCTTCGCCCGTCGGACGGCTCGGCGTTCGAGCCAGTATCCCCACCGATGGGTCCAGCCCTCCCGGAAGAACCAGTGACGGGAGTGGGAGGTGTAGACGAACGGAAAGCCGCTCCACGCCAGCCGGTTCCCGACCACGGGAGTGTTCGCGTGCAGTACGTCGTAGTCGAGGTGACGCAAGAGTCCGGGCAGCTCCAGCGCGAACGGGTACTCGTCCCGCATCCGTCGGTGGCGGACGCGGTTGACGACCACGGCCGAGTGCCCGGCCGCCGTGAGCGCGCCCTGAAAATCCGCGAGGATCCGCTCGATGGCGCCGTAGCCCGTCGGCGGGATGGGTTGGACCCCCCCTCCGATGAGAACGACCCGCACACCCTCCCTACCTTCGCGTGGGATTAAGGACTTGACGCGTTCGGGGATTGGGGCGACCGTCCGCCGGGAAAGCCACCGATGGGAACTGTCTGCGTCGAGATCGCCGTCCGGGACGACCCCCATCTGGCCGAGGCCCTGGCCTCGCTCGCACGGCAGCACCGGCGACCGGATCGCGTGCTGATCGCGGCGTCGACCGATTCACCGAGGGCATTCCTGCGCTCGGCGATCGCGAACGCGCCCGGAATCCATGTCGAGGTGGCACGATTCGCGGGGGGAGTGGTCGACGCGAGGGCCGGGGCCCAGCTCGTGATCTCAGAAGAGTTCACCGCGTTCCTCGACTCCGACGAGACCGCGCCCCCCGAATGGCTGGAGCGTCTGATCGCGCCGCTCGAGGCCGGCACCGCGGAATTCAGCGGGGGACCGACCCGGCCCAGCCGGCCTCCCCGGACGTCGGTCGAACGGTACATGGAACTCCTCGAGCGGTCGATCTACGAGGACCTCGTGCCGAGCCGGGTGACGTACCTGCCGTTGCAGAACACCGCCTGGCGCTCCGCCCCGCTCGCGCGGCTGGGCTTTGACCCCAGGATCCCGTTCGCGGAGGACCACGACGTGGAGTCCCGCGCGGAACGCGCCGGACTCCGGGGCGTGTTCCTCCCGGAGGCATGGGTCTTCCACGACCCCGGGGCGTCGAGCGGACTGCTCCGGTGGGCTCGAAAGCGGTACCGGTACCTGCTGGCCATGGCGATGTCGCTCCTGAAGAACGAGCAGCTCGGTCGGCGACTCGGAGAGCGTCGTCGGAAGGTGCGCCACCCCCTCCGTCTGCTCGAGGATGCCATGAAGCCGTTCGCGCTCGTGCACGCTCGTCTCCGCTGGAGCCGCGTGAAGGGGGCCCGGTTCGTGATCCCCGCCCCGGAGCCGGAACCGGCCCCGTAGCAGTCTCGGCGTTCTCGAGGGCGCGCCACCTCCTTCTCGGGCAAACCTTAAGCGAGCGCCCGGTTCGGCGGGGCCATGCCGTCCGAGACCTCGAAACACCACGGGGGAGCCCAGACCGGGCACCTGGTTCGACTGGAGTATGACCTATGGGCCGAGGGAGGAGGACGGACCGACCTCATCGACACGACTCACGAGGAGGTCGCCCAGGCCGCCAACGTACCGGCAAGCCCGGGAGCGACCTGGGGACCCCGGCCCCACCTTATCGGCGGAGAGTACTTCCCGACGGGGATCGAGACCGCCCTGGTCGGCCTCAAGCATGGAGAGGAGGTCGAGAAGGAGTTCGCCCCCGCCGACGCCTTCGGCGAGCGCGACCCGAACCTCATCGAACTGTTCTCGATGCACGAGGTCTCCCGACTCCCGGAGATGCGACGGGAAGATGCCCACCTGGACATCGGAACCGTGCTCACCATCGAGGGCCGTCGCGGCCGCGTCGTCACGCTCACCCAGGCCCGCGTGCGCGTCGATTTCAACCCCCCGTTCGCCGGCCGGAAGGTGCGGGGCAAGTTCAAGGTCATCGAGACGATCTCCGAGCCCGTCGACCAGGTGCGGGCGATCGTCGAACTCCAGTACGGCCGAGCCGCAGAGTTCCACATCACCGTGCACGAAAAGGTCGTGACGCTGACCGTCCCCGACCGCTCGAAGTTCGACATCTCCTGGATGGCCGCCAAGCCCCGGATCATCGACCGGATCCGCACCCAGATCGCCCCGCACACCATCAAGGTGGTCGAAGAGTACGTCACCCCCGTCCCCGAGAAGGCCGAGAAATCGGACAAGACGGAGAAGGGCGAGAAGTCTGACAAAGCGGACAAGCCGGAGAAGGGTGAGAAGGCCGCCAAAGGAGAGAAGCCGGAGGCGGAAGGCGCGCCCGAGAAGCCCGCCGATCACGCGAAGGGAGACGAGCACGAGAAGGTCGTGGACCACGGCAAGTCGGCCGAGCACCACAAGACGCCGCGCGACGAAAAAGCGGTCGGCCACGAGAAGTCCAGCGACCATTTCAAGACCCCCGGCCCGCAGTAGGGCCGGAGGCCGGGGAGCCCCCGAGGCTCGTACGATGGCCGTATGAACCCCCCCCAAATCGAGGACGGCGTGTCCGCCTCCCCGGTGTCCACCGCGCCCAACACCACGTTCGTGATCGTGCTGTTCGCCGTAGCCATCGTTGTCGGCGTCGTCATCGCCTACCTCGGGATCGCCGGGATCATTGGCGGACCCATCCCCTGAGACGCCGGCCGAACGAGGGAACGCCCCCGATCCGAGGCCCGTTCACGCGGAGCGCGAAGGCTCCGGTGCGGGGGCACGCGCCTCCGGCCACCGGTACAGGTAGACATCCGTCTCGCGGTCGTACTGGGTCGGAGTCCAGCCGGGGATCTTGTGGCAATGGCTCACGATCCGCGCCCCCGGCCGGAGCTCGGCCTCGAACTTGGGGCGGAGGCGCACCATCGCACCGGGCCACAGGAAGGCCGTGACGACCGTCGCCTCCCGGAAGTCGAGGTGGAACAGGTTGCCCCAGACGAGCTGGATCCGGTCCCCGAACGGCCCCAGCCGCCGTCGAAGGAGCAGGATGAGGAAGCGGAGCGGTTCGACTTCCACGCCGAGCACACGCGCCCGGTAGATGCGGGCCGCCCGGAAGACGATCGCCCCGGTCCCGGCACCCAGGTCGTACACCACGTCCTGGGGTCCGACCTCGGCCCAGCGGAGCATCGTGCGCACGGCCCGGCGCGGGGTGGGCTGGTAGCCGGCGCCGAACGCGAAGGACGCGTAGACAAAGTAGGTCACGACGGCCAGCGCGGTGAGTACGATCGTTAGGGTGAGCAGCGGGGAGAATCCCATGCGCCCTACTTCGTGGCGTAGTGGGTGGAGTACAGCTCGTCGGCGGCGCTCGCCGGGTCGAGGGTGCGCGCGAGCACCCGGTCGAGCAGGGTGCGCAGGTCGGCATCCCGGGTCAACCGCTCGGCGACATCGCGGCCCACCCGGTCGCGGACCCTCTCGGCGATCTCCGCGCTCAGTCGGGCCCGCTCGGTCGCGGCGCGGTGGCCCGTCTGGTCGAGGAACGCTTCGTGGGCGGAGATGGCCGTCCACAGTTCGGCGATCCCGGAGGGTGTGGTCGTCGAAGTCGGTACGATCACCGGAGCCCACCCGTCCCGGGCGGCTCCGAGGGAGACGAGCTCGGAGAGGTCCTTGGCCGCGAGGTCTGCCCCGGGCAGGTCCGCCTTGTTGACACAGAACACGTCCGCGATCTCGAAAAGTCCCGCCTTCAGCGTCTGGACCTCGTCGCCGAGGTGGGGCACGAGGACGACCACGCTCGTGCTGGCGACCCCGCGGATCGCCACGTCGACCTGGCCGGAACCGACCGTCTCGACGAAGACGACGTCGAACCCCGCCGCGTCCAGGAGCCGAGTGACCTCGCGCGTGGAGGCCGCGATACCGCCGGCCTCCCCCCGGCTGGCCATCGAACGAAAGTACACTCCGTCATCGTTCGCCTTCCGTTCGAGGCGGATTCGGTCGCCGAGGACGGAACCCCCCGAGAACGGACTGGACGGGTCGACCGCGACCACCCCGACGCTCTTCCCTTGCGCTCGAAGGTGGGCGATCAGGACGCTGAGCAGGCTCGACTTTCCCACCCCGAGGGGTCCGGTGAGGCCGATCACGGGGGCCCGACCGGTGCGGGGATAGAGCGCTCGAAGGACGCCCGCGACGGCCGGGTCGCCGTTCTCGACCGCGGAGATCGTCCTCGCGAGGGCCCGACGGTCGCCGTCGACGATGGCCTTCGCGAGCGGGGGCAACCGGGTCGACCCGGTCATGCCGCGCCGCGCGCCAAACGCTGGGCCGTGGTAACGATCTCCTGGAGCGTTGTCCCCGGGCCGAAGATCGCCTTGATACCGGCCTTCTTGAGGCGCCGGGCATCTTCGTCGGGGATGATTCCGCCCGCGAACACCGGGATGTTACCGGCCTTCTGCGCCTTCAGCAGCACCAGGATCTTGGGGAACAGGGCCATGTGCGCCCCAGAGAGGATCGAGAGGCCGATGAGGTCGACGTCCTCCTCGAGGGCCGCCCGGACCACCTCCTCGGGTGTCTGGCGGAGCCCCGCGTAGATGACCTCCATTCCGGCGTCACGGAGTGCGCGGGCGACGACCTTCGCGCCCCGGTCGTGGCCGTCCAACCCCGGCTTTGCGATCAGTACCCGGATGGGTCCGGCCTTCGCCCGACGAACCATCGTTTCCTACCGATCTCTTGGACCCGGGACGGGATGAAAACCTTTCCGTGACGGCCCGTGCCGCGCGATCACAGGGCGGCAAGGAGGTCGATGATCCAGTTCCCGAGCAGGACCGCCCCGAGCGCACCGCCGGCCATCAACACGATGAACGGGAGCTGGGGGCCCACCCGGACCCGCGTCACTCCCCGCGCCCGGAGCTCCTCGGCGACCCGGACCCGCCACGCCCGGTCCTGCTCGGAGGTCTCGAGCGCGTCCTCCGCCTCCCGGTCGGTCGGGTAGGCCGCGTCACGTACCCAGACGTAGCGTCGGGGAAGCTCTTCGACGGGGATGGTGTAGGTCGTGAATCCCGTGGCCAGCGCGAACTCCCGACGACGGAGGTTCCGGACCGCCACGGCGATCGGGATCACGACCGACAGGAGGGCGGCGTCCATGAGGAGGTTGACGGCATACGGAACGAACGACGTGAACAGGAGCGCGGTGGTCGGAACTCCGATCCACGGGACCGGGAAAAGGGGTACCAGCACGCCCGCGATGATGAGGGCCTTCGCATCCGCGCCGCCGTACAGCACCCCGGCTTCGAACATAACGCGTGCGACGATGACCGTCACGAGCACGGCGACCGCCGCCGGAGGGACGCCGCCGGCGCCGAGCCCCAGGCGGAAGGCCGAGACTGCCACGATCGCCGTGACACCTGCGTAGGCGACGAGCTCGATCAAGTCCGCCCATTCCCCCAGCCGCCCGCGACCGTCCGCGTCCCAGGGGAACATGTGTTCCAGCGCAAGCGCCACGACAAGGATCCAGAACGCGAGCGGGAGCCAACCCCCCGGTGCGATCACGACGGCCCCGCCGATACCGCCGAGGACACCGAGCAACTGCCACAACCGGTCCGGGACCTCGCGCGTCCGGAGGTCGAGCGCTGCGGCGACCCCAAGCCCGACGAGAAGTACGACCGCGCCCACGTCCAGCCACAGGGGTCCTGCGCCGGCCAATGTCGCGCTCTCCGCTCGCTCGACGCAGCGACCTCCTCTTAAGGCCGTGGCTGCGGGCGCACGCCGCTCGGTGGTTGTTTTCTACCTCGCGCGGCCTTTCATGCCCATGGGTCCCGAGACGCCGACGCCCGTCGCCTCCTCCCCACCTCCCCCGCCGGCGAGCGCGTCGGCCGACCCGGCCCCAGTGCCTCGCTCTCGGAAGTGGGTCACCCCAGTGGTCGCGATCGTAGTGGGTGCCGTGGTGATCGTCGCGATCTTGGGTGCCGCCGGATTCCTGTTCCATAAGGCCACGACGAGCACCACCGAGCAGTTCTCGACCCTGAGCGAGGCCGAATCGGTGGCCGGCCCTTCGGCCGGCCACGCTCTCTCGGGGAGCTGGAGCGCCGTCTTCGCCGCGGGGATCCGGCTCACCGCTCTCGTGACCCTCCCGATCGCGAACCTATCAAAAATCGGGAACCTCACGGCCGGGTGCACCCTGACGCCCGCGCCCGGGGCCCCCTCCTCGGTGACCGTGGATGCGACCCCTGCCTCGGCGCCGATGGGCCATGCCGCGTTCTGGGTCATCGGTCTTTCCAACGGGGCAGGTTCGATGGCGCTCGTCTCGGTCGACCTCGGGACTCCGGCCACGCTGCTCACGATCACCGGCAGCTCCTGCCTCGGGGCACTCGGCGACATCGCGCCCTTCCCATCCACCGAGTCCGACTCCCCCGCGCTGGTCGCGGCGGCCAACGCCTCCGGGGGCGCGGCCTTCCTCGCCCAGTACCCCTCGGCCGCCCAGATCCTCGCCGGAGTGGGCGGGATCAGCGTGGACGGCTTTGGGACTCCACCCATCTGGGAGGTCATCGACACCTCCTGCCCGCTCCCGCTCATCCTCAACGAGACCGGGGCCGAGTTCAACGCCACCCTGACGGGCGCGCCGGCGAACGTGGAGACGCACGCCACCGGTTCGGTGAACTGCGCGCTGGGCCTCGGGAACTCGATTAAGGGGCTCGGTCTCGGGGGGACGCCCCTCGCCCTCGTCGCAAAAGCTATTTAAACGACCTATCGGTCGCGCGCCGCACCCGAGGATGGATGGTCGAGTACAAGCTGGTCATCTCTGAACGCGCCAGTTCGATCGCGCGCACCGTAGCCGACCCCCAGGCCGCCGGTTTCCTGGGCAAGCGGATCGGCGAGACGGTGGGCGGCGAGCTGATCGGCGCGGCAGGGTACACCTTCCGCATCACGGGTGGGACCGACAAGAGCGGGTTCCCCCTGCGTCCGGGACTTCCCGGGGCGCGCCAGATCCGGCTCTACGTCGGCGACGGATTCGGGTTCATGGCCCCGCGGCTGGGGATGCGCAAGCGCCGAACGTTCCGCGGGAACACGATCAGCGAGGACACGGTCCAGATCAACCTCGTGGTCGAGCAGAAGGGCGGCAAGCCCCTCGCGGAGCTTTTCGCCGCGTCATGAAGGTCCCGCGTCAACCCGAAGTCAACATCGGGTTGGTCGGCCATGTCGACCACGGCAAGACCACGCTGACCCAGGCGCTCACCGGAGAGTGGACCGACCGCCACTCGGAGGAACTGAAGCGCGGGATCTCCATCAAGCTCGGGTACGCGGACGCGGCGTTCTACCAGTGCCCGAACTGCCCGGAACCTCTTGGCTACTCGATCGAGCCGAAGTGCGCGAACTGCGGCGGCGAAGCGAAGTTCCTTCGCGCCGTCTCGTTCGTCGACGCGCCGGGCCACGAGACGCTGATGGAGACGATGCTCTCCGGCGCCGCCATCATGGACGGCGCCCTCCTGCTCGTCGCGGCCAACGAGCCGGTCCCGCAGCCCCAGACGCGGGAGCACCTCTACGCGCTCGACATCATCGGCGTCCACAAGGTCGTGGTCGTCCAGAACAAGATCGACCTCCTGTCGACCGAGGAGGCCGAGAAGAACTACCACCAGATCGTCGACTTCCTCAAGGATTCCCCGATCTCCTCCGCCCCGGTCGTCCCCATCAGCGCGAACCACCGGGTCAACATCGACGCGCTGATCGGTGCGATCCAGGAGACGATCCCGACCCCGGTCCGCGACCCCAAGAAACCCCCGCTCATGTACGTCGCCCGGTCGTTCGACATCAATCGCCCCGGGACGCGTCCGGCCGACCTGCGTGGCGGCGTTCTCGGTGGCTCGCTCATCCAGGGCCATCTGAAGGTCGGGGAGGAGATCGAGATCCGGCCCGGGCCCCAGGGTGCGACGAGCGCGCATGCCGAATCCCTCCACACCCACGTTACCTCCATCATCTCCGGAGGCCAGGAGTGGGACGAGCTCCACCCCGGCGGACTCGCCGCCATCGGCACCAGCCTCGACCCCGCGCTCGCCAAGGGAGACGGCCTCACGGGCCGGCTCGTCGGGACCGCCGGGACGCTGCCGCCGGTCAGCCAGAAGATCCGCCTGCGGGCGACCCTGCTCGACCGCGTCCTCGGCGCCCAGCGGGAGATCAAGGTCGAGAAGATCCGCACGAGCGAGGTGCTGGCGGTCACGGTCGGCACGACCATCGCCGCAGGGAAGGTCACGAGCGCGCGCGGCGACGACGTCGAGCTCGCGCTCAACCGGTCGGTCACCGTGTTTCCCGGCAGCCGGGTGGCCATCTCCCGGAAACTGAACGCCTGGCGTCTCATCGGCTACGGGATCGTCGAGGGCGGCGGGAAATGAGAACCGACCTCCTCGAAGTCCTCCGATGCCCGGTCTGCCGGAGCGAGCTCACGCTCGCGCCGGGCCGGACCGAGGGCGACGAGATCCTGGACGGAACGCTCACCTGCTCGGGCTGCCACGCGGTCTACCCGATCGCCGACGGGATCCCGGACCTCCTGCCGCCGGACGAACGCGACTAGGCGACCGGGCTAGGCCGGGGCGAGATAGTAGTAGCCGAAGATCCCGACGAACATCAGCGCGGCGACGACCATCGACGGGATCAGCCACGGGATCGCACCGCGCGAGCGCGCCTGGATGGAGCTCGCGACCGTGACCACGGGGATCGCGAACGCGAGCCAGTAGCCGGTCAGGATGGTCGTGTAGAGGGCGTAGGAGGTCTTGTTCCCGTGCGGGTCGTGCATCGACACGGCCACCACGAGGAGAACGGCGAGCACCAGGAACACGAGGCTCACCCCCGCCCCCTCCAGGTACCCCTCGAGCCCGCGCTTCCGGTTCGGGTGGTAGCTTCGGAGCACCAGGAACATCAGCACGAAGAGGAACAGGCTGACCGCCAGGACGGCAAATCCGGTGGTGTCGAGCGAGAGCGAATAGGGTCCGGCGCCGGGGTCGGGCATTCCCACGGTACACCTCTCACGGGGTCCGGAGGAGCGCTCGGGCCGGCCCGCCATCCCCGTCCCGGAGCGCCAGGGGGAGGCATTCGAGCTCGTACGGCCCGGGCGCCACGTCCGCGAGGAGCAGTCCCTCGAGGATGAGCGCCCCTCCGCGAAGGAGGTGGTGATGGACCGGGTAGGTTTCCCCGGGGTCGGACTCGATGGAGAGCGCGTCCACGCCCACGAGCCGGACCCCGCGCCGGAGCAGCTCCTCCGCCGCGGGCAACGTCAGGGCGACGTAGTCGGAGAAGAACGCCTCCCCCCGGGCCCACCGCTCCGAGTTGGCGGTCCGGAACAGGACGCGTCGGGTCGATGGGGAAAACAAGGGAAGGTCCGAGGGCGTGATGGCCGCGCAGTCCCGGGCTACCCCGACGACCGTGCACGGACCGTTCAGGAGGTCGAGGTCGACCCGGTCGATCGTCGCGCCGCCGGGGAGGAAGTGGATGGGCGGGTCGACGTGGGTTCCTGCGTGGGACCCGAACGATAGTCGGGAGACGTTGTAGTGGTCTCCACGGGCAATGGCGTGGGTCGGCTCCGAGGTGAACGGGGGGTCGCCCGGGAACTGGGGCATCCCCGGGGTCAAGGGCATGGAGATGTCGATCCGCCGCATCGCTCCGCCCGCCGTTGACCGCGTCCCGCCTCTCGGGCGGGCGAAGGATAAACATTCGCTTCGTGACGCCATCCGGCGACCGTTCCCCGGCGGGTGTACCGGTCGAGCCGAAGGGTTATGGGGGCCCGCCCGAAGGGCGATGCCATGGCCCGGCCCCCGGCTTCTTCGGACGAGGACGCCGACGACCCGGAGGTCGACGAGGAGGAAGAGGAGGAGGCGCCTCCGCGGACGCGGCGAAGGCCTCCCCCGAAACCCACCCCTCGGGGCCGTCCCCGCCCGATCCGCAAGTGGTCCCGAGACTCCACCGCACCGGACGACGAGATGGAAGGGGAGGACGAGGAGGCCACCATGCCGGGAGCCCGCCGCCCCCGGGTCTTCTGGCGGGCGCGGGACTCGCTCTACTTCGGTCCGCTGGTCGCGCTCGCGATCGTGATCCTGCTCATCGTCTGCATGTTCGCCTACACCCAGAACTGGCCGCCGGTGTACGTCGTCGAGTCGATGAGCATGCAGCACGGGAGCTCGGACGTCCTCGGGGTGATCAACACCGGCGACCTCGTGCTCGCCCAGAAGGTCTCGAACTCCAGCATCCAGCCCTATGTGGTCGCCCAGCGGAACGGCTACTCGACCTACGGGGAGTTTGGGGACGTCCTGTTGTACTATCCCGACGGGGCCGTGGGGACCCCGGTCATCCATCGCGCGATCGTCTACCTCCAGTGGGTTCCGTCCGTTCGGGGCTACACCGCCTACGGACTGGCCGGACTTCCGTGCGGCAACGCGCCCGATGCGGTCTACTCAACGCCCGGGACGAACGGGAGCCAGGGGGCGAACTGCGTGACGGACGACCTGACGGGCACGCTCGACCTCTTCCACGTCGGGTGGGCCGACGTGAACGTCAGCATCCAGCTTCAGCCGGCCTACCTCGGGGCGCACTCGGGGTACGTTACGATGGGGGACAACAACTTCAACGCGGCGTACGGGGGAGAGTACGACCAGTCCGCCGAGTTCCAACTGAGCGAACTGGTTGAGCCCGCATGGGTGATCGGCGTCGCCCGTGGCATGATCCCCTGGGTCGGCGCCCTCAAGCTGTGGATCGAGGGAAGTTCGACGGCGGGGGAGGTCCCCGCCCAGTCCTGGCAGTTCCTCGGTCTCACGTTCGCCGGGATCATCCTGCTCGCGTTCGGACTCCACTACGCGCTCAAGGCCGAAGGGGTCGAGGACCCCCGACGAAAGGCCGAAGAGGAGGAGGAGTCCGAAGACGAGGCGGAGGAGACCGAAGGGAGCGCCGCACGGGCGCGGCATTTCCTGCGATCGCTGCGGCCGTGGGGCTCCGGGTCGGAGGAGGAGGAGGACGAAGACGAGGAGGATGAGACTCCTCCTCACCGCACCCACCGCCCCACCCACAAGCCCGCACCCAAACCGGAGCCTTCCCACCGGCGGGGCCGCCCGAAGCCGAAGGTCCGACGGGGCTCGAAGGCGAAGCGGTCCTCGGACGACGACGACGACAACCTGTAGCTGCGGGTAATCCTTTAGTGCCGGCCGGGGTCCGGGCCCTCGAGGTCCTCCCAGATGCACGTGATCGGGGGAACGGCATCGACCGCCCTCGCGGAGCGGATCTCGCGGGAACTCTCGAACGCCCCGTTCGGCATCCCGTTCACCAAGCGCTTCCCCGACGGGGAGATGTACGTCCGCGTCGGCGGCCGGCTGGAGGGCGAGGACGTCGTCATCGTGCAGTCGACCCGCACCGACGCCGACCTCCTCGAGCTGTTCCTCCTCGAGGACGCCGTGCGGGAGTCGGGGGCTCGGCGCGTCGTCGCGGTCGTCCCCTACTTTGGCTACGCGCGCCAGGACCGGCGCTTCTTTCCCGGGGAACCGGTGAGCGCCCGCGCGCTCTGCCGGCACGTGGAGCTCGCCGCGGACACGGTCGTGACGGTCGACCTGCACTCCGCCGAAACCCTTCGCCAGTTCACGAAGCCCGCGTTCGAGGCGAGCGGGATCCCGGCGATCGCCCGGTTGCTCCGGGAGCGACCGGTGGACATCCTCGTCTCCCCCGACAAGGGGGGCGTGGACCGGGTCCGGCGGATGGCGACCCTCCTCGACAAGCCCTGGTTCGCCCTCGACAAGAAACGGATCGACAGCGAGCACGTCGAGCTGCGGCTCCCCGCGGAGATGCCGATCCACATCGAGGGGAAGCACATCGTCCTCGTCGACGACGTCATCACGACGGGCGGCACGATCGTCGAGGCGGCCAAGATCCTGCACAAGCGGGGCGCCGGGGCCGTCAGCGCGGCGTGCACCCACGGGCTGTTCCTGAAGGACGCCTTCGAGCGCATCAAGGCGGTGACCGACGAGGTCTACTCGACCGATACCCTCGGCAACGCGGCGGAGAAGGCCTCGGTCGCCCCCGACATCGCGGACATCCTCCGGGCCGAGCTCCCCTCCCCGTGACCCGGGCTCCGGGCGCGGAGACGCCCCGTCCGACCACCGCGGCCTCGACCGACGACCTGCTCGAACTGTTGCAGACGGTCCGTCGGGAGCTCGCGCTGCGCGGGGAGGATTTCCAGGGCACCTGGGTCGAGCAGGCCGCGGCCGAGATGCGGGCGGGCCACCAGCCGGGGTGGTACTATCCGCCGGCGGGGGGCCGGGGCGGGATCTCGTTCGGGAACGTCCGGGGCGACCGCGCCTGGGGGCACGTCCACTCCGCGGACGAGCAGGACTCGCTCCCGCTCGCGCGGGCGCTCCTCGACGGGCTCCCCCGGGAGGTCCGGAGCCTCAGCGTGGGTTTCACGGGCCTGACGGTCGACTCCGAGCACCGGCTTCTCGCGGCGCTCTCGACCCGTCCCGGCGCCAGCATCGTCGAACGGTATTGCATGGTCCGGACGCTTCGCCCCTCGGACGCGGAGTCGGCCGTCGCCATCCCCCCGGGGGTGGAGCGGGTGGCGGTCCGGGACGTCACTCTTGCGGCGCTCGCCGACCTCGACTGGCGCGCGTTCCGTGGGTCGGTCGACGACCGCCTCGTGGGCGGGTCGCCGGAGGAATACTCCCGGGTCCTCACCGGGCTGCTCGGGAACGCGCTCGGACTCTTCCTCGATGCCGCGTCCACCGCGATCGTGGAGACGGCGCCGCTCCGACTGGTCGGTGGCATCCTGACCGCGGAGATCTCCTCCCGCGAGGCGGTGTTCGTCGACATCATGGTCGACCCCGAGCGACGTCGGCGCGGCCTCGCGCGCTTCCTCGTGCGGTGGGCGCTCCGGGCGCTCGTCAGCCTGGGCTACGAGAAGGTCCGGCTGTGGGTGACCGCGAGCAACCTCCCCGCCCTCGGGTTCTACGAAGCGGAGGGGTTTCGGCGGATCGCCACGACCAGCATCTACCGATGGGAAGCGGCCGGGGACCCGCCGCAGGCGCACCGATCGCGGTAGGGGCACTGTTCGAACATCCACGAGGGGCACGCCTCGAGGACGGACGAGTCGCTGGCGCTTCGGGCCGCCTCGAGTCGCCGGGTCCGTGCCCTCCAGATCCGGGAGAAGACGACCGCCGAGTCGAACCGGAACTCGAGGACCTGGACCCGTTCGGCCTCGGTCGCCTTTTCGTATCCCAGCACGAGGCGGGCGTGGTCGGTACCGGTCGCCACGCACCGGAACCCGAGCTGGAGCGCGTACTGAGGCGAACGGTCCGCGACCGTCCGCGGGTCGAGGCGCTGCGCGGCTCTCGAGGTCCGGATCAGGACCGGGGCACCGAGGAATCCGCTCACCTCTTCGTCCGGCTCATCGGCGAGCGTCGGGAGCCGGGTCGCCTCTCCCACCGGACCGCAGTCGACCGCCTCGGCCAGGCGCGAGTAGGTGTCGGTCTCCGACTCGTACGGCGGGATCGCGCCGACCGCGAGCGGCACGGTCTGCTCGAAGAACGCCCGGCGGGGATAGAGCAGGTCGCGGAAGCGCCGGATGGACGGTGGTCGGGACGCGGCGAGACGCGCGTCCACGGATTCCTGCAGTTGGCCCGCGAGATCCGGCCGCCGGGTCACGTGGGGATCGGCCCCCTTGACCACCGGTGCTGAAGCATCCTCCTCGCCGGTGCAATCGCAGACCCCGGCCCCGCGGAATTCGCAGCCCCGACCGTACCACGCGCACCGCGGGAGGCCCGCGGGGGAGCCGGAGGCACCCGCCGTCGTCAACGCGCGGACTCGCTCGCCCATCGCGGTCCGCACCGATTCGATCGAGCCGAACTCGAGGTCGAAGGTCGCCGTGTCGCGGACCTCATCCTCGTCGGTCTGGAGGTAGACCAACCGTGCCGTGCGGACGCCGAGGAGGGCGGCGTACATCGCGACCTGATCGGCGTGGTCCGGCCGCTCGGTGAGGGGGTCCGCCGAGGGGGGGGCGTACGCGCTCGTCTTGATCTCGATCGGTCGGTCGGAGAGGACATCCACGCGCCCCTGCACGCGGTCGTCGTGGACCCGTACCTCGAGCTGCCCCTCGGGCGCGAACACCAATCCGAGGATGCGATGGAGGCGACGGCCGCCCTCCAGCGTCCGCTCGCGCTCCGCCGTGATCGGGGGCGGACCGACGGTGAACCTCCAGAATGCGGGACGGGGCGAGAGGAGGTCGGTAACACTGGTGCGTCGGGGCGCCCCGGGTGCGCGCAGGCGGCCGGTCAGCTCGCGGGCCAATTCGAGGTCCTCGCGAACGGTCAGCGCGGTGCGCCAATCGGGCTCGGGTGCCGGGAGGGGACCGAGCGCCACGCAGGTCCGAGCCCTCGCGGGTATAGGAGCCTGCCCGAGCTCGGAGTCGATATACCCCCGCGACCCGTCGTCCCCCCGTGACGGAAGC
This sequence comes from Thermoplasmata archaeon, assembly GCA_050011355.1. GTDB lineage: Archaea > Thermoplasmatota > Thermoplasmata > Lutacidiplasmatales > UBA184 > Lutacidiplasma. The sequence continues at coordinate 158,545 of JBEKJG010000001.1, read as the reverse complement.
GGCCCACCGTCCCCTCATCATCGGGAGCGGTATCGCCGGGCTCTACGTCGCACTGCGGGCGCGCGAGCTCGGCCTGCGACCGACCATCGTCACGAAATCGCGCCTCGAGGAGTCGAACACCCGCTACGCCCAGGGCGGGATCGCCGCGGCGCTCGGCCCCGGCGATTCGCCCGCGCGTCACCTGGCCGATACGATACGTGCGGGGGCCGGCCTGGTCGATCGCGCCGCGGCGCGCATCCTGACGTACGAAGCGCCCCGACGGATCGCCGACCTCGTCCGGTACGGCGTCCCGTTCGACACCGTGGAGGGGCGAATCTCCCTCGGCCGGGAAGGCGCCCATTCCCGGGACCGCATCCTGCACGCGGGCGGGGACGCGACCGGACTCTCGATCGAGGAGACCCTCAAGCGGCGGGTCCTCGACCAGGGGATCGACGCCCGCGAGCGGACCGTCCTGCGCGCCCTCCGCCCCGGGGGCCCGGACGGCCCCGAGGCCGTACTCTCTCGAGAAGATGGCCACGGGATCGAGGTCGAGGCCGGCCGCCCGGTCGTCCTCGCGACGGGCGGCGCCGGTAGCCTCTACCGGGAGAGCTCGAACCCGTCCATCGCGACGGGAGAGGGAGTGGCGATCGCGTTCCGCGCGGGAGCGCAGCTCACCGACATGGAGTTCATCCAGTTCCATCCGACGGTCTTCGCCCGGGAGGGGTCGCCCCGATTCCTCATCACGGAGGCGCTTCGGGGGGAGGGCGCGGTCCTCCGGAACGCCGCCGGCGACCGGTTCCTGGTGCGTGCCCACCCCGACGCCGAGCTCGCGCCCCGGGACGTCGTCGCCCGCGCGATCCGAAAGGAGCTCGACCGCACGGGCCTGTCGAGCGTCAACCTCGACGCGACCGCGATCCCGGCCGACCGCCTCTACGCCCGGTTCCCCACCGTTACGCGGTTCCTCGCGACGTACGGCCTCGACCCGGCCCGGGACCTGATCCCCGTGGCACCGATGGCCCATTTCATGGTCGGCGGGGTCACCACGGACATCGAGGGCCGGACGACCGTGGCGGGCCTGTACGCGTGCGGGGAGGTCGCTTCCACGGGCGTCCACGGTGCGAACCGCCTGGCGAGCAACTCGCTGCTCGAGGGCGTCGTCTTCGGCGAGCGGGTCGCCCGCCACCTCCTCCACCCTACGCGCGGCGGCCCTCCCCTCCCCGCGAAGATGATCGAGCTCGCGCGGGTCTCGGGCTCGGGTCGGCGGGGCTCCGCCGCCGCCATCGAGGAGGTTCGCTCCACCCTGTGGAACGACGTCGGGATCGTCCGCGACGCGCGGGGGCTTCGCTCGGCGATCGCGACCTTTGACCGCATCGCGGCGGAGGCGGAGCCCGGCTCCTCCGAGGTCCCGCCCGGCCCCATCGCGAACGCGGCGCTGACGGCCTCGCTCATCGCCCGGGCCGCGCTCCGGCGGACCGAGAGCCGGGGGGCCCACTTCCGCTCCGACCACCCGCGAACGCTCCCGTCGTGGCAGATTCACATCGGCCTGGTCGCCGGCCCCCGCAGGGCCGCCCGTACCACCCGTCCGCCGACAAGGGTTAAGGCCGAAAGGGGGTCGGCCGACTGATGGACCTCTCGCTCTCGGATGAGGAGAGAGAACTGCGGGAAGCGGCCCGACGGTTCGCGCGGAAGGAGATCGCGCCCGTCGCCGAGCGGATGGACCGCGAGGAGTACTTTCCGCGGGACGTCTTCCGGCGGCTGGGGGAACACGGATTCCTGGGGGTCACGGTTCCCGCGGAGTACGGCGGGCTGGGGCTCTCCTACCTCGCGCAGGCGCTCATCCTGGAGGAGATCGCCCGGGTCAGCCCCGCCCTCGCCCTGAGCGTCGGGGCGCACTCGAACCTGTTCGCCGACAACCTGGCCCGGAACGGCACCCCGGCCCAGCGCGAGGCCGCCCTCCCGTCCATCGTGTCCGGGGAGGCGGTGGGAGCGCTGGCCCTGACGGAGCCGCAGGCCGGCTCGGACGCCGTCGCCCTCCGCACACGCGCCGAGCGCCGGGGCGACCACTACCTGCTCAACGGCTCGAAGCAGTTCATCACCAACGGCCCCGTGGCGGACTGGTTGCTCGTCTACGCCAAGACGGACCCGGCACGTGGACCGCACGGGATCAGCGCCTTTCTCGTCTCGAGCAAGACCCCGGGCTTCTCCGTCGCCAAGCGCCTCGACAAGATGGGGATGCGAGGTTCGCCGACCGGTGAGCTGTCGTTCCAGGACTGCAAGGTTCCGGTCGAGCAGCGCGTCGGGAACGAGAACGAGGGGGTCGCGATCATGATGAGCGGGCTCAACGTCGAGCGCGCCGTGCTCGGAGGGATCCCGGTGGGGATCATGGCCGAATGTCTCGAGCGCTCGCTCGAGTATGCCCGCACGCGGGAGCAGTTCGGCCAGAAGATCGGGCGGTTCGAGCTGGTCCAGTCCAAGCTGGCCGACATGTATGCCGACCTGGAGGCGGCCCGCTGGCTCGTGACCGCGGCGCTGGACTCGGTCGGGCGGGACCGGCGCAGCCTCCGCGCGAGTGCGGCGGCCCTGACGTTCGCCTCGGAGGCCTCCACCCGCCACGCGCTCGCGGCGATCCAGATCCACGGCGGCTACGGGTACATGCGGGACCTTCCACTGGAGCGTCTCGCCCGGGACGCGAAGCTCCTCGAGATCGGGGCCGGCACGAGCGAGATCCGGCGCCTGGTCGTCGCCCGGGAACTCCTCGGGCCCGAGTTCCGCGAGGGCACCCCGGACGGGGCTCCTCGCGAACGCTTATAGTAGCCGAGCACCCATCGCGACGTATGGCCGGTCGAGCGCCGGCGGGCTCGGGAACGACCTCGAGCGCGCTCCGCGTCGAGATTCTGAAGGAGCTCCAGTCCATCCTGGAGGACCGGGAGGTCCGCGACCGCCTGGACAAGGGCCCCCTCTCCGAGACGAAGGGGCGGGAGCACTGGGTCCTGCACCTGCTGCTCCGCGCCCAGGAATCGACCACCTCGCACTTCGACACGCTCATCCAGAGCGCCTACTCCAACCTCACCGCCCGGATCCAATCGGTCGAGGACCGGATCCAGCGGGGCGAGGGGGTCCGGGACGCACTGGGGGCGGAGGTCAAGACCCGGCTCCAGGAGATCGAGAACGGGGTCGCCGACCGGGTCGGCAAGGAGGTCGCGACCGGCGTGGAATCGGCCGCCCAGAAGATCACCCAGGACCTGCTCGCGAACCTGGACGCGAAGTGGAAGCCGATCGGCGACTCGGTCGAGTCGTTCGCCCAACGCTCCTCCCAGCTCACGAAGGACCTCTCGGACACCTTCCGGGTCGCGACCCAGAACCGTCTGCTCCTGAACGAGAACGCGCGCCGCATCATCGACCTCGGACGGGACATCCTCGCGCTCGAGGAGAGCCTCAAACTCTCGCTCTCCAAGGTGCTCGAGGAGGGGCTCGCGCCGCTGGAACAGCGGGTGGCCGCTCTCGAGGGACGGGTCAACGGCTCCGAACCGGCCGACGCGCCCGCGCACGACCCGGCGACGAACGGCACCTGAATCGGCCCCACCCATGCGCCTCTCTCGGTCGCACCCGCGCTACGCCAGCCTCCGCGTCCGCGCCCACCTGGCCGAGATGACCCGTGCGGGGCTGGTCGCGCCCGAGGGGCTCATCGCGCACGGGCGAGGGGAGACGTTCGACTACCTGCTCGGGGAGCGCACGAGCCCGAGCGCCCGCCTCGCCGAGCGTCGGGCCGCCGCCTGGCTCCTCAGCGCCCGCCACCCGGTCCTCAGCGTCAACGGGAACGTCGCCGCCCTGGCGGCGACCGAGGTCGCCCGTCTCGTGCGCGCCTGTCCCGGCCTCGGGGTGGAGGTCAACCTGTTCCATCGCACCCCCGCCCGCGCTCGGGCGGTGGCCCGGGCGCTCACGTCCGCCGGGGTCCGGACCGTGTGGGGGATCCGTCCCACCGCCCGCATCCCGGGACTTCCCTCGGACCGCGCCCGGGTCGACCGTCGGGGGATCTACACGGCCGACCTGTGCGTCGTTCCCCTCGAGGACGGCGACCGGACCGAGGCCCTCCGGGCCCTCGGGAAGAAGGTCATCTCGATCGACCTGAACCCGCTCTCCCGGACGAGCGGCCAGGCCGACCTGCCGATCGTGGACGAACTGCGGAGGGCGCTCGCCCAGATCACCCGGGACCTCGAGGCGGCGGGCCCCCCCGACCGCACTGGACGGTTCACCCCGTTCGACCGGCGCGCGGCGCTCCGAGGGGCGATGATGACGATCGGCCGGAACCTCAGACGGGCGGCGGCGGCTCGGCCGCGGCCTTCTGCAGCGCCGGTACGAGCTTCGCGGCGACCCGCTCGAGGAAGCGGCGGTCGCTCTCGTCGAACGCCTTGACCTGGTTCCCGTCGATATCGATCTCCCCGAGGACCGACGCGCCGTCCCGGATCGGGACGACGATCTCCGAACGGGTCGAGAGGAAGCAGGCCAGGTACTCGGGCGCGCCCCGGACGTCGTCCACGATGACCGTCCGGTTCTCCCGGGCCGCCTGCCCGCAGATCCCCCGGTCGACCGGGATACGGACGTGCTCGGTCGCCTCGGGGCCGTTGTAGGCCTCCAGCACGAGGGTGGGGCCCTCCAGACGGTAGACCCCGACCCAGGGGTAGTGGGCGAACTCGTGGACGAGGTAACGGCACACCTCCGCGAGCGCCGCGCGGCCCTGCAGGTGGCCCAGGATCGAGTCGACCTGCAGGAGGGCGGGGGTCGCCCGGCGGTCCGGGACGCTCACCGCGCGCTCCGGGAACCGCACGGGCCGCCGAGGCGAGGGGCAGCGCCGAGGGGGAGAATTCCTGCGGGGACGGTGCGGCCGTCCCTCACCTTTGAACTCCCGAGGCGTATTCCGCCACGAGCTTTCCAGACTCGCGCCGTACCGGACTGAGCCACCTCGGCACGCCCTCCGGTTTGGAATGGAATCGCCCGATAAGCTTAGCGGGCCAATCCCCGCCGGTTTCGGCGCCCGACCGCACGGGCTACCGCCGACGGCGGGCTCAGTCCTGGATCGGATACCAGCCGCACTCTTCGCAGCCGAGGGCGCGATCTTCGCCGGGGATCAGGCTCCGGCAGTCGGGGCAGCTCGACGGCGGCGGGACGGACAGCGCGAGGCAATCGAAGCAGGCGCCGCCCCTCCGGTCGTCGGGAAGTACGGCGACCGTTCGGCCGCAGAAGAGGCAGTGCGAAAATCGTTCGTCGGAGCTCTCGAAACTGCGAATATCCGCGAACGAAAGCATCGGGCGGCTCCACGAGACGCCCGGTACATAAGTCCTCGCGCGACGGCCGGGCCACGCACTCATTTTCGAGTGCCGGAACGGGGTCTACGGCTCCTGCCAGCGAGCCTTGAGCGCGGCGATGAGGAACAACCCCACCGTGAACGCGACGAGGACTCCCCAGTCGATCGCCGCCGAATCGAAGGAGAGGGGAACGAGCCCCACCGACCCCTGGACCAGCTGGGCCGCGTAGGTCGTCGGAGAGAACTTGGCCGCCGTCTGCGCCCAGCCGGGCAGGTAGCTCAACGGGTAGTAGACCGGCGGGAGCACCGTCAGGGCGAGCGAGATAAGGGGGCTGAACAGAAACGTCTCCCGGACGTCCTCGAACCACGTGGCGAGCGTGAACCCGAGGGCGCAGGCAAACCCCCACACGAGCAGGAGAACGCCGGTGAGGACGAGGATGCTGAGCGGGGTCCCGAGCCCGTCGACGATGTATATCACGACGAAGACGGCGAGCCCGGGCAAGGAGTAGACGAGCTCGGAGAGCGCCATGCCGGCGACGTAGACGGGCGCCTCGACCGGCGAGGCGACGACGATGTCCTGGAACTTCAGGTCGTGCCGGTAGTGGGTCAGGTCCGACTGGAGGCCGGTCCCCACGGAGAGCATCGTGAGGATCATGCCGCCCGTGACGCCGAACGCGAGGAGGGCACCCTTCGAAATGATGAAGATGAAGAACAGGAAGGAGAGCGGCGAGGCGATCAGGCTCAGCAGGAACAGGGGCTGGGTCCGGATCGGGATGATCCCGTTGATCATCACCAAGGTGAACAGCGAGCGGAGCCGGTGGCGGGCGCTCAAGCCAGGGCCTCCTCGCCGTCCTCGGCGGGGGCGTCCTCCTCGATCGACTTCCCGACCACCTCGAGGAAGATGTCCTCCAGGCTCACCGGCCCGAGCGAGACGCGGACGCCCCGCTCGAGGCCCTTCCGCGCGACTTCGCGCGCGTCGGCCTCGCGGGCGAAGACGAGGTAGCCCCCCTCGACCTTGGTCACTCGGCCGTACGACTCGAGCTCCTCACGGGGGAACGGGTCCTGGATCATGACCCGGTACGGGTAGCGCACCCGGGCGCGGAGGTCCTCCGGCGACCCCTCGAGGCGCAATTGGCCCTGTTCGATGAGGGCGAGGCGGGTGGAGAGGGCCTCTGCCTCATCCAGGTAGTGGGTCGTCAGGACGATGGTCCGGTGCTCCCGGATCGTGCGGCGGACGGCCTTCCACACCTCCCGGCGCGCGAGCGGGTCCAGGCCCGTGGTGGGCTCGTCGAGGAAGAGCACCTCGGCGTCCGAGGCGAGGACCATCGCGCAGAGCGCGCGGCGGCGAAGCCCGCCCGAAAGCCGGGAGACGAGCCGTTTCCGGTACTCCGTCAGGGAAAGCTCCTCGAGGGCGTCGCGGGTCCGACGTTTGGCCTCGACCGGGTCCATTCCCCGCATCTTGAGGTAGAGGTAGACGACCTCCTCGGTGTTCAGGAAGTAGAGCGGTCGGGACTCCTGCGGCACGCACGCGATCCGGGCGCGGACGTCCCGGGTCCGGGAGACGACATCCATCCCGAGGACCGAGACGGACCCCGACGTGAGGGCCAGCTGGGTCGACGCGATCCGGACGAACGTGGTTTTCCCTGCGCCGTTGCGCCCGATCAACCCGTAGACCCGGCCGTTCGGGATCTTGAACGATAGGCCGTCCAGCGCGGGCTTCTGGCCCGAGCTCGAGGGGTAGACCTTCCGGAGCTGGTCGACCTCGACCGCGAAATCCATGCGCCTAGGCTCCTCGGAACGGGCTGAAGGGCGACGACGAGCAGCTCAGCTCAGGATCTCCGAGAGCCGACCGAGCTCGCGCCCGCGCCGGATCTCCTGCGCGATCCTCCGTCCCGTCGACAGCCCCGGTTCGATGAAGTCCGAGTAGGGGCTGCCCGAGATGAACAGGTTCGTCCCGGCCACGATGCGGGTCGAGATCTCGAAGACCTTGAACTCGAGCTCCTCGGTCATGATCCCCTCGATGCAGAACGGTCCGACCATCCCTCCGAACAGTTCGATCGACCGATCGACGATCTTGGCGGCGACGTCGAAGGCCCTCGGGAGGAGCGACTCCCGGAGGACGACCGGAACGTTCCCGGTCACGACGAAGGTCGGTCGGATCCCAGCGCGGAGCAGCTCCTCCTGCGCCCCGAGCTTGTACAGCTCGTCGATGTTCGCCTCGTCGCGCCGGTCCATCCCGAGGAGCTCGAGCGAGCCGTGCCCCACGCGATAGCCGCGGTCGGAAAGCGGCGAGTAGAAGAAGTGCATGTAGTAGCGCGTCCCGAGGACGTATTCCTGGATGACGTAGGGGCCGGTGGGACGGAAGTCGGCGAGCGCCTCGCGGTTCTTCGCGAGGTAGAATCCCTTGCCGCCCTTCGCGCCGTAATACTTCACGATCACCGGGCCGTCGACCTCGGCGGCATTCTCGTAGCGTCGGGGCATGGTCGCCCCGGCCGACTCGAGCCATTCGCGGGACTTCTCCCGGTCCGCCTCCCACCCGATCACCTTCCGATTGCCGTAGACCGGGACGTCCCACGCAGAGAACGCGTCGGCGCCCATGTATTCCACGAACGAGCCGTGCGGGATGATCACGGCGCCCTCGGAGCGAAGCTCACCGGCGACCGATGGCAGGTCGGACATCTTCGGCACCGAGAGGAACCGGTCGGGGCGGGCCAGCGGGAAGGCGTCGTAGAACCGCGCGGGCGGCCCGGCAGTGAGGCCGATGGTCCGAAAACCTTCCTTTCGCGCGCCGTGGAAGATCTGCAGCGAGGAGTGCGAACAGAGGGTCGTGATGGTCGGCGCGCGCCCCTCGAGAGGCGCGAGGCGCTCGGCGGTTGCGAGGGGAATCCCCATACGGGGGCCTACCGGGTCGGCTAGATATCCTTTGCTCGGCGTTGGCAGGTGGTAGGCGGGTCACTACCCGCCGGACGGCTCGTCCAGCTCCCAGTACCACTTCACGCGGCGCGTGCCCGCTTCGGCGAGCCGTCGCCGCAGTTCGGGGTCGATGCTCGGGTCCCGGAGGATGGCCCGGACCTCGTCCGGGGTCCCATTGCCGATCCGTTCCCCGAGTCCGGCCTCCGCGACCTTCGATTTGAGCCCTTCGAGAGAGTAGTGCCAGGTCTCCTCGCGCCGCCGTATCGCCACGGATTTCGTTCCCGGGATGCGGTGGACCCCGAACCCCTCGGCCGCCCGGTGGAGCTCCTCGGCGGTCCGGCGCAGCTCCTCCTCGAGTCGCCGCTCGTCCTGCCGCAGGTTCTCGAACCGGTCCACCAGGTCGCGCAGGCGCTGGTCGTCGGACGGCGGCACGGGCCGGAACTCCGGACAGCGGGCCTGGAAATCGCAGCGCGAACACTGTCGCCCGGGGGTCGGTTCGAATGCCTCGGCACGGATCCCGTCCTGGACGGTCCCAAGGCGGTCGTGGAGGGCCAGTAGGGCGGTTTTGGGTCGGGGCGGGACCCGGTGGGCGGTCAGGGAACGCAAGTGGTAGAGTGTCAGGCCCTCCACCGGTTCGGTGTAGTTGCTCTCCACCAGGATCTGGTAGATCGACAGCTGGTCGGACTGGCGCGCGTCCTCGCCCGAGAGCTCTCGCGACGTCTTGTAATCCACGACCTCGAGCCCGCCGTCCGCAGTGCGGTCGATCCGGTCGATGTAGCCATGGATCGGGATGCCGTCCCAGCGCGCTTCGAGATGCTCCTCGACCGAGACGGGATGGGGGCGCTCGTGCGCGAGCCGCCCGTAGTATCGGAGGAGCAGGTCACGGCCGAGGGTCCGGTATCGAGCCTCCTCTTCCGGCGAGGTGTAACCCTCACCGGTCCACATTCGATCGTACATCGCGAGCACTTCCTCGCGGGTGATGGTGAGTTCGGGCGGACGCGCGGTGCCCTTCGGATGCCACTCGTCGAGAGTCCGCTGGGCGTCCCCCTCCTTCACGCGTCGTGCGGTCGGGACGACGAGGGGGCGCATGATCTCCTCGAGTACAGAATGGACGACCCGTCCGAACGTGAAGTACCCCCGGGGCGTCTCGGGGAGACGGTCAACGTAGAGGAACTTCCACCGGAGCGGGCACTCTTGGTAGGTGTGGAACGAGGAGTAGCTGAGAGCTCCGGTCGAGGTCACGAACGCCGACCTCGTCACGCGCCTAAGTCCTTTTGGAGGGGGGAGTACCCTCGAAAAGGGTACGTGGCCGATGAACTCGGATGGCGTGGACCGCCCGGTTCGGTGGGGGGGCAGGGGGTCCCGATCGTACGTCCGAATGGTGGGCTGCGGAAGGGTCCCTCAAGCATGCCAGCTCCTACGGCGTGCGTTTCGTAGAGCAGTATGGCAACGGGGCCACGGGAGGGCTACCACTCTACTCCCTGAGCCGGAACGGCTGCGAGGGCCAAGGACACCGCGCCTCGATTCCTCCGGGCGTTCCACTCCGCAAGCTGCGACGTCGCCGACCCGGGGGGTTCGCCGCCTTTTCCGGGACCGGGAGCGGTCTCCCTCTTAGGACTCGGGGGGATCGGCCTGCCCACGGCGGCGTCGCCACGTGAAGACCACCCCGATCCCCACGAGGACGGCCGCCGTTATCCCCAGGAGGACGGCCCAGTCGAGGTCGGAGAGGCCGAACAGTCCGTTGGCGGCGGATGTGCCGACCGGAGTGAATGTGATCACCACGAGACGGCTCTGACCGGCCAGGGTCACCGAGCCGTTCGTGACCGACGAGGTGTAGCCGGTTACTGGGTCGACCGCGAACGCGTAGGTCCCGTTCGGTTCAGTGAGATCGAAACTGCTCCCCGAACTGCCCCACAGGTTTCCGGCGGCCTCCACAGACCAGCCGGTCCCCGGGGGTAGTCCCTTCTCCTCGAAGGTGATCGTGTAGGTCACGGGGTCGAACATCACCTCGACATGGACGGGGGCGCCCACCACCGTTACGCTCTCGGGAGATGCGGTCCAAAAGCCCGCCGGCGATCCGACGGTGTAGACGTACGAACCGTTCGGCTCCACGAACTCCAAGGAATCGTTCGAGGTGCTGACGCGCTCGCCTCCCAGCGTGACGGACCACGTGGCGTTCGCAGGGAGTCCGTACGCCGTCAGGTAGACCGGGTATTCGGTCGGCCCGAAATCGACCGTAACCGTGACTTCCGAACCGACCACCACTACCGTTCCGGCCGCCGGAGTGGCCATGTACCCGTAGGGATAGCCCGACACCGACCACGAGTACGTACCGTTCGGGAGGTCGACCGTCTGGGTGGATTGAGAGGCCTTCCACGATTCGTGGTTGACGTTCACCGTCCAGCTCGACCCCGAAGGGAGGCCGGCCTCCGCGAACTCCACTGCGTAGGTACCGTAGGTCAGGTTCACGATCGTGCCGGAACTAAACGTGATGATCCCCGGAGCGGGTGTGCGGTATCCGTCGACCGGGACCGCGCGATAGCTATAGGTGCCGGCGGTCAAGTTAGTCCAGAGCAGGGCCGAAGTTCCGGAGAGATAGGCTCCGCCCGCCGGTGAGGTGACGCTCACGCCCCATGCGGTCCCGTTGGGCAGCCCGGATTCGTGGAACCCCACGGCGAACGCGGGCTGGGCGAACGTCACGTTCTGGGACACGGACGAGCCCTGGACTTCGATCGATCCGTTTGCGGGGGTGGCGAAGTAGTCCCCCACCCCCCCCACCGACCAGGAGTAGGTTCCATTGACGATGGGGCCGGCTGAAATCGTCGGTTGACGGGAAGAATCGGTCTGACCATCGAGCGTGACCGACCAGAGCGCGTTGGCCGGAAGCCCGGATTCCCCGAAAGTGACGTTGAAGTAATTCGACGCGTACCCCCAGTCGAACCACAGCTGAACGTTCTGCCCTCCGAGCATCGGGTTGGTGTTGATGGTGGACGGCTCGATCCAGTCCCCGTAGGCGATGTTGACGACGGTCTGTGGGTTGTACATGTACAGGGCGAGCTCCGCGCCGATGTGCTCGATCAGGTTGTACTCGAGCGTGCGGAACGTCAGATTTGACTCCGTGGCGGCAAGGTTGATCCACGCCACCATCGTGTCGTAGGCTCCGCCCTGACAATTGGTGGGAAGCTCGCCCAAGTTGGCGTAGTAGGTTAGGTTCGACCACGCTCCGTAATCGTTCGGGCAACTCGACGCGTTGTTCGGAGCCGCCTGCAGGGTCTCGGACAGCGCGTCCGGTCCGGGATAGGAGTTGTCGGGCATCCATAGGGGCGGCACGTAGTCGGTCGGGTCGGGGTAATCGGGAGCCCACCCGAACGAATAGATCGGCATTGGGTTGGCCCCCGGTGGACCCGCCAGATTGTCAATGAGCTGCAGGCCCGACACGTCGGTGACCCCCGGGTCGAGCGCCCCTCCGGACAGCGAGTCGATCTCCGAGTTCCACAGCGCGTACTCCCCATCGAGGGTGGGGTCGCCGAGGATCCCGAAATCATCCCAGAGACAGGGAGTGGATGCGGTGCAGTTCGACAACTGGGGGTCGTACCACGCGCTGCTCGCGTTGTTCGCCTCGTCCCACCACCAGCTCACGTTCCCCACCGAAGTAGGATCGGAGGTCGGATTACCGGTGGGCCAGGAGATGTTGGCCGGATAGTAGTCCCCCATATCGTGGGGGATCGCACCGCCGTAGTCCTCACCGAAGCTCACGCCGTCCACCGTGTTGTAGGACGCATCCACGCTGGCATACGGGTAGGCGTTCACCAGGAAGTTGCGAAGGGCGACATTCTGGAAAAAGGTCCCCGGAATGTTGAGGCTCGAGGGGGGAGCCTGGGTATCGTACGCCGCGACACTGAAGTTCAGTGCCAGCGGGTCGAAGTAGATCTCTAAAGACGGGACATTACGCAGGATCGAGTAGTCCGGAAATCCCAGGACGGTTCCCGTGGAGCCCTGGAAGAACGTCGCGGAGTCGGCCTGGCCGAATTCCATCTCATCCAGCCCGACCGCTACGCTGCTCGCCCAAACCACGTCGACATTCGGGATGTACGAACCGGCTTCGGGGAGGCAACCGGGCTGGGTCGCGCATCCGACTGGAGCGGAGTAGTCGGGGTTCGCGTGAAGCGTGTACCCGTACCCGGCCGAGGTGGGGTTGGTCACGTAGTACGGACCGGAACCCGTGTCGTTCCACTGAACGGACGGCTGAATTCCCGGCAGGTCTAACGCCTGCAACTCAAAGGAGTCCCAAGCGGTCGGCGCGGTGTTCGAAAGATAACTCTGAAACCCGGGATCTCCCGTAGAGGTGGAGTTTCCGGGGAGAAGGCAGGGTCCATTTCCTTGACTCGCGTTCGTCCCCAAGAAGCCCGGAACCCCCGCGCCCTCCGCAGTGTACCAGCCGCAGGGCTCGATGCTGGCGCCAAGATTGTCGGCCACGAGCTCCAGGAAATACGGCCACGGGGCCCCGGAGGCGCCCAGGTCGAACGTCACGCATCCGTTCGTGATCACTACGGAGGAGGAGGGACAGTACGCGGAGTCATTCACCCGGAAGGCGCTCAAGATGCGCTGCGGTGTGTTGTTGAGGGGCGAGTGGATCCCCCCGTCCCACGAGGCATTTCCGCGACCCACCAGATCCTGCGTGTTCACCCATCCGCTCGTCGCCTCTTCGTATGGGAGGTCTGCGAACCCCATGGTCCGGGCGAAAGTGAACAGCACGTCCGAGGGGTATACGGGCCAGCCCGTCGCGGTAGCCCCGTTGTAGAACCGGGCCCCCGCATCGATCTCGAACGTGTAGTACTGGGGGGCCCCTGTCGTCAAATTGTCGTACACCAGGTCGTTCCCGCCGAACTGGGCCTCACATTCCTGCGAACCGGGCACGCAGGTCGCGAGCTCGGGAACATAGCTCGCCGGGGTCGGTCCGTCACTCGAGCCGTTGTACGCGATCAACGTCTCGTAGACGTTCGCGATGGGTTCTTGGCAGACCGTATAGTAACACACGCTCGGGTCGACCGTGGCCGGCCCGCCTCCAGCCGTCTCCCAAATCTCGAGCGTGCCGGGGTGAGGGCCCTCGTTGGAAGGGGTAGATGCGAGCCCGGAATGCCCCGGAGCGGCCGCCAATGGGGCGGACGCTCCGGCAACTCCCCCGGGCGCGCCCGGAGCTTCAGCCCCGACCAGCGGGATCGCGCCCAAGCAGAACAGGCCGGCCACCGCGAGGCTCACGCACGGGCGGACGACGGTCGACCGACCGAACGCCCTCCGGGTAGTCATCCCTGGCCTCCACGGGTCGAGAACCGCGAGCGCGGGAGGGCGTATCTACCTTGGTGGCGACCCGCCGTGGGAGGCGATGGGCCTCCGGCGGGCCCCTCGGGGATCTGGTCGCGGGGTCGGTCCTAATGCCCCGCCGCCGCGGCGTCCGCCGTGAGCTCGACGGGCGCCTCACCGGGGAGGTTGCCCCGGGCCTGCGGGTTCGCGAGGTTCTTCGGCAGACCGAGGAGGTCGAGGAGCTCCTTGTAGTGGTTGCGGATCGTCACGGGCGTGACGTTCGCGACCGCCGCGATGCGGTCCTGGCTGCGGGGCTCGCCCATCAGGTTGGACGCGATGTAGATGATGGTCGCGAGGATCCCGTTGGGCAGGACGCCGCTCGTGGAGTAGACCTGCTCCACCTGCTCCAGCAGCGAGAGCACCTTCTGGCGGACCTCCTTGGAGAGGTTCAGGTCCTGCGTGAAGCGGACCAGGTAGTCGCGGGGCTCGACGGGCTTCAGGCCGAGCTTGAGCTCACGGGCGAGCAGGGTGTACGCGCGTCCCACCTCGATCTTGGTGGCCTTGGAGTGGGCGATGATCTCCTTCATCGTCCGCGGGACGTGGCACTGCCGGCAGGCGGCGTAGACGCTCGCCGCGACGAGCGCGACGATCTTCTTGCCGCGGGTCGCCTTGTGCTCGAGCGCGCGCCGGTAGATGTACGTCGCGGACTCCTTGACCTCGCGCGAGAGCCCGAGGACTCCCGCGAGGCGGTTCAGCTCGCCCAGCGCGACAACGAGGTTGCGTTGGTGCGTGCGGGCCGCGCGCAGGCGGTGGTTGAGCTTTCGCAGATGGTAGAACTTGAGGGAGGTGTTGCGCGAGAGGGAGTTGCCCTGGAAGTCGCGGGTGGGCACCCCGATCTCGCTGAACAGGCCCTTGTCGGGCATGAGCGGCGAGATGACCGGGCCCCAGCCTCGGGCCTCGCGCCCCGTGTCCTCCTTCGAACCGCGCTGGCCGCGGTCGCTGACCAACGCACTCTGGTCGACGACGAGGCCGCAGTCGGCGCAGACGATCTCCCCGCGGATCTCGTCACGGATGAGGTGGGAGGAGCCGCAGTTCGGGCAGGCGTCCGTCGCCGGTTTGGCCGGAACAGCCGGCGAAGCGGCAGCCGCCGAGGATCGGGAGGAGGCCCGGGAACCGTTCGAGCGGGACTTGGAGCTCACCGAGGACGCAGAGGTGGACTTCATAGCTTCTACGCTCGGGTAGGGGAGACCTGTATATATAAGCTGGTCCGGCCCCTGTCTGACTTGTAACTTACATCTGCTACACCATGCGCCGGTATAGCACGGACATCGGGGGACTCCCCCGGACCCTCCCCGCCGCTCAGGCCGCGGTCGCCACGAAGACGCAGCCCCGGGTCGCGTGCTTGGTCGGGTCGGGCTTCGAGACCTCCCAGTGGTGGCCGAGGCGGGACTCGAGGACGGAGCGAAGGAGCTGCGGGCACATCATCCGCCCGATCTCGGGGGAGTGGGGTGTGCAGGCGAAACAGGCCGTCACCTGGAGCGTGAGCGGCTGGGCCTTCACCACCGACAGGTGACCGAGCGTGTGGGCCTCGTAGTACTCCGATAGGGAGGCCGCCACCGTGGCGGGCGTCTGGCCCTCGACCTGAGGGGCGATCTCGCGGCCCAACTGTCGGGCGATCGTCTCGATGAGCTCGGGGAGGTGGAGCTGGAACTCCTTCACGCCGGAGGCCCGCATGCCGAGCTTGGCGATCTCCTTCAACCGCTGGAACGGGAGGGACTCCTTGCCCGAGACGACCGGGAGCACGGCGGCGAGCGGGTTCTCGAGTTCGACGAACCGGGCCTCGGCGCGGGTCGCCGGCGCCCACATGCGCCGATAGTTGTCGCGGGCCAGGTGGACGAACATCGGCGCCGACGACCAGAGCGCGACCTGCTCGTCCGTCGTCGGCCCGAACTCGTCGTCCCCCGAGACGTAGACGAGCGCCCCCACCCGGTCGATGACGACCGCCCGGTTCACCACCGGGCTCACCGAGTGCCGCAACTCGGAGAAGCTGGCAAAATGTTTGGCCGGTCCCAGGTTGGGCGGGTAGACCTCGGTGAGGACCCGCACCTTGACCCCTCGGTCGCCGGCCTCCCGCAGGGCCCGGTCGACCCCGCCCTCGAGGAACGCCGGCAGTGTCCGACCCCCGGTGCTGAGCAGGATCTGCCGCTGGGCCGTGCCGATCCGTTTCTGGAGGAACCGGTAGATGGTACCGCGGCCCTCGAGGACCGCGAACTTGCGCGGGTCTCGGTCGTCAAGCTCGGTCCGACTCTCCTCCCAACCGGAGAGCACCTTCTCCCGGTCGGCCTCCAACCGATGGAGGCGGTCCGACGCCTTCCGGATGCACCGGTCGATCAGGTCCTCGGGCGGGAGGGCCGCGAACCGTTGCGGTCGGCCCCCGTTGGGGATGAGGAGCCCCGCCTCGGCCAGTTGCTTGATGAAGCGGTACGCCTCGACCCGGTTGACCGCGCTGAGACGGCCGAGCTCGCTCGCGGTCTGCGGACCCGCTCGGCACGCGGCCAGGTAGACGCGGGCCCCCTTCTCCGGGATGCCCAGTTCTCCGAGAAGTTCGAGAAGGCCCGACCCGGGTCGTGCCACGGCTTGCCGAGAGTGAAATCCGTTAAAAGGAGGGGGGAGGGAACGCGCCGCGCCCGTCGACCTACAGCGCGGCCTGGAAATCCTCGATCGAGAGGGTATACTCGACCTCGGCGCCGCCGGCGCGGGCGCGGAGGACCTCTCGGGCGAGGAGCCAGTAGACCGTCGCGAGCGCGACTCGGCCCTTGTTGTTGGCGGGGATCACGAGGTCGACGTTGCGGGTCTCGTTGTTGACGTCACAGAGTCCTACGACGGGGATGCCGATCGAAACCGCCTCGCTGAGCGCCTGCTGGTCGGTCGCCGGGTCGGTGACGAAGAGTACCTTCGGCTCGAAGTACTCGGCCAGGTTCGGGTTGGTGAGGCAGCCGGGGACGAACCGTTCCGCGAACGAGACGGCGCCGACGGTCTTGGCGAAGACCCGGACCGGCTTCTGGCCGTACTGGCGCTGGCTGACCACGAGGATCTTCTCGGCCGGAATGCGGGCCAGGAAGTTGGCGGCGAGACGGATCCGCTTGTCGGTCTGGCGGACGTCGAGAACATGAAGGCCGTCGAACCGGACCTTGTGCACGAAGCGGCGCATCGAGGCCGACTTCTGCTGGGTCCCGATGTGGACCCCAGACGTGAGGTAGGTCTCCTCGGGAACGAGGAGCTCTCCCGGGCGGATGTCCTGCCCGTCGGAGGGGACCGCCTGCTGCTCCTCCGCCATCACGTCGTCATCGGGCATGGGGGGTGTGTACCGTGGCGGCGCCGAGCCGCAGGAGTTCATTTAGCTTTGCCATGCGCTCGCCGCCGAGAAGTCCGCATTTGAGCCCCCGCGCGCCCGTCCCGACGGCCACGTGGGTCAGCCAGGACTCCGGGACCTCCCCCGAACGGTGGGAGGCGACCGTCGCGAGGCCTTTCGAAACGGCGAGGTCGACCGTCCGGAGTGTATCGGTCAACGTCCCGACCTGGTTCACCTTGATCAGCACGGCGTTGGAGGAGGCGAGGTCGATCCCGCGGCGAAGCCGGCTCACGTTGGTGACGTAGATATCGTCGCCGACGACCAGGGTGCGGTTCCCGACGGCGTGGGTCAGCGTCGCGAACCCCTCGAACGCCTCCTGGTCGAGCGGGTCCTCGAGGTACCGGATCCCGTACTTGTCCACGAGACCGGACACGAAGGCGATCTGGCCTTCGGTGTCGAGGGTCCGATCCTTGTAGCGGTACTGGCCGGCCTCGAAGAATTCGCTCGCGGCCAGGTCGAGGCCCGGGTGGACGGGGATGTGCAGCTCGTCCCGGGCCTGCGCGCAGGCGTTCACCAGGATCTCGAGCGCCTCCACGTTGCCGATCGCGGCGACCCAGCCTCCCTCGTCGCCGCGGCCGAGCGCCGCGGTGGGGTAGCGGTGGTGGAGCTGTTCCCCGATCAGGGTGTGCACCCGTAGGGCCGCCTCGACCGAACGGGCGGGGTCCGCGTCGTCCGCGTAGGCGATGAACTCCTGGATGTCGGGACCGCCGATCGCGTGGCGGCCCCCGTTGAGACAGTTGCCGACGATGGCCGGGAACCGGCGACCGTCGACCCCCGGCCGGGCGAGCACCCTCCAGAGGGGCTCGCCCTGTTCGGCCGCGAACGCCATGGCCGCGGCGACCGAGACCGCCGTCGCGCTGTTCCCGCCGAGGTGGCTCAGGTCCGCCGTCCCGTCGACCGAGTGGATCGTCCCGTCGACCGCGCCCTGATCCGCCGCGTCCACGCCAACGAGCGCGGGAGTGAGCCGCTCCCGGACCGCGGCGAGCGCCGCCGGAACTCCCCCCTTCGGGAACGCGGCGACCTCGTGCGCACCCGTGCTCGCCCCGCTCGGGGCGCCGGCCCGAGCGCGCGCGCCGGAATCCAAGGTGATCTCGGCTTCGATCGTCGCCTTCCCGCGGCTGTCGTATATGCGCCCGACAGCGAGGGCTCGGATCTGGCTCACGGGCCCTCCACGAACTCGACCAGGACGCCGCCGAACGCCGCCGGGTGGGCGAACCCGACCCGCCGTCCCCGGGCGCCGGGGCGGGCGGCCGCGTCGACGAGCTTGCCGCCCCGGGCCGCGACCTCGGCCAGGGCCCGGTCGACGCTCGGCACGTGGAACGCGAGATGGTGGATGCCCGGCCCCCGGCTGGCGAGGAATTTTCCGACCGGCGCGGACGGGTCCGTCGGCTCGAGCAGCTCGATGTGGGTGCCGCCGACGGTCAGGAAGACGACCCGGACGCGGTTCGAGGGGACCTCCTCCGGTGGACGCTCGGGCTCGCCGGCGATCGGCCGCCAGTGGACGAGCGCTTCCGCGAGGTTGGGCACTGCGATCCCGACATGATCGAGCTCGGTCATGGATCCTCTAGAACGCCCGGGAGGGTGGGTGCTCGCCGAACAGCGCCCGCCACGTATCGGCAATCTCGCCGAGCGTGGCACCGGCCCGGACCGCGTCCAGCACGAGCGGGAGAGTGTTCTGACCCTTCCCGGTACCGCTCCGGAGCGTGTCCAGCGCGACCTCCGTCTTCGAATTGTCCCGGGTCCGGCGCCAGGCCCTCACGGAGGCGACCTGGCGACGTTCCTCGGCGGGCGTGATCCGTTGGACCCCGACGCCCCGGCCGTGTCCTTCCGGGAAGAGGGAGAACGAGGGGTTTCCCTCGGTGAACTGGTTGACGCCGACCACGACGTCCTCCCGGCGCTCCCGCGCCTGGGCGACCCGGTAGGCCTCTCGGGAGATCTCGGCGGCAAAGAACCCGCGCTCCACCGCGGCGACCGCGCCTCCCATTTCGTCGATCCGGGCGAGGTACTCACGGGCCTGCGATTCGATCCGGTCGGTCAGCTCTTCGATCGCGTAGGAACCCCCGAGGGGATCGACCGTGTTGCCGATGCCGGACTCTTCGGCGAGGATCTGCTGGGTGCGCAGGGCGAGGCGCGCGGAGGCTTCGGTGGGAAGGCCGAGCGCTTCGTCGAGCCCGTTCGTGTGCAGCGACTGGGTGCCTCCGAGGACCGCGGCGAGGGCCTCCAGCGTGGTCCGAACGACATTGAGCTCCGGCTGCTGCGCGGTGAGGCTGGAGCCGGCGGTCTGGGTGTGGAAGCGAAGCTGCTTCGAACGGGACTTCTTCGCCCCGAACGTCTCCTCCACGAGCCGGGCCCAGAGGCGGCGGGCCGCCCGGAACTTGGCGATCTCCTCCAAGAAGTTCCGGTCGGAGGAGAAGAAGAAGGAGAGCCGCGGGAGGAACTCGTCGAGGTCGAGCCCGCGTTCCTGGACCGCGCGGACGTAGGCGACCGCGTTCGCGAGCGTGAAGGCGACCTCCTGCGCGGCCGTCGCCCCCGCCTCGCGCATGTGGTAGCCGGAGACCGAGATGTAGTTCCACTGGGGCATCTCGCGGGTCGCGAACTCGATGAGGTCGACGGCGAGACGGAGCGAGGCCGCCGGTGGGTAGACGTAGGTCCCCCGGGCGATGTACTCCTTCAGGATGTCGTTCTGGACCGTCCCCCCGAGCCGGGCCCGTGGGACGCCGTTCTCCTCGGCGACGGCGACGAGGAGCGCCGTCAGGATCGGCGCGGTCGCGTTGATCGTCATCGAGACCGTGGCGCGGTCGAGGGGCAGGCCGGCGAACAGGGTCCGCATATCGCCGAGCGTGGAGACCGGCACGCCGCACCTCCCCACCTCCCCCTTCGAGCGAAGGTGGTCCGAGTCGTAGCCGTTCTGCGTCGGCAGGTCGAACGCGACCGAGAGACCGGTCTGTCCCCCGTCGAGCAGGAACCGGAACCGGCGGTTGGTCGCCGCGGCGCTCCCGAACCCGGAATACTGGCGGTACGTCCACACCCGTCCCCGGTACATGGTGGGCTGGATCCCCCGGGTGAACGGGGGCGACCCGGGAAACCCGACCTTTTCCAAGAACTCAGTATCGGGGTCCTCCGGGGGCATGGAAAGGAGAGGGACCGCACCGCCGTCGCGCTTCGAGCCGATGGCGGCACGGGCCGCCGCGTCCCAACGTGCACGCGGGGATTCGGCCGCGGAGGAGGACCGGGCGCGTGCCATCCCCCGAGGACCGGGAGTGCGTATTAAGCGGTGTCGTGGCGCTTCACCAGGGCCCACAGACCGGTGAGGTCGACCTCGGCCCACGCGACCGGAACCGGCACTCCGAGCCCTTCTAGGACCCGCGGGTGGACCTCGCCCAATTCGGCGATCGGCTCGCCGGCGATGCGCGCGCGGGCACTGCGGCCGGGCACGAGCGCGGGGAGCTCCATCGGCTCCCGGACCGCGACGACGTCGACGGACCGGAGGAGGTAGTCGACCCAGGAGGCCGCGTCGGCGAACCCGGCCGAGTCGGCGGCGACGATCGCACTTGCGTGATACCGGGTCTCGGCCCCGCTCTCCGCCCGTTCCGACCGTACGATCACCGGTCCGACCTCGGCGAACCTCTGAGGGTACGCGAGGCGGGTGTTTCGCCCAAGGACGTCGAGGTGGGAGAGCAGCAGCCGGTCGCGGAGGACGGAGAACTCGGCGGAGACGGGGTTCCGGAGTCGGAGGGCCGAGACGCTGCCGGCCCGCTCCGCAGTTTCGGCCGATACGAGAAGCGGAGTGTGGGGCTCGGCGTACCCGAGACCGGTCAGGAGGGAGCGGATCCGCCTTCGGAACCGGGTCTCCGGAAGACGCTGACCCCGGGTGCGGCTCGGAAGCAGCACTCCATCCTCGGGCCGGACCCCGGCCGTGAGCACGACGTCCTCGGCGAGGTCCACGGGGGCGAGGAGGTCCGGCCTCCACGGGGGCACGTCCACCCGCCATCCGCCGGCGTGGGGCCGGGCCGAGAGTCGGGCCCGGCCCAGCCGGCGTTCCACCTCCGCGCTCGGAAGGGCGTCACCCGAAATGGCTCGGAGGACCTCGGAAGGCAGTCCCACGGGTCGGGGCCGATAAACCTCAGTGCCATCCGAGATCGGTACTCCACCTCGAACGATGGCGACGGGAGCCACCGACCAACCCCGTGCGGCGAACACGACGAGGAGTAGGCGGACTACCTCCTGAACGGCGCGGTCCCGGGTGCCGGTGGATTCGAGCACGAGGGACCGGTCCCCCACCCGAGCCTCACCGGCGGTCCGACCGTTCAGCACCGGCGGCAGGCTGAGGACCGTTCCTTTACCGTCCCGGAGCGTCAGGCACCGGGCATCCGCCCGCCCAGCGGGTTCGTACCGCTGGGCCATCGGATGCGTCGAAAAGAACGGGTCCGCACCGATCTCGTCCTCGCCGTCGAGGGGAACGAAGCGGACGGTGGACATCGGCTCGAGGGCGTAACGGAGCGGGAAGTCGAGGCGTTCGAGCGGGTAGATGCCCAGGCTCGCGGCCCGGCGGTCGCGCCCGATGGTCGCGTGAAGCAGCTCCTGGAACCGGATCGCCTCCGCGAGCGTACCCTCGTCCAATCCGGCGGAGGGTTCGGGGGCATGTACCACCACCGCCGAGATGAACGGGCGCAATGGGTCGACGCTCGGGTCCACCTCGACCACCCGGGACGGGGGATTTGGCACGGCGTGGATCGGCGGAATTCCGGTCGCGGCGTCCGTCACGCCCGCGATGTGGAGCGAGAGGCCGGCTTCGCTGAGGAGGTCGAGCCGGTCGGGCGTTACCGACAGCGTCAGGTCGTCCCCGTCGCGCGATTCGACCTCCGCCTTGGAAGCGAACAGGATGTCGTCGAGCGCGAGATCGGAGGGCGGGTGTGCGAGGAGCGACCGGAGCCGGGCCGCCGATAGGGTCGCGACCGGCATCTACGGGCCTCCCCGGGTCAGCGTGTCGAGGTCGTCGCAGAACAGCTCGCGGATGTCGCTGGCCCCGAGCGCGACCATGGCGAGGCGCGTGACCCCGATCCCCCACGCGGCGACGGGCACCTCGACTCCGAGCGGTCGGAGCACTTCGGGCCGGAACAGACCTCCCGGAAGGACCTCGATCCATCCGAGACGCGGGTGGCGGACATATCCCTCGATCGACGGTTCGGTGAACGGGAAGTAGCTGGGCCGGATCTTGAGCTCGGGGATCCCGATCGCTTCCGTGAGCTCGCGGAAGATCCCCACGAGGTGGCGGAGCGTCACGCCGTCCTCCCCCACGATCCCCTCGCACTGCTGGAATTCGAGGTGGTGGCGGGCGTCCACGGACTCGACACGGAAGTTCCGGTCGATCGAGAACGTCCGGAACGGCGGGGTCGGTCGGCGGGCGAGGTACCGTGCACTGACCGCGGTCGTCTGGGAACGCAGGACGGGCCGGCTCGCGATGGTCGTGTCGTACCGGCCTCCCCACCCCGGCCCCAGCGGCACGGTCTCGCCCGGAAGGGGGCGACCCTCGTGCGCCGCGGCGACCCGGCCGAGGAGGTCCGACGGCGGGAGGTGACCGGCTACCCCCTCAGGCCAGAACGCGTCGTGGATCGACCGCGCGGGGTGGTCTTGCGGCATGAACAGGACGTCATTGTTCCAGAACTCGGTCTCGAGAAGCGGTCCGAGCGTCTCTTCAAACCCGAGCCCTACGAGGATGTCCGCGAACTCGTCCAGCCACGCGACGTACGGGTTCTCCCGCGCGCCCCGCGCGTACGGGACCGCGGCCCGGACATCGTAGGGTCGGTACGTCCGTCCCTTCCAGGCACCGGAGACGAGGTCGGCCGGGGTGATCGCCCCCCACAGGGGCTGGTCGGAGGGCTCGAGGACGAGCCGGCGACCCTCGTCGGACGGCGCCCAACGCTTGACCGAGCGGCGTTCGGTCTTCACCAGCCCCCGACGCTCCAGCGCGGCGAGGATCGCCTCGTCGACGTCCTCCTCCCCGTTCGCGACCTGCTTCAGGACGACCTCCTCCGGAAGGAGGCGGTCGCCGGCCGTCGGCTCCTCCTTCAGACGGAAGGGAAACCCGTCGGCGAGCAGCTGCCGGCGGCGGAGGATCCCGATCGCCGCCGAACGTTCCTCGTCGGAGAGGCCCTCGGCCGTCGCCTCCTCGACCGTGAGCCGACCGCCCCTCGTTCGGAGGGCGTTGAGGAATCGACGTTCGGGCAGTCCTTCGGCCATGGCCGTCTCCCCACGGGGGGAGAGCGTTCGAACGGTGAGATGCTCCTCGTCCAGGACCGCGAGGTGCTTCGAGCGCAATCGCTGAAGGCTGCCCCGGACCTGATCGTCCGCGAGACCTGACTCGTTCGCCACTTGTTCTTCGTCGAGCGGAAGCTCCGTGGCGGCGCGCAGGGTCGTGAGCACGGCGCGCTCTGGCGGTGAGAGCGAGATCGGCGTCGCGCCGTCCGGGTTCTCCTCGGAGGCGTCGGGCACGGGGCGACCACGCTGGGTGCGGATTAAGTTGTTTCGCTGAGGAGGGCGAGGGACTGGGCACGCTCAGGAGGTAGGCGGCGGAGCCCCGGGATCGGTCGGGGTCGTCGGGGCCGGAGGAGGACCGACCACCCAATCGCTCGAGGAGGAGGTTGCTCCCGGAGGAATCGGGGATGCCGTGGGCGGAGACATACCTCCGGCCGACTCGACGGTGCCGGACGGATCCGAGCGGGAGATTCGGACCCTCCCTCGCGGGGGGGCCCGTCCAAGGAGATACCCCGTGGTGATCGCCAGCCCCATGATGACGACATAGATTCCCACGTTGGCCGGATACGTGCTGACCGGTCCCAGGAAGCCGAGGTAGGCGAGCAGGTTCACGCCCACCACGGTCTGGTTCGACCCGAAGAGACCGTCCGCCATCACGGACACCGAAGCGACGGCGCGGGAACCGAGGTAGCATGCGGGGACGGGGAGGGCGACCGCAACCCCACCGGATTGGTTCGTGGATTGTGAGCCGATGCCGAAGGTACCGTCGCACGGGCCGAACGACGTGTCGGCCGTGAGGGTGACCATAACGGGCACTCCCGAGATCGGCGCCCCGGTCGTGGCGTTCGAGAGGCGGGCCGACACGGTCAGCGTGCCTCCGGGCCCTACCGGCGTGGGGTTCGCCTCGATCGTGAGGTTGACGAACGTGGAGGTGAGGTCCGCGTACAGGTCGAGCGCCCGAGGGGATCCCCATCCGGTCGCGGTGTCCCAACCCGTGGCGGCTGGCCCGAGACAGTTCGCGCCCGAGGTGATGTCGGCCAGCCCGTCCGCGACCGTTCCGTTCGGCTCGGACGCCCCGATGTAGTAGAGGCGGGGGGTGAGGAAACCGAGAGGGCTGCCGTGGAGCGCGTCCATCTCGGTCAAAAGCCCCGCCCAGAGTGGAGTGGCAAAGCTGGTACCCGCGCCCGACTGCTCCACTCCGTCATAGTACACGAAGTTGTCCGCCGCGGAGGCGGAGAGGTCCGGGGTCCCGCGGAAACCGCTGGCCTCGATCGGCGCCCGGGCGCTCCCGACCTCCTGCCAGGCGGGGGCGGCATACTGGGTGGAAAACCCACCCCCACTCCCGGACCAGGCCGATTCGGAGGCGATGCCCGTAACCTGGCCAACCACGTTCCGAGAAAGTGTAGGGTCCGTGCCACCGACCGCGATCACGCCGGGGTTCGTGGCAGGATACGTCGGCTGGGGAACTCCGGAGCACGTCGGGCTAGCGCTCGTGTCCCCACCGGTGTCCCCCGTCGCGGCGAGTAACGTGATCTTTTCCTGCGCGGCCTCGGCCAGGTCGGTGGACCACGCGGCCTCGAGCCCGGAGGCGGTGCTTTCCGAGGTCCCGAACGACATCGAGATCGCATCGACCCCCGTGAGGCCGGTGACGGCGAAGTGGAGCGCATCCGCCATGGACGTGTCCGAGGGGGAGTAGTTGTCACTGCTCGAGCCGTCCGGGGCGTAGACCGCATTAAGGGTCGCGCCGGGGGCGAGCGATCCGGACCACTCGAGGTCAAGCGTCAGCTCTTCGGGGGCCCCGCTCGGGTCGTTGACGGCGGTCGCGGCGGGTGACGGCGCCCCGTCGATCGGCCACGGATGGATCGTCGGCGCCGGGAAGAGCCCGCTGGGGTAGTAGCTTGAGAAGAAGGTCGACAGGTCGTTGGGGTTGTACCCGTCCCCCCAGAGCAGCAGGACGATACCTTCCCCCGCGGAGTAGTGCGCGGAACCGGAAAAGTTGTAGAGGTTGGAGGCCGCGTAGATCTGTCGGGCGATCGCGGGTGTGATGAGGTCCCCCTGACCCTGGGCCGGGCCGGCGCCGGAGGTGAGGACCGAGGTGCGGAGTGGAAGGGTGAACGGGTCGAACCCGCTCGAAAGCCCTGTGACTCCCGACACTTCGGATTCGAGCGGTTGGGGAAGCGAGGGCGCCACCAAGGGGAGCTGGACGGACCGACCGTCGTGCGACCCGACCGCGAGGGATGTGGCAAAGGCACGGTCGATCGAGGCCGCGGGCCCCTCGAGGGTGAGCGAAAGGCGGTCGACGCCCGAGTGCTCGATCGTCAACCCCTGACCCTCAAAGTACTCCTCGGCCGCCGAGTAGGCCGCCGGTGAAAGCCCAAACTCGTTCCCGATTTCCGTGGGCGTGAGGGCGGGCGAGCCGGGCGACGGGGCGTCGAACAGCGTAGGGTTCGTGGGGTCGAACGTGACCACCACGCGGGTCGTCCCGTTCGCTGGAGAGAGGTCCGAAACGCCCCGGAGGAGCGTAGGGGAGTACCCGGCGCGGGCGCTGAACGCCGGACCGAGCGTGGAAGGAGCGGAACCGGTCGATGGGGGTGGGGCGCCGGTCGCGGCGGGGACGAGGAACAGGGCCAGCATTGCGATGGAGAGGGAGAGGGCCCCGACCCGGGCACGGACCGGGTCTCGCCCGCGGATGCGGGTCATGCGGTTAGACCAGCCGTCGCGCTGGGGAAAAAGGTTCCTCTATCTCCGGACTCACACACGGATCGGTGTAGTGTATCCGGCCGGCTTCGAGAAGGTTCCCGGGCCGCCGAACGGGTCGGGCCGAGGGCCGGTCGACTCTCCGCGCTTCGCCGACAGGTAGGCATCGATGGCGTCCGCCGCCTCGGTGGCCGTACCCATGGCGTAGACCACGGACCGGCCGCCCGCCGCGAATATTCCCGGAACCGCCGTCTCAAACCCCTTGCCCTTACCCTCCGGCCACCCTTGGGAGGAGAGCCGAAGGTCGAGCTCAGGTCCGAACCCTTCCAGGTCCGCCTTCTGTCCGACCGCGACGATCACCGTGTCGCAGGCGAGGGTCTCTTCCGACCCGGGAATCGGCACCGGACTCCGGCGCCCGCCGGCGTCCGGCGGCCCGAGCTCCATCGACTGCACGACGATTCCCTCCACGTGGTCGGTCCCTACGATCCGGAGCGGAGCCCGCTGGAACAGGAATCGGATCCCCTCCTGCTCGGCCCCGTGAACCTCCTCCGGGTCCGCCGGCATCTCCTCGCGCCCGCGACGATAAGCGAGCGTCACGTGCCCCCCGTGGGACGTTCGCAGTGCCGAGCGCACCGAGTCCATCGCGACATCTCCGCCACCGACCACCACGATCTCATGGCCCATCGGGACGTCGATCCCCCGGTTGAGCTTCCTCAGGAACTGCAACGCCGGCACTACACCCGGGAGGTCCTCGCCGGGGACCCCGAGGGTCCGGTGGGTCGACGTGCCGATCGAGAGGAACACCGCCTGGTAGCCGTCCCGCGTCATCAGCTGGTCGACCGGGAAGTCGTGGCCGACTTTCGTTCCCTTCACGAACGTGACGTCCAGGTCCCGGTACCGCGCCCGGTCCGCTTCCACATCCGCGTCGGTCATCCGGTACGCCGGGATGGTCTGCATGAGGCCGCCGTACCGGCTCTCCTCCTCGAAGACGGTGACGCTGTAGCCCCGCACCCCGAGCTCCCAGGCGGCCATCATCCCCGCCGGTCCGGCTCCGACGACAGCGACACGCTGGTTCTTGGGCTTCGAGGGAACGTAGGCGAGGTCGCTGTGGCCGTACTCGAGGGAAGCCCGCTTCAAGTGCCGGATCGCGATCGGGACGCCCTTCTTCTTCACGACGCAGGCGTCTTCGCAGTAATGGTAGCAGACCTTGCATAGGCTGGTGGCGAGCGGGTTCTCGTTGAGGGTGACCTTCGCGGCGCCGTCAAAGTCCGCGTTCGCGACGAGGCGGATGTATTCCCGGGCGTCCTGCGTGATCGGGCACGCTTCCACGCACCAGGGCCGGCGGCACTGGATGCACCGCTTGGCCTCCAGGATCGCGTCCTCCTTGCTGTAGGCATGGAGCACCTCCCGGAAGTCGGTCGTGCGTTCCGCGACCGGCTCCTCGACGATGGTCACCCGGACCGGGTTCAACTTCGGCGGGGGGGGCTTCGGTGCCGGCGGCGCGTCGGCAGTCATGGAAACCCATCCTAAGAGCCCGTTCGTCCGATAAGAGGCTTGCGCGCCGGCCGTTCGCCGTGACGGTCCTTGACATATACCGGCGGCTTTCTTTGGGAAGGGTAGGCCCCCGGCCGACGGTGCAACCATGGTGCTCGATTCCCTCGGAAAATCGCTCCGCGGGGTGCTTCAGAAGATCGCCCGGGGCTCGGTCGTGGACGAGGCTTTGCTGGCCGAGGTCGTCCGCGACATCCAGCGGGCGCTGCTCCAGGCGGATGTCAACGTCCAGCTGAGCCTCGACCTCACCAAGCGCGTACGCCAACGGGCCACCCAGGAGAAACCCCCGGCCGGCGCGAGCCTGCGGGACTTCCTGGTGCGGATCATCTACGAGGAGATCCGGGGGATCCTCGGGAAAGATCGGCCATTTGAGGTCAAGCCCCGGCGGATCCTTCTGGCGGGATTGTTCGGCCAGGGCAAGACGACGTCCGCCGGCAAGCTCGCCCGCTATTTTCAGAAGAAGGGGATCCGCGTCGGTCTGGTCGCGGCCGACGTCCACCGCCCGGCGGCGGTCGACCAGCTCGAGCAACTCTCGGTCAAGGTCGGCTGCGAGTTCTACGCGAACCGCGGCGAGAGGCGAGCGGAGGTCATCGTCCGGGAGGCGCTCGCCAAGTTCCCTCCCCACCTCGCGGTCATCGTCGACACCGCCGGGCGCAGCGGGATCGACCCCGAGCTCATCGAGGAGCTGAAGCGGGTGCGGGCGGTGCTGCAGCCCGACGAGACGCTCCTCGTCCTCGACGCCGCGATGGGCCAGACCGCCGGCCGGAGCGCCCAGGCGTTCCACGAGGCGGTCGGGTTGACCGGGGTCATCCTCACGAAGCTGGACGGCTCGGCGAAGGGCGGAGGGGCACTCTCGGCGGTCGCGGCGAGCGGGGCGCCGATCCTCTTCATCGGGACCGGCGAGCACCTGGACGAGTTCGAGCGGTTCGACCCGACCCGGTTCGTCTCCCGGCTGCTCGGGATGGGCGACATCCAGACCCTCCTCGAACGGTTCGAGGAGCTCTCGGACAAGGAGGCCGCCGAGAAGGCGGCGCAGAACCTGATGTCGGGGCGGTTCACGCTCCGCGACATGCGCTCCCAGCTCGCCTCCCTCGGCGAGATGGGCCCCATGTCGAAGCTCATGTCGATGTTCCCGGGGATGGGCGGGGCGAAGGTCGACCAGAAGACCCTCGACGACACCCAGCTGCGGCTCCGACGGTTCCGGTCGATCATGGACTCCATGACGGCGGAGGAGCTCGACAATCCCCAAGTCATCAAGTCCGACCGGATCCACCGCATCGCGCGGGGCAGTGGCCAGCGCCCCCAGGAAGTCCGGGGCCTGCTGAAGCACTACGAATCGACCCGCAAGGCGGCCCACGGCCTCGTCTCGAACCGGCGGCTCCGCCGCCAGCTCGAAAAGCAGTTCGGCAACGCCGAGGCGCCCGCCGATTGAGCGGCCGACCGGTGGCATGACGACGACGGCGCTCTTCGAATCGACCGCCGGCCTGCTGCTGCTGTTCTTCCTCCCGGGGTACACCACGACCCGTGCTGTCTTTCCGGAATGGAGGATCCGCGGGGCGGACCCCTGGCGGCGGGGAGTGGAGGTCGTTACCCTCTCGTTCGTCCTCAGTATCGTATGGACGGTCGTCATCGGGTATGTTCTGCTGGCGTTCGTCCCGGGAGGCTTCCAGGCCCCCTGGACCAACCCGGAGCTCGAGGTGGTCCTTCTGGTCGTGACGGTCGCCGCGTTCATCGCCGGGTGGCGGGTGGGAGCGTATGGTCGGGTTCCGCCGCCGGCGTACCGCCCCCCGGTTGATCCCGGGGGAGAAGGGGCCTGGGAGCTGACCCGGGAACTGGACCGGCTCGCTCGGGAGGAGCGACGGATCGAGCACGCGATTCGGGTCGCCGGAAGCTCGGAACCGAGCGCCGCGGACCTCCAACGGCAGCTCTCCTCTCTCCGCGAGGAAAGCTCAAGACTTCGCCAGGAGCGGGAGCGAGAGTATGCCCAGTAATCGCGGCGCGGCCGCCGCCGGAGCGGACTACAAGATGGTCCTGGTGGTCCGCGGCGAACTGCGTCTGACCGCGGGCAAGACCGCGGCCCAGGTTGCGCACGCGGCCGTGATGCTGACGTTGGCCGCCCAGAAGCGGGCCCCCGAAGCCCTCGCGAACTGGCTCGCGGCCGGGCAGAAGAAGATCGTTCTCACCGCTCCGACGCTCACCGACCTCGAGCAGATCGCCTCGCAGGCCCGCGCCCGGAGGATCCCGACCGCCTGGGTCGAGGACGCCGGACTCACGGAAGTGGCGCCCGGGACCCGGACCTGCATCGGACTGGGACCTTGCCCTGCCGCGCAACTCGATGCGGTTACGGGCGCTCTCGCGCTGTTGTAGCGGGATCGCGACGGGCCTCCCGGACCCCTCGGGAGTTTGGGCCTACTACCTCGTCTTGTTGGAAGAAGCGGCCCACGTCCGCCCGGAGTCAGAGGAAAAGAACAACCACCCGAGTTCCCCTTTCGGGGAACTCGGGGGAGAGGAAAGGGTTACCTTAGCGAGGGTCGGACCCCGCTGGAGGCCTACGCACTGCCTCCCTTGTTGTCCTTCGACTCCGTCGTCGACGAAGACGAGGACGACCAGCTCTCCGGCGGGCTGCTGGGCGGGCGCCGTCCAGCCATCATCGCCAGCGCCAGGAAGATGATCACCAGCAGCGCCAGGACCCCAATGAGGACCCAGGCGAGCGTGCTGAGATACGTCCAGGCGGGCGAGGTGTTGACCGTCTGTTGCTGGTTGGCAGTCGCTGTGACCGCCACGTTGACCGAGGCACCTGTCACGGCGATGGTCCCGGCGGTTGGGCTCGCGGAGTAGCCGGAGGGCAGGGAAAAGATACCCCAAGAGTAGGTACCGTTGCCCAGATACACAGTGATGGTTGGGGACGAACTCGAGTTCTTCCACCCGTTCACCGTGATAGTCCAGCTCGCTCCAGATGCCAGGCCCGTTTCCGTGAACGTCACCGCGTACGAGTGGTAGACGACCCCCGCGTACGCAATGGTCACGGTCTGTGGCGCTCCGGCAATCGTGAAGTTACCGGTCGCTGGCGTAGCGTACCCCGTCACTGGCCTAGGAACGTAGTTCCATGTCCCGTTCGTCAGGTTGGTCCAGAGCGTCGTGGTGTTGCCGCTGAGCGACACCCCTCCGCCGGTTCCGCTAACGATGACGCTCCACGTCGTTCCAGCGCGCAGACCAGACTCCGTGAACCCGACCTCGTACGTCTTCCCGGTGATCTGGGCGAAGTTCACCAGCTGGGTGAAGTTCCCGCCGCTGATCACCGCGTTTCCGCTCGAGGGGGACGCGAGGTAGCCGGGCACCGAGGGGATCGACCACGGATAGGTCCCGTTGATCAGGTTGCTGAACGCGACGGAGGTCGTGTTCTGCGAGCTGAGTGTGGTCCCTCCGAGGGTCGCGGTCCACGCCGGGTTGTTGCCCAGTCCGGCCTCGTTGAAGGTCGCGGTGAAGTAATTCGCCGCGTACCCCCAGTCGTACCAGAGCTGAACGCCACCGCCGCCGTAGATCGGACTCAGGTTGATCGTCGAACCCTGGATCCAGTTACCGTAGTCCACCGCCACGAGGCTCTGCGGGTTGTAGACGTACAGGCCCAAGAGCGCCGCGATGTGCTCGATCAAGTTGTACTCGAGCGTCCGGTACGCCACGTTCGGCTCGTGCGCTGCCAGGTTCATCCACGCGACCATCGTGTCGTAGGCCCCACCCTGGCATCCCGTCGGCAGTTCGCCGATGTTCGCGTAGTAGGTGAGGTTCGACCAGGCGCCGTAGTCGTTGGGGCAGGTCGAGTCGTTGTTCGGGGCTGCCTGCAGCGTCTCCGAGAGCGCGTCGGGCGCCGAGTACGAGTTGTCGGGGTAGTACAGCGGAGCCACGTAGTCCGTCGGGTCGGGGTAGTCGGGCGCCCATCCAAGGGAGTAAATCGTCAACGGGCTCGTGCCCGCCGGGCTCCCTAGGTCGGTGATCAGCGTCTGGCCGGTGATATCTTGCACGGCCGGAGTGAGCGTCCCGTTGGTCAGGGTCGAGATCTCCGTGTTCCACAGCGAGTACTCGCCGTCGAGCACGGGGTCACCGATGATCCCGAAATCGTCCCAGTAGCAGGGCGTGCTGGGCGTGCATCCCGCGAGCTGGGGGTCGTAGTACGGGCTCGACGCATCGTTGGCCTGCGCCCACCACCACGCGACGTTACCGGGCTGGGAGGCATTGGGGGCGGGGTTCCCGCTCGGCCAGGTGATGTTGGTGGGGTAGTAATCACCCATGTTGTGGGGGATGGCCCCACCGTAGTCCTCACCGAAACAGATACCCGGCGGGGTCGGGCAGTTGTACGTTTGGTCAACGCTCGTGTACGGGAACGCATTCACCAGGAAGTTGCGCAACGCAACGTTCTGGAAGAAGGTGTTCGGGACGTTGATCGACGAGGGCGCCGCCTGCGTGCCGTAGTTCGTCACGTTGAAGTTCAGGTCGAGCGGCTCGAAGAAGATCGACAGGGAGGGAATCCCCGAGATCAGCTTGTAGTTGGTGTACCCAAGAACGACCGATGTGTCTGTCGAGAAGAAGCCAGCGCTATCGGCTTGACCCGCGTTCATCTCGTTCAGACCCGCCGTATCACCCGAGGCCTCCCAGACGATGTCTGCGTTGGCCGCGTAGGTGCCCGGCAGTGGCATGCATCCCGGGGTCCCCGCGCACCCGACGGGTGCCGCGTAGGCCGGGTTCGCATGCAGTGTGTATCCGACATCGGGGTTGATCGGGTTCTCAACATAGTACGGGCCCGATCCGACTTCGCTCCACTGGATCCCCGGCTGTACGGCCGGGAGGTTCAGGGCGAGCTCCTCGAACGTGTCCCAGCCCGTCGCAGGCGTGGAAGACACGTAGTTCAGGAAGCCCGGCTGCTGGGTCGAGGTCGAGCTGCCCGGGAGCAGGCACGGTCCATCGCCATTGCTGGCATTGGTGCCGGCAAAGCCCGGTACAGCGCCACCGTTCGCGGTGTCCCAGCCGCACGACTGGATGCTGCCGCCGAGGTTGTCGGCCACGAGCTCCAGGAAGTACGGCCACGACTGACCGGACGCACCCACGTTGAACGTGATGCACCCGTTGGTCGTGACGACCGGCGAGGTGGGGCAGTAGTACGAGTTGTTGACCAGGAACGCGTTCAGGATGCTCTGGGGGGTGTTGTTCAGGGGGGCGTGAATGCCGCCATCCCAGGACCGGTTACCCGCTCCGACAAGTTCCTGCGTGTTGATCCAGCCGTTGGTCGCCTCTTCGTACGGAAGGTCGGCGAAGCCCATCGTTCGCGCGAAGGTGAAGAGGACATCCGACGGGTAGACCGCCCACGCCGCGCTGTGGGCCGCGTCGTAGAACCGCGCGCCAGAGTCAATCTCGAACGTGTAGTACTGGGGGGCGCCCGTGGTGTTGTTGTCGTACACCAGGTCGTTCCCGCCAAACTGGGCCGCGCACTCGAGCGAGCCCGGGACGCACGTCGCGAGCTGCGGCACGTAGCTGGCCGCAGTCGGTCCGTCCTGGGTACCGTTGTACGCAATCAACGTCTGATAAACATTCGAAATCGGCTCGTCACACACGGTGTAGTAACAAACACTGGGGTCAGCCTCTGACGGTCCACCGCCCGTGGCTTCCCAAATCTCGAGGGTGCCAGGGTGAGGGCCGTACTTGCCTGTCGAGGGCGTGACTGACTGCGTCGCTACCTTTGCTGGCGTGCCGCCATAGGCGGGTGCCGCTGTGTATGCCGGTGTCGAAGCTGCGCTGCCGCCCACGAAACTCGTGGCCGGCAGGAAGCTCACGACGAACAGCGCCACAATGGCGATCCCGACTAGGGTGGCCGTCCATCTTGCTCTATTCTGCATTCTTCTAACTCCGCGTTGAGGACCCGGAGGCCCAACCGGGAGGACCCAACGAGGCTCTCGATATAAACCTTGCAAGAATCGAAATCGCCGAATAACTCCGGGGTCCACAGTTTTCCCTCTGCCGAGGATCAGGTTAGGCCGGAAAGGAAAGCGGTTCGCTCCCAACCCACCGTCGTGATTGTGCCCAAGCTCGTGGGTGTAAGCCATTCACTGCGAGTCCGGGTTCCGAACACTTTCGAGGAGAATGATCGAAAGATTACCGAGGGATTCCGTGCCAATGATTTCATGCGGTTCGAGGTTGCGCTGCGCCTCGCCGGCCCCCCACACCTGACGGATGCACCAACGGGGGCCCGTTCGAACACACGTCGGGTTCCGGTGTCATTCCACTGGGTTCGCCTCCGCCGATCCACTGGAGTGACCACTTCACCGGGGGCAAGCTGGAGTTACTCGACCGGTCACTTCCGGAACATAACACATGAGACGAATGGGTGGGAATACCACGCGCCCGCGCCACCCGTCCGACGACCGACGCCCGAGCCTGCCTTGCCCTCGCGGGGGCGGTTCGAGCCCACTTCGGCTCACGTTTCCGACCGTTCGTTGGGACCCATCTAGTGCAAGCAGTACGGGTCTGCAGGTTCAAGCCTTCGAGAGAAAATCGTCCGAACCATGCTATGGCACATGATAGGGATAAAATAGTCCCTGCGCTGGGGTAGTTCGCCTTCCCGGGGGGGCACAAAAGTATGCGGATGTGGATTTACATCCTGCGGCGTTTGATTCTGCTCGTACCGGTGGTCATTGGTGTGATGACCATCACATTCGTGCTGGTGAGTGCGCTGCCGACGTCCACCCGATTGGCCTCCGATTTCGGTACGCCTCCCCAACGAGAGCCGTGGATCTACCACCCCACTAAACCGTGCCCTCCTCCGAAAGAGAACACGCAATGCCCGAACCCGGCCTACTTTACTTATCTCGACAAATCCGGTCTCAACCAACCGATTCCCTACCAGTGGGGTCTGTACATTTACAACAGCTTCACTTTGAATTGGGGGAAGGTGGGGAATGGCAGCACCGCGGGATACTACTTCCAAGCTGCTCAGGGGCAGCCTGTCACGGAAGTTCTCGGCTGGTTCCTCCCGTACACTTTGGAGCTCGCTGCGCTCTCCCTCGCGATCATTCTCCTTATTGCCATCCCCCTCGGCAACCTCGCGGCGGTGAATCGTAACCGTCCAGTGGACCAGTCGGCGCGAGTCCTCTCGTTCTCCGGTTACGCGATGCCGGCGTTCCTGTTGAGTTCGCTGGCATTGATGGGGGCTGTCATTGCGTTTGGCTCAGGAACGGGCTTCTTCTCCCACCCGCCCTGGTGCAGCTTTGGTGAGACCACGTGGCAGGAGTTCACGGGTTCTTGGCCCGCGCAAGGGTGCTACGGTTTGCAGGGCAATTCGGGGTATCCGTCCTGGCTGATCGGCGGCTACGTGAGTTCTCCGACAGGCTTCCCTACCATCGATGCCTTGATCCACGGGGCACCGTGGCTGGCGCTCGACACCTTGCTCCGGATCATCATCCCTGCCTTGGTGATCGCCTTTGGGTCGATCGCGACCCTGCTCCGCTTTGTTCGAAACAGCATGCTCGAAGTGATGAACCTCGACTTCGTCCGAACCGCGCGGGCCGAAGGGGTCCCCGAGCACACCGTAGTGAAGCGGCACGCTGGCCGCAACTCGCTCAACGTTACAATCACGGTGTTGGGGCTGACTTTCGCCGGGTTCATCGGAGGGTTCCCCGTGATCGAGGACGTTTTCCAGTTACACGGCGTGGGGCTGATCCTCGCCCTTTCAGTCCAGTCTACCCACGGGGGGATCGACTACGGACTGGTGTTCGGGGCGACCCTCCTCTTTACGTTCATCGTGGTCATCGCGAACATCATCGTGGACGTGCTTTACGCCTACCTCGACCCGAGGGTGCGACTTGGGTGATCGGAGATGAGTAGCCCCGAACCGGCCACGAAGCCAGCGGCGACGCCCCGCAAAGCCATCCGGCGCCCGCATCCTCAGCTCGACTCGTACAAGAGGACCTGGTACTTCCTGCGACGGAACACGCTGGCGCTCTTTGGTCTTGGAGTTCTGATCTTCTTCATTTTCGTAGCGATCTACGCAGTCACCCAGCCTCTGAACTACTACACGATGGAGCCATTTTGCGCGACCAACTCCCAGAACCCTACGGTCCTGGAAAGCCAATCCGCGAACAACTCCGTCCCAGCCCCGGGACTTCACAACGGGGTCTACTCTTGGCAACTTCTCCCCGTGTCGGGGTTTACGGCGACACCTACGCACGGTTCCATTACGGTCGCCGGTAAACCGGTGGAGGTGTACATCGACTTCACGTCGGTCAAGCCCTCCGAGCCCTCCGCCGGCCCCCCCTCCTCGGGACTGACCCCGGCGACCAACCAGCCCAGTTACGCGGTGACCTTCTTCCAGGCGGGGCTGCCGGCCCAGACGCCGTGGCAGGTGTCGATGAACTACACCTCGCCCAACTACTGCATTTCGGCCGCCAACACGATTTGCACCTACCCCCAAGGCTCGGCCGTCCCCGGTCCGGGATGCTATCAGACCCCACCGTCCAACCCCTCCGACATCGCACCGACGTTCAACCTCGCAAAGTTCTCGGCAGGTCCTCTCCCGCTCGGTTCGCTGACCCTCACGCCGAGCATCTCGAACGGGTTTTTCAGCGTCTATCAGGGCCTGTTGCGTGGCTCGGATTGGTCGCTTCTCATCTCCACTACCATCGTCGGTGGAGGGGCCCTAATCGGCCTGGTCGTCGGGGCAATCTCCGGGTTTTACGGAGGAGTGGTCGACGAGGCGCTGATGCGGATCGTAGACATCTTCCTCTCGATTCCCCAGATCCTGTTCGTGATCGTCGTCATCGCCGTCATCACGCAGAACAACGCGTCGATCCTGGGTCTCAGCACGCCCGACACGCACATCTTCCTCCTCATCGTCGGGTTCTTGGTCACCTGGTGGCCCTTCTACGCCCGGGTCGTCCGGGGCCAGGTCTTGGTCGTCCGGGAGCAAAAGTACGTCGAGGCGGCTCGTGCTGCCGGGGCCGGAAAGGGTCGCATCATCCGCCGGCACATCATCCCCAACTCGATCTACCCGGTCTTCATCCAGATGTCCCTGGACGTCGGGACGATCCCGCTCCTCATCGGGGTCCTCGTCTACCTCGGGTTCAACCTCTTCAACAGCCCGTACTTCCCGGAATGGGGAGCCATCTCGGCGAACTCGGTGCTC
The DNA here is from genome assembly GCA_050011355.1 of Thermoplasmata archaeon. Taxonomy (GTDB): domain Archaea; phylum Thermoplasmatota; class Thermoplasmata; order Lutacidiplasmatales; family UBA184; genus Lutacidiplasma. The sequence goes on along the minus strand of JBEKJG010000001.1, from coordinate 121,969 downwards.
CAGCTCCAACTGTTCCTGGACACCTGCACGCAGGCCACGGGGTGCATCATCCCCTGGTGGCAGATCCTGTTCCCGGGGCTGGTGCTCTTCTTCTACGCGATCAGCGTGAACTTCTTGTCCGATGGGCTGCGGGATGCCCTTGACCCGCGCCTCCGGCGGTGAGGTGATCTCCACGGCGGTCGCGACTCCCCCCACTTCCACTTCCCCACCCCTCGCGGACTCCCGGCCTCCCGCCGATACCCCGGAATGGACCGCCAGCGCCGGCTCGGCCGAGATCTTCTCGCCCGAGACGATGATCCTCAAGGTCAAGGACCTCCGCACCTACTTCTACACGTACGATGGCGTCGTGAAGGCGCTGGACGGGGTCACGTTCAAGGTCCACCGGGGGAAGACCACGGGCCTGGTCGGAGAGACCGGGTGCGGCAAGAGCGTCACGGCGTTCTCGGTCACACGGCTCATCGCCGACCCACCCGGACGGATCATGAGCGGCGAGGTCCTCTTCGAGGGGGCGGACCTCCTCTGGGGACTGAAGGAGGAGGCCAAGTTCACCCCGATCGGCGACACCGGACGGGTCAAGGTCAAGAGGAAGTTCCGCCGCATCAAGGCCGCGAACGAGCGGATGTCGGCCGTCCGAGGCCGGGCCATCTCCACCATCTTCCAGGAACCGACCCAGGCGATGAACCCGGTCTTCTCGATCGGGGACCAGCTCAGCGAGGTCCTCCTGCTCCACCGGGGCATGGCGATCATCGACGAAATGATGAAGGCCACGCCGGATTCCCCCGCGGTCGGGCGAGCGGGGGCCCAGCTGATCGACGCGGCGCGCACCGGCGTTCGGGAAGAGATCCGGGCCGCGGCGATCCGGTTCGGTGAAGCGGCACACGCCCCTTCGGTGGGCACCCAGGCGTTCTACATCGTCCGAGCCACGACCAGCCGCCCGGACGAGCTGCGGCGCGAGCTCGGACGCTCGCTCGACCGGTTGCGCCTCGGGGCCGGTGCTCGCCGCTACCTCCGCTACCAGCGCCGGCTGCTCGAGATCCAGGAGAAGCTCAACGAGGTCTACTTCTCCGAAATGACCGAGCGGGCCCCTCATACCACCGCCCGGTTGGGGCTCGGTCGCCGGGCCGGCCAGCTCCGCCTCAGCCACTTCTACTACCGGATCCCCCTCGTGAGGTCCCGGTTGGACCGGGCACTGAAGCGCGAGCTGTTCTGGCGGGTCGTCCACTTACTCGAGGGCGTTTCGATCGCGAACCCGGTTCAGATCGCGAGGGGGTATCCTCACGAGCTCTCGGGCGGGATGCTCCAGCGGGTGATGATCGCGATGTCGCTTTCTTCCGAGCCCGACCTGCTCATCGCGGACGAGCCGACGACCGCGCTCGACGTCACGATCCAGGCCCAGATCCTCGAGCTGATGCGGGACCTCAAGACCCGCGTGGGGACCGCGATCCTGCTGATCACCCACGACCTGGCCGTCATCGCCGAGGTCGCGGACGACGTGTGCGTGATGTATGCGGGCGTGATCGTCGAGAAGGGGCCGGTGCGGGAGGTCTTCCGGCGGCCTTTGCACCCGTACGCCCAGGGACTGCTCGCCTCGATCCCCCGGCTCGACCAGCCGAGCAAGGAGCTGACCTCCATCCCCGGCTCGGTGCCCAACCTGATCTCGCCCCCGACCGGATGCCGGTTCCACCCCCGATGCCCGTACGCGATGGAGATCTGCAAGACCGCGCCGCCGCCGATGACGATCGAGGGGCCGGGCCACACGGTGGCATGCTACCTCTATCAGGGTCCGGTCGAGAACGCGTGAGCACGGGAGGGATGACGTGAGCACGAACGGAATGGATGCGCCGGTAGTTCTCTCGGTCCGGAACCTCCGCAAGTACTTTCCGATCCGCGGAGGATTCTTCGGCACCCGAGTGGGCGACGTGCGCGCCGTCGACGGCGTCAGCTTTGATATCCGGGAAGGGGAGACCGTCGGGCTCGTCGGCGAATCCGGTTGCGGGAAGACGACCGTCGGCCGCATGCTCCTCCGGCTCATCGAACCGACCTCGGGCCACGCCTACTACCGCCCCCCCGAGGATGTTGAGGACCGCCTGGACGAACTCTACCGCCAACTTCCGGCGACCACCGGTGCCAACAACGGGGGGTCGAGCCCGCCCGTCCGTCCGCAGGTCGTCACCGAGCTCGACCAGCTCGCGGCCAAGTACTCCCTCTATCGCAAGTCGCCCCGGGCGATGCGGAAGCTCCGCGGCAAACTGCAGATCGTATTCCAGGACCCGTTCAGCTCGCTGAGCCCCCGGATGCTGGTGAAGGACATCCTGTCCGAACCCCTCGAGGTCCACCACGCTGGCACGCGGGCCCAACGGGCCGCGCGGGTCACCCAACTGCTCAGGGATGTCGGTCTGAACCCCGAGCACGAGTGGCGGTTCCCGCACGAGTTCTCCGGCGGCCAGCGCCAGCGGATCGGTATCGCCCGGGCCCTCGCGCTCCGCCCGGAGTTCATCGTCCTGGACGAGCCGACCAGCGCGCTGGACGTGTCGGTCCAGGCCCAGGTCCTGAACATCCTGAAGAAGCTGCAGGTCGACCAGCGGCTGGCGTACCTGTTCATCTCCCACCACCTGTCGGTCGTCCGCGCGATGGCCCACCGCGTGGTGGTGATGTACCTCGGCGTCGTCGTCGAGATGGCGGACACCGACCCGCTGTTCACCCAGCCGCTCCACCCGTACACCCAAGCCCTCCTCTCCGCCATCCCGATCCCCGACCCGGAGTTGAAGCGCGAGCGGGTCGTTCTCCAGGGAGATGTCCCGAGCCCGGCCGCGCCGCCGTCGGGATGCCGGTTCCACACCCGCTGCCCCGCGGTGATGCCGATCTGTTCCCAGGTCGACCCCCCCATGCTCGAGGTGCGTCCCCGGCACTGGGTCGCCTGCCACCTATACCCCCAGGGGATCGAGGCCGCGGCCCCGTCGGAGTCGACCGCGAGCATGCCCGCGCCGCTGGCCGACACTCCCCTATCCGGTACCGCGACATAGGACCCCGAGGCATCATGGCCAGCTTCTCTGCTCCTGGCAAGGAAGTGGAGCCGACCCCCGAGGAGGAGCTCGATTTCCGGGAGCGGCTCGAACAGGTAGAGGAGGAGAAGCGCCGGGCGCTCCAGGACCCGGGGTCGTCGTGGGGGGAGTGGTTCTTCCACGACGGCGCAAAGTGGTACGTCGGGCTGGGGTTCCTCATCATCGACACCTGGCTGGTCGCTGGGGGGTTCGAGTCCGGCCTGGTCCTGGTGGGGGTTGCCCTCCTCGTCCCGGCGACCTACCTCGAACTGCTCCTCTACCGGTTCCTGTGGTACCGCCCGCCCATCGACCGGCCCATTCGAGGGGACTTCCGGCGGGATTGGATGCACCCGGTCGAGTTCGGCCGGTGGACGCCGGAGGGCGTGGTCGTACGCACCCGGGGCCGGGCCGCCCTCGGGCCCCAGGGACCCAACCCGCAGGAATTCCTCTGAGCGCACCGGTCGCGGTGGCCTAAATAGGCCACCGACCTGCACGGCCCCGTGCCCCCGGTCGAGCGTCGACTCCGTCTCGCCCCGTCGCTCCTGAGCGCGGATTTCGGGGCGCTGGGCGAGGCGGTCCGGGCCGCCGAGGCCGGGGGGGCCGATGCGCTCCACCTCGATGTGATGGACGGCCACTTCGTCCCGAACATCTCCTTCGGCCCCGCGCTCGTCGCCGCGGTCCGGGCCCGCACCCGGCTCCCGCTCGACGTCCATCTCATGATCGAGGACCCGCTCCGGTACGCCGGCGCGTTCCGCACGGCGGGCGGGGACACGCTCGTCTTCCACATCGAATCGAACTCGGACCCCGAAGCGACGGTCCGCGAGATGCACCGGCTGGGCGCCGGGGTCGGGATCGCGATCCGCCCGGACACCCCGTTCTCCGCGGTCGAGCCGTTCGCCGACCGGGTCGAGCAGCTGCTCGTGATGAGCGTCCATCCCGGGTTCTCCGGCCAGAAGTTCATCCCCGACGTCCTCCCGAAGGTCGGGGCGGCCCGCCGCCGGCTGGACGCGATCGGGTCGTCCGCCGACGTCTCGATCGACGGAGGGATCACGGCCGAGACCGCGGGGCGAGCGGCCGCGGCCGGGGCGACGTTCTTCGTCTGCGGGAACTCGGTGTTCTCCGGCGGTCCGGTCGCCGAGAACCTCCGACGGCTTCGCTCGTCGGTCGAGGAGGGGGCCCGGGATGCAGTTCGCTGAGCTCGCCGCGGCGTACGAGAAGCTCGAGGCGACCAAGAAACGCCTCGAGATGCGGGCGCTCCTCGTCGACCTCCTCCGGCCGCTCCGGCCCCCCGAGCTCGGCCGCGTGCTCTACCTCTCCCAGGGACTCCTGCGCCCCGAGTACGAGGGGGTCGAGCTCGGGGTGGCCGACTCACTCGCCCGCAAGGCCGTCGGCCTCGCGACCCACACTCCGGAAGCGGAGGTGGCCCGCCGAACGAAGGAGGTCGGGGACCTCGGTCTGACGGTCGCCCGCCTGCTGGAGGAGCGCTCCCGCCTCCCCACGGAGGACCGCCTGACCGTGGCCGAGGTCTACCGGGAGCTCGGTGAGATCGCGGCCGCCAAGGGTGCGGGGTCCCAGGAGGTCAAGGTGCGCAACCTGACCGCGCTGCTCGGACGCGCCGCCCCGGTCGAGGCGAAGTTCCTCGTCCGGTTCGTCCTCGGGACGCTCCGGGTCGGAGTGCGGGAGATGACGATCCTGGACGCGCTCACCGAGGTGTACGCGGACGGCTCGAAGGCCGCCCGGGCCCGCATCGAGGCGGCGTTCAACCTGTGCAGCGACCTCGGGCTCCTCGCGGACGCCCTCGTGGACGGCGGACTCGCGGCCCTGGACCGCATCGGGCTGGAGGTCGGCCGACCGGTGCGACCGATGCTCGCCGAACGCGAGCCGAGCCTCGCAGAGGTGCTCGAGCGGATGAAGGGCACCGCCGCGGTCGAGGTCAAGTACGACGGCCTCCGCGTGCAGGCCCACGTCGCGCGAGACGGGACGGTGCGGTTGTTCTCGCGGCGCCTGGAGGAGACGAGCGCCCAGTTCCCCGAGCTGGTCGGAGACCTCCCGAAGGCGATCGCCTCGCTGCCCGCGATCGTCGAGGGCGAGTGCGTGCCGATCGATCCGGAGACCGACGAGATCCAGCCGTTCCAGGAGGTCTCGCGGCGTCGGGGCCGCAAGCACGACCTCGAGAAGGCGCAGAGTGAGATCCCGGTCTGCCTCTTCCTGTTCGACGTGCTCCTCGCCGGGGGGACCCCCGTGTGGGAGCGCGATTTCCCCGAGCGCCGCGCACTGCTCGGCTCGATCCTTCACCCCACGGAGCGGGTCCGGCTCGCGAGCCAGCGGGTCGTCACGTCGGTCGAGGACGCGACCACCTTCCTGGAGGAGGCGATCGCCGCCGGCGGAGAGGGCCTGATGGCCAAGTCGGTCGCTCCCGGCAGCGCCTACCACGCGGGGGCGCGGGGATTCTGGTGGATAAAGTACAAGCGCGACTACACGGTCGGACTCACCGACTCGGTCGACGGTGTGATCGTCGGCGGGTTCCACGGCCGCGGGCGGCGCGCGGGCCACTTCGGGGCCTACCTGCTCGCGGTCTACGACCCGAAGCGGGACCGGTTCGAGTCGTTCTGCAAGGTCGGCTCCGGCTTTGATGACGCCGCGCTCGCCGAGATGCCGCGCCGCCTTCGCGGGCTCGCGGTTCCGGAGCGACCGGCCGAGGTCGATTCGGGGATCGTCCCCGACCAGTGGTTCCGGCCCGGGGTGGTCCTGGAGGTCCGGGGAGCGGAACTGACGCTCAGCCCGGTCCACCGGGCGGCGGTCGGGGCGGTCCGCGCCGGGCTCGGCTTCGCCCTGCGGTTCCCGCGCTTCACGGGCCGGATCCGGGAGGAGAAGTCGGCGACGGACGCGACGACCGCGACCGAGTTGCTCCACATGTACCGATCGCAGGTCCGCCAGGCGACCACCGAGTCCGCCGAGGGCCCTCCCCCGGGCGAGACCTAGGCCCTCGGGGCCGGGACCCCGACCGATGGGTCCGACCGGAAGGTTCAAGACGGGCCGGCCTCACGACGGGCGGGAGGGACCCGCGGATGCGTCTCTGGGTCTACATCCTTCGACGCATCCTCCTGCTGCTCCCGGTCGTGATCGGAGTCGCCTCGGTCACGTTCGTCCTGGTGAGCTCCCTCCCGATCGCGGTGCGACTGACGGCGGAGTATGGGAGCCCGAACCCGCACGACCCCTGGATCTACAAGCCGACGCAGCCCTGCCCGCCGCCCCACGGCGCCCAGCAGTGCTACAACCCCACCTACTACCGGTACCTCAACCGATCCGGCTTCGGCCTGCCGATCCCCGACCAGTGGGCTCGGTACATGGTGAACGTCTTCACCTTCCATTGGGGGTACGTCAGCAACTACAGCTCGGTGGCCGGCACCTACCCCGGCACCGGCGGCGAGCCGGTCACGCTCGTCCTCTCCTGGTTCCTCCCCTACACCCTCGAGCTCGTCGCGCTGGCGATGATCATCCTCCTCGCGATCGCGATCCCCGTCGGGCGGATCGCCGCCGCCCGACGGAACCAGCCGGCCGACCACGCGGCGCGCGCGCTCTCGTTCACGGGGTTCGCGGTCCCGACCTATCTCCTCGGCTCGCTCCTGATCACGCTCGCCGTGATCGCGATCGGCACCGCGAGCGGGTTCTTCGCGCACAGCCCCTGGTGTCCCCTCGGTGAGGATACCTGGGATGAGGTGACCGGCTCCTGGCCGAACACGCTCTGCTTTGCCGGCGACCAGGCGCCGAGCTGGCTGACCGGGGGGTTCATCAGCCACCCCACGGGGTTCCCGACCGTGGACGCGTTCGTGAACGGGGCCCCCTGGCTGGGCATCGACTCGCTGGCGCGGCTCATCCTGCCGGCGCTCGTGATCGCCTTCGCCCACCTCGGCCTGATCCTGCGCTACGTCCGCAACAGTTCGCTCGAGGTGATGAACCTCGATTACGTCCGCACGGCCCGCGCCGAGGGGGTCCGGGAGCGGGTGGTCGTGAACCGCCATGTCGGGAAGAACTCGATGACCCTCACCGTCACGGTCCTCGCCGTTTCCTTCGCGACGTTCTTCGGGTGGCTTCCGGTGGCCGAATCGTTGTTCAACCTCAACGGGGTCGGGCTCATGGTCGCGCTCTCGGCGCAGACGCCGATCGATTTCGCCGTCCTCACGGGGGCGACATTGATCCTGATCTTCATGGTCGTCATCGCGAACGTGCTCGCGGACGTGATCGTCGCCTACCTCGACCCGCGGGTCCGGCTGGGCGAGACGATGCTCGCCTGAGCGGGCCGGGGCCCCGGGCGGCCGAGGGCGGAGGGGGTGCGGCTCCGCCCAAAGACATAAGAAGGGACGGCTGCGTCGGCGCACTACAGGAACTGTCCATGCTCGTCGAGATGACCGAACTGATGGGCCGCCAGATCTACACGCCCGATGGGCGCCTTCTGGGCGAGGTCGACAACGTGATCGTGGACGTGGAAGCCGCAAAGATCGACGGCCTCTACGTGGACGAGACCAGCCCGATGTTAGTCGAGGATTCCCGCCCCACCAGCGTTCCGTACCGCTGGGTCGTGGCCGTCAACGACGTCGTGCTCCTGAAGTACTTCCCCCGGCGCGTCTCGGTCAAGAAGGCCGCCGCGCGCCCGGCGAAGGCCGAAGAGGCGACCGCCGTTCCGGCCGTCCGCTAGCCCCGCGGGGATAGCCAAGCCCGGAAACGGCGCAGGACTTAAAGGCCGGTTCGCCGGCGAAGAGATCCTGTCGCGTAAGGCGTTCGCCGGTTCAAATCCGGCTCCCCGCATTGCCGCTCCCCAGCGCCCCCGGACGCGCGGTGCTTTCCGCGCCGGAGCCTGACCGTGCCGTGCGTCGATCCGAGCTCGTCCACCGCATCGAGGCGGTGCCGCCCTTCTCCGCGCCTCGTCCCGAGCTCGAGCAGCTCGTCACTCCGGCCGAGGCCGCCGCCGCGCTCCTCGACGCGGCGACCCGGATCGTCGGCCTCGAGGGAACGGGGGTCACCGACCTGGGGTGCGGCACCGGTCGACTGGCGATCGGGGCCGCCCTCCTGGGGGCGGCTCCCGTCGTAGGGGTCGACATCGACCCCGCCGCGCTGGCCGTGGCACGCGAGGCGGCCCGCTCGGCCGGTGTGGAGGTCGAGTTCGTGGAATCCGATGTGGCGACCTGGGAGGGAGCGGCCGAGGTCGTCGTGATGAACCCGCCGTTCGGGGCCCAGCGGCGTCATGCCGACCGTCCGTTCTGGGACGCGGGGCTGCGGGCTGCGCGGCGTTCCCTGTTCGCCTTCGCCCTCGCCGAGTCCCGAACCTTTATAGCACGCCGGGCGGTCGCGCGAGGAGCCCGTATCATCGAGACGCAGCCGGTACCGTGGACCCTGGCGCGGACGCTTCCGCACCACACCCACTCCCGGGTGCCGATCTCGGTCGACCTGTGGGCGATCGCGACCGGTGTACAACCATGAGTGACCCCGAACTGCCCAAGCTCGTCCTGCCCGGAGATTACCTCGGCGCCGCGGAGGAGTTCCTGCCCGGACGCGGCACCTACGAGAACCGCGGACGGATCTACGCGTCGCTGCTCGGCACCCCCCACGTCGACCCGCGGGACCGTTCCATCCGGGTCGAGGCCCGGAACGGCATCCCGGAGATCCAGGAGGACGACCTCGTCTACGCGCGCGTGGACGAGCTCAAGACCGCGATGGCGATCTGCACGATCCTCTCGACCGCCAATAGCACACGCACGGTGCCGGGCGCTCCGGAGGGGACCGTCCACATCTCCAAGGCCAAGGAAGGGTACACCGAGAGCCTCTCGGGGGAGTTCGCGGTCGGGGACATCATCGTCGCCCGCGTACTCCAGGCCCACCCGTCCGTCAAGCTCACGACCGCGCCGGCCCCCCTCGGGGTCGTCGCCGCCCGCTGCCAGGTCTGCCACGCCCTCCTCCGCATCGGCCCGAAGGAGCTCGTCTGCCCGCGTTGCGGGCACACCGAGCGCCGGAAGCTCGCCCAGGCCGGCGGTCCCGGTGCCTCGGGGCGGAATGACGGATCCCCCCGCTAACGAAGAGGCCCGGCTCGCTGGCCTCGTTCGCGCCCACGACCGCTGGCGCGGTCGGGAAGTGTTCAACCTCCTGGCCTCGGAGAACGCCGTCTCCCCCACGGCGCGCAAGTACCTCTCGAGCGACCTCGCCGGCCGCTACACCCTCCCCATCGAGTCGAACTTCCACGGCGAGACGATCGACAACAGCTACACCGGGACGCGCTACACGGACCAGATCGAGGCGCTCGCCAACGCGGCCGCGGCCCGCGTCTTTCGCGCCCGGTTCGCCACGACGCGCCCGCTCTCCGGACACATCGCCGCGCTCTCCGCGATCGTCCCGCTCCTGCCGGCCAACTCCCGCCTCCTCGCCATCGCCCCGGAGGAGGGGGGGTACGACGGCTACGCGCCCGGGTTCATCCCGAGCGTGTTCGGCTACACCGTGCGGCCGCTGCCCGCCGATGGGCCCGGGTTCTCGGTCGACGCCGACCGCGCCGTCGAAACGATCCGGCGCGAACGGCCGAACGCGATCGTCCTCGGGCAGAGCTTCTTCCTCTTCCCGTACCCGCTGCGCGAGATTTCCGAGGCCGCCCACGCGATCGACGCGCTCGTCCTCTACGACGCGTCGCACGTCCTCGGGTTGCTCGCCGGCGGCGAGTTCCAGGACCCGATCCGCGAGGGGGCCGACATCGTCTACGGGAGCACGCACAAGTCGTTCCCGGGTCCCCAGGGCGGACTGCTCTACACCGACCGCGAGGACCTGTTCGCCCAGATCGACCCGGCCCTCGTCTGGAGGATCTTCGACAACGCGCACTGGAACCGGATCGCGGGCCTCGGCCAGACCCTGCTGGAGCTCGAACGGTGCGGTGGGGAGTACGCGCGGACCGTGGTCGCGAACGCCCAGGCGCTTGGCCGCTCGCTGACCGACCTCGGGGTCCCGCTGGTCGCGGAGTCGCTCGGGTTCACCCGGTCGCACCAGATCCACCTCGACCGGGCCCGGCTGGATGCGACCGCGCACGTCGGGGCCGGTGCGCTGGCCCGACGTCTCGAGCGTCAGCGTCTGCTCATCGACCTCGTCGGCCGGATCGGAACCGCCGAGGTCACCCGCCTCGGGCTCACCCCCGCCGACATGCCCCGGATGGCCGAGCTGCTGGTGCGCGCCGGATGGCGGAACGAGCGGGTGGCGCGCGAGGTCCTCGCGTGGCGAAAGCAGTTCTCTCGCCTCCGGTTCGCCTAGGACCGGGGCTCCGTCCGGCGAAGGACCGATGGTTCGTCCGATCGCGTTGACCGGCACGCCGGGGACGGGCAAGAGCTCGGTCGCCCGTGGTCTCGCTCCCCTCCGCGCGGTCGAGGTCGCCGACCTGGCCGAGCGCTGGGGGCTCGCGCGCACCCGGCACGGCACCGTCGAGGTCGATCTCCGCGGACTCCAGCGCGGGGCCCGGGCTCGGAACGCCTTCTCGGGGATCGACGTCGTGGTCGGCCACCTGGCCCACCTCCTTCCCCTCCGGGACGTGGTCGTCCTGCGCTGCCACCCGCTCGAGCTCGACCGCCGGCTCCGTTCAAGCCCGCGCGGAGGCGCCGATGCTCGGCTCGAGAACGTCGCCGCCGAGGCGACGGACGTGATCCGCTGGGAGGCCGTCGGTCCCGGGCGGCGGGTCCTCCAGGTCGACACGACCCACCGTTCGGTGGGCGCGGTCGCGCGGGAGGTTCGCCGTTTCGAGCGGTCGCGCTGTCCCGGCCGCCCCCTCCGCATCGACTGGCTGTCCGACTCCCGGGTCACCGACTATCTTTTGGACCGGGCCCCGTAGGGACGGACGATGGTGCTCGAGGAGTACCGCGCCCGCGTCGCCCCGTACGTCGCGCGCATCGCGCGTCCGTTCCTGGGCTGGCGGCCGGACCGGCTGACGTGGCTCGCCCTCGGCCTGGCGGTCGGGGCAGCGGTTCTATCCGCTCTCGTCCGATGGACGACCCCGCTCCTCTTCCTGCCCGTCGCGCTACTGATCTTCGGCAGTGGGCTGTTCGACGTGCTGGACGGGGCGGTCGCGCGCGCGACCGGTCGGACCTCGGCGCGGGGCGACTTCCTCGACCACGTCGTCGACCGGTACGCCGACGTCGTGATCGTGCTCGGGATCGCGGTCTCGGGGTACGCGAGTCCGGTCCTCGCCCTCCTCGCGCTGGTGAGCCTCCTGCTCGCGAGCTACATGGGGACCCAGGCCCAGGCGGTCGGGCAGGGACGCCTCTACCGGGGGCTCCTGACCCGGGCGGACCGACTGGTCGTGCTGGCCCTCGCCACCTTCCTCGAATTCGACTGGTCGCTCCCCTGGCCGTGGGCGCCGAGCGAACCGTGGTCGCGGTTCCACGCGGCGGGGATCGGCTTCACCGTGATCGACGTGGCGTTGCTCTACTTCGTGATCGCGGGGCAGTGGACGGCGATCAGCCGGGCGGTCCGGACCTACCGCGCGATCCCGCCTTCGGCGTAGCGCCGGGGGCCGCGTCCGGGTCGCCTCGCTCGATGACCGTTCCGCCCCGGGTCCGGTAGTACTGGAGCGGGTGGCGCAGCCACTCCTCGAAGCAGAGGGGGTCTCGGGCCCGGTCGACCGGTGACTCGGCCCCCGGGTCCCCTTCCCGGACGCACAACCCGTGGCTGCGGAGGGTCTCGCACTCCGGCGGCTCGTACCCGAGGCCTCCGGACCGCTGGGTGATGTGCTCGACCTGGTAGCGCGTGATGGACTCGTCGAAGTCCGGGGCGCCGCGGTACGCGTCGACGATCGTCTCCGGGTCCGCGCCGGCCCGGTGAAGGAACGCCGCGAGGGCGAACCGACCGGCGTGGGAGAGGTTCTCGCCTTTCTGGAGCGTTCGCCGCATCTTGCGGATGCACGGGGGAAAGCGCTCGGGCCGGAGGACCCCACCGCCGGCGCTCGCTCGCGCGACCGGGAGCGGCATCCGCGCCGCCACGTCCCCGAGGAGCTCGGCCTCCCGTTCGCGTACGAGGGCGACGACCTCGGGGGTCAGCGGGATCGGGTCGGCGAGCGTACGGCGGATCGCCTCCTCCAACAACCGGGCGGCGCGTTTGGGGCGGACGAGGACGGATCCTCCCCGGACCTCCTGCCGGACCAGCCGGTAGTCCGCCTCCCGGATCGGCGTCGCGAGGCGCACGTAGTCGGGGAGGGCGATCTCCATTCCGTCCGCTCCCGACCGCATCGGGCTGTGGAGCGCGTCCGCGACCGCCTCGATCTCGGCCGCCTGTTCGGGGCCGTGCAGGGATTCGAGCCGGCTCGAGCTCCGTTTCGATTCCGCCACCGCCCATCGGCGGAGGGGAGCCGGCGAGGGCGCCGAGGCGAGGACCAGCCGGGCGAAGAGAAAGGAGAGGTAGCGGACGTCGGCCGCGGCACCGGCAAACTCGGCGACGTCGCGCACCGCCCGGGGGTCGTCGGCGGCCGCGAGGATGCGGGCCCGGCCGAGGGCGCGCGCGGAACCGTACGCGGGCTCCTCGAGCAGCGTGCGGACGGTCCAGGTCTGCCCGCGGACCAGGCTCTCGGCCCCCGGAAGGAACGGGTACTCCCCGAACAGGGAGGCGGCGTCTAGAGGAGCCGAGGCACGATGAACTGCCATGCGAGGAGCACCAGGACCAGGACGGAGGAAATAACGGCGGCCCGCCCCCCGAACTCGTCCAGCCGGGCGTCGCTCCACCCCTTGCGGAACCGGGCGGCGATGGAGGCGGCGAAATCCCGGAACAGCAGCCCGCCGTCCAACGGGACGAGCGGGAGAGCGTTCGAGAGTCCGAGCAGGAGGCTCATCCACGCGATCCAGTAGAGCACGTTCGCGCCGATCCAGAAAGTGTTGGGGTCGACGCCCGCGAACGGCCCGGTGAGGTGGAAGTAGCTCGTGGCCGAGCCGCTGAGGGGCTCGAGCCCCGCGAGCGGCAGCACCAGCCAGTCGATGGAGCCGACCAGCGGGCCGTTCGGGCTGGAGAGCGGGGAGGTGAGGGTCTGCTTCAATCCCACCGGGGTGAGGTAGGAGACGGCGACCCCGAGGAAGCCGCGGCCCTTCACCGTCGGGCTCGGGGCGAGCACGACCGAGACGGCGAGGTTCGTATGTTGCGAACCCGAGTAGTAGTCGACGACCACCGTCTGTCCGGGCGTCGTGTTCGAAAGGGATGCGAGGAAATCGTTCGCGCTGGTCGTCGCGGTGCCGTTGATGGACGTGATGATGTCCCCCGGGACGAGGCTCGCGTTCGCGGCGGGCGACCCCGGCTGCACGTAGGCGACCCCCACGCCGTTGGCGTTCGGTGCGACCGAAGAGGAGATCACGGCGGCGAGCAGGGCGAAGAACACCAGCGCGATCACGAAGTTGGCGAGGATCCCCGCCGCGGCGACCCGGTCCCGGCGGCGACGGCTGGCGCCGGTCATGTCGGATTCGTCCTGCTCGACGAACGCGCCGACCGGGACGACGAAGACGAGGATCCCGAGGCTCTTCACCCCGATCCCCTGGGAGCGGGCGACGACCCCGTGGGAGAGCTCGTGCAGGACGATCCCGACGACCAGGGCGACGATCCCGTAGCCGAGCGGGATGATCGGGTTGATCCCCGGCAGCCCGAGCGCCTCTTGCGGGGAGGGGGCCTGGGAGGCGGGCACGCGGAGCGAGACGAACGCGTCGAGGACCAGAAGGGCGATGATCGTGGCCATGGAGATCGCCGCGAGGGCCACGCCCAGGTCACTCACGGCGGTCCAGAATCGGCGGAACCGCGCCCACCGGTCGATCGCCGCGCGGCCCCGCTGGGTCTTGATCATGAGCGCAGGGCCGAAGAACGACACGGCGCGGTTCGGCGCGATGTACCCGGCCCGCCCGAGGAGGATGATGAGGACCAGGTACGCGACGATGACCGCCGCGGCGATCTCGTATCCGAGGTAGGGGTCCACGAACTCCTCGGCGCCTCACGCCGGGTGCGGTTTAAGAGGTCTTCAGCGAAAGGGACGAGCGTCGGGGATTAGGGTTAAAGGCGGTGGTCGCGTCGAATGGTCGTGGCACACCGATTCGCCCCGTCGACCCGCGCTCTGGTGGTCGCCGTGGCGATCGTTGCGGCCACGGCACTCGCCCTGCCGGGATCCGTCGCCGCCCCGGCGTCGGTCACCCCCTCCCTACTCGCTCCCAGCCCTCCGGCTCCCACCTCCGGCCCGGTCCTGGTGGCGGGAGGTTTCTCTCCCGGCCCGGGGGTCCGGTCTCTGGGGGACCTCCCCGCCGCTACCCCGCTGACGCTCCTGGTCGGGCTCCCGTCCCGGGATCCGAGCGGATTCGCCGCGTACGAAGCCGCTGCCTACATCCCCGGCACCGGAGCCTACCACGAATTCCTCTCCCCCACCGCGGTCTCGAGCCGCTTCGGGCCGTCCGCCCCGGAGGTGGTCTCCGTCGAATCCTACTTCGCCGGGTACGGGCTCCGCTCGAGCGTGAGCCCTGACGGAATGCTCCTCACCCTCTCCGGGACCTCGGGGTCCGTGGCCCGCGCGTTCGGAACGACCTTCGACGAGTACCGGGGCGCCGACGGGCGAACGTTCTTCGCGCACCCCACCGCCGCGCGCCTCCCGGGTTCCGTCCCCGTGTCGGGGGTCTACGGACTCGGGAATGTGACGAACCCCCAGCCCCTGGACCTCGAGACCGGAGCCGGAAGGGTGGCCCTCGCCCCGGCGGCCGGGTGCAGCACCGGTCCGGCGGGTCTCTCCCCGTGCCAGATCTGGGGCGCGTACGATTCGGCCGGGCTCATCGCGAACGGGACCGAAGGGACTGGCGAGCGGATCGGCGTGGTCGATACCTACGACTCCAACGAGCCCCAGGACCAGCTCGAGAGCGACCTTTCGGACTTCAACTCGATCTTCGATCTTCCCACTCCCTCCGTGACCTACAACTATCCGGTACCCACGACCACGGCTCTCAACTCCACTCCCACGGGCTGGGGCACGGAGGAGGCCCTGGACCTCGAGTGGACGCACGCCTCCGCGCCGGGCGCATCGATCGCGATGACGTTCGCCCCCAATTCAGGGGTCGGGCTCTACCTCGCCGTGGACTGGCTTGTCTCCCACCGCCTGGTCGACGTGATCTCCCTGAGCTGGGGAGAGCCCGACGTGGGGATCTTCAACGCGTACAGCGGGGCGTGCACCTCCGAATGCAACGCGACCAGCGACGGATCGTACGAGATCCTGTCCCCGGTCCTTCAGGCCGCGGCGGTCGAAGGGATCGGTGTCTTCGTCGCGACCGGCGACTGTGGTGCCGCCGATGGGACCAGCTCGGTCTCGACCGACTATCCGGCTTCCGACCCGTCCGCCGTGGCGGTCGGTGGGACGTACCTCAGCGTTTCCTCCAGCGGCGTCTACGAAGGCGAGACCGGATGGAGCGGGAACTCCTCCGGACAGACCGCGCCCGGCTGCCAGAACCAGGGCGGTTCCGGCGGCGGCTTCTCTCCCTTCCCCCGACCGTACTGGCAGGGCGGGGTCGGCGTCCCGGCCTCCCCTTCCACCCGAGGGATACCGGACGTCGCGGCGGACGCGTCCGACGGCGTGACGATCGTCCAGGGCGGAGGGGCTGAAGGCGTCGGCGGCACCAGCCTCGCGACGCCGCTCTGGGCTGGATTCGCCGCCATCGCAGACCAGTACGCGGGTCGCGATCTCGGCCTGCTCGACCCGACGGCGTACTCCATCCTTCGAAGCGCGAACTACTCGACCGACTTCCACGACGTCACGAGCGGCAACAACGGCTACTCGGCCGGGACGGGATGGGACCCGGTGACGGGGATCGGCACGCCGATCGTCGGGGCCTTGGTGAAGGACTTGACCGAGCCGCTCCCGCCGGACTCCTCCCTGCGGGTCCTCCTCTACGCCAACGAGACCTACGGCCCCACGCCGACCACCGTTCGGTTCGGGGTGGCCCCGTCGGGCGGCCAGGCGCCCTACCCACTAGAGGGCGTCTATTTCGGTGACGGGACGTCGGGCCTCGCGAGCAACGGGGTCGTCTCTCACAGGTTCACGCGCAGCGGTGTCTACACGGCGATCGCGTTCGCCGCCGACTCCTCCGGCAACCTCACCTCCTCGTACCCTGTGGCCATCGTTGTTGGGGGCGGCGGTCCGCTCAACATCACCCTCACCCCCTCCACGGGCGCCCCCGGAGTCGACGCCCCCGTCACGTTCACGGCCAGCGTAGTCGGGGGACTCGCTCCGTACCAGTACGTCTATACATTCGGGGACGGGACCTTCCTCAACCTCAGCTCCTCCGCGACGGTAACCCACGGGTACGGGACCTCGGGAGGGTTCTGCGCCGCGGTGGTCGCCGAAGACTCCGCCGACCCGGTCGACGGGGCACGGAGTGCGCCCGTGGCCATCGCGGTCGGCGGCGCCCCGGCCCCGGTGTGCTCGAACGCTTCGGAACCACTGACGGTCCAGGCGACCGCGTCCCCCGGCATCCGCGACGCCCCGGCCGACTTCCCCTCCCTGTTCCGGGTGGGTGGCGGGGCCACCGGCGAGGGAGGGGCGGGATTGACGGAGACACTGACCTCCTCCGACCCGTACGTGAACGCGTGCGATTGTGCGATCTTCCGGGCCGCGGGGACCTACCCGGTCTCCCTCACCGCGGTCGACCTGGTCGGAGACCGGGCCTCGAACGAGACGAACGTGACGGTCGCCCCGGCCCTCACCGCGACGTTCTCCACCTCGCCGATGTACGGACCGGCCCCCCTGACCGTGACGTTCCGCGCTAGCGAGGGAGGAGGGTACCTCCCCGCCCCGAACTCGACCGAATGGAGCTTCGGGGACGGGACTCGGGCCGTCGGGGCCGTGGTGGAACACGACTACACGACTCCGGGATTCTACTCCGCAACGGGAGACGCGATCGACGGAGGGTACGGGAACGCGAGCGAAGGATTCCTGATCGACGTGCTCCCCTCCGGAAGTTCGACCGCACCGGTGCTCACCGCCACCTTCTCGCCGGCGGTGAACATCTCCTCCGGGTCGACGATCCATTACTCCGCCCAGACGAGCCTCCCCGACGGCGCCTCCGCTCCCGCCCAAGTCTACTGGGACCTCGGGGAGAACGCCACGGCGTGGGGCCCCACCGCCGCGCAGACCTACTACTGGGGGGCCCCGGAAACCTCCGACTTCCTGTTCGCTTCCGTGACCGCCGACTGGACCGGGGGCCAGGCCGCGACCCAAGCGACCCTCGTCACTCCCCAGTTGTTCGCCTCCGAAACCGGGGGGTTCGTCCCCGCGAGCGACGCCCTCCAGTTGACCGCGAGTGGCGGTCCGCCCTCCGGGGCGCCGGGCCTCGACTGGGCCGCGACCTCCGGGGTCGTCGCCCCGGGCACGACCAACGTGAACTGGAGCTTCGGCGACGGCACGACCGCCTCGGGCCCTTCGACCAACCACACCTACCTCGAGCCGGGAAACTACTCGGTCAACGTGAGCGCGAGCGACCTGTGGGGGGACGGGGCGGTGGCCGTGCTCGGCGTGGAGATCGGGTCGGGCGTTGTGCCCGGTCTGATGGTGAGCGGCGGACCGTCGGCGGAGGGGGGGACGGCACCGCTCTCCGTGACGTTCTCCGCTGCCGCCTCCGGGGGCATGGCCCCCTACACGTTCGCGTGGGCGACCGGCGACGGAGGGACGGACGGAACGGCGAACTTCAGCCACGTCTATACGCTGCCGGGGACCTACTCGGCGACCCTGACGGTGCGGGGTGCGAGCGGGGGGTCGGTCGTGCTGAGCTGGACGATCACGGTGGTCTCCGCGCCCCACCCATCCTCCAGCGGCACCGGCTCGGCCCTCGTCCTCTACGTCGTCCTCGCCGGAGTCGTCGTGGTGCTCGCCCTGGCGGTGGTCGCGACCCGGGGCCGCCGACGGGAACGGCCGCCTAGCCCTTGACGACGCCGAGCGGGGTCAGTCGGGCGACGCGGCGGGTCAGGCCCGCACCTTCCGCGACGCGTACGACCTCCTCCACGTCCTTGTAGGCCCCGGGAGCCTCTTCGGTGACGCCCTCCCGGGACGCCGACCGGACGATGATCCCCTTGGCCCGAAGGTCGCGGGTGACCTCGTCGTACCGGAACTCGCGGACGGCGGCATGACGGCTCAGGCGTCGGCCTGCGCCGTGGCAGGAAGAGCCGAAGGAGCGCTCCATCGAGGTCGGTAGGCCGACAAGGACGTAGCTCGCCGTGCCCATGTCGCCGGGGATGAGGACGGGCTGGCCGTACGGGCGGTAGGCGGCGGGAACCTCCTCGCGCCCGGCCGGGAACGCACGGGTCGCTCCCTTGCGGTGTACGAGCAGGCGCTTGGCCCCGCCCTCTACCGCGTGGGTCTCGACCTTGGCCATGTTGTGCGCGATGTCGTAGACCACCGACAGGTCGAGCTCCTCGTCCGGCTGCCGGAAGACCGCGGAAAAGGCCCGGCGCACCCCGTGCGTGATCGCCTGGCGGTTGGCCCACGCGAAGTTCGCCGCGGCGGCCATCGCCCCGAGGTAGCGCTCGCCGTCGTCCGAACCGACGGGGGCGCAGGAGAGCTGCCGGTCGACCAGCGTGACCCCCTCGGTCGCCAGGCGATGGTCCATCCGGGCGATGAAGTCGGTCGCGACCTGGTGGCCGAGCCCCCGCGATCCGGTGTGGAGCATGACGACGACCCGACCGGGGACGAGGCCGAGGACGTCCGCGAACTCGGGTTCGAAGACCCGGTCCACGGTCTGGACCTCCAGGAAGTGGTTGCCCGAGCCGAGGGTCCCCAGCTGACGGAGCCCCCGTTTGCGTGCGCTCTCCGAGACCTCGGCGGGCTTGGCGCCCTCGAGACGACCCTCCTCCTCCTGGTTCGCGAGGTCGCTCGCGCGCCCGAGACCACGCTCGACGGCCCACCGCGCGCCCCCCGCCATGACCTCGTCGACCTCTCCCGCCGAAAGGTGGGTGCCTCCCTTCGAGCCGACCCCGGAGGGGACCTCCCGGTAGAGCCGCTCGATGAGCTCGGCGAGACGCGGACGGACCTGCTCGGCGGTCAGGTTGGTCGATAGCAGCCGGACCCCGCAGTTGATGTCGTAGCCGATCCCCCCGGGGGAGACCACCCCTTCGGTCAGGTCGAACGCCGCCACGCCGCCGACGGGGAACCCATACCCGAAATGGATGTCGGGCATCGCGAGGGCATTCCGCTCGATGCCCGGTAACGTCGCGACGTTCGCGAGCTGGGCGAGGGAGGGGTCTCCCGCGACGTTCGCCAGGAGCGCGTCATCCGAGAAGAGGATCCCCGGCACCCGCATCCCCGGCTGTTCCGTCGGGTCGATCCGGAACGTGAACTCGTCCAGCCGGACGAGCTTGGGGACGGTCTCCATGGCGGGCGGCCAACCCGGCACGGTATAGAAGGAATGGCCCCGGGAGCGCCGCCGGCGGAACGTCACATCTCGACCCCCGGCCTCGGGGCCGTAGGCCGTTCCGCGGGCCGCATAAGGCCAAGAGGCATCGGCTCCATGGGTACTCCCGAACGACGCCATGCTCCTCCGCACCCTGCTGACGCTGGTGAACCTCGCCACCATCGCGGTGGCGATCGGGATCCTCTTCGCCTTCCCGCAGTGGGCCGGGGTCGCGTTCTACGTCCTGCTCGGGTGGATGATCGGGAGCCTGGTGCTCGTCTACGGCCCGTGGGCCAACCGGCAGGTCGGCCGACGCAGTGCCGTTCCGTCCACCGCCGGAGGGGCGCCGGCCGCGGGCGGACCGACCGGTCCGGCCATGACGGTGCGGTCGACCCCCCTCACCTCCGACCTCGGGTTCTGCATCTACTGCGCCGCGCCCCTCGCCCCCGGCGTCGCCACGTGCCCCGCGTGCGGGCACGCTGCCCCGCACTTCTAGTCCGGGCTGACGAACAGCATCGGCTCGCGAGCGCGGGCGTTCGTCCCGACGCTCACGCGCAACCCCCGGACCACGCCGGCCACGGGGCTTGCGACCTCGTTGCGCATCTTCATCGCCTCGAGCACGAGGACGATCGTGCCGGCCCCGACCCGCTGGCCCTCCGCGACCCTCAGCTCGATCACCTTGCCGGGCATGGGGGGAAGGATCGGCGTCCCCCCTTCGGGCACCCCCGTCGAGGGGGTGGGTGCCGTGGGAGCGGTCGTTGCGGCCGCAACCGGTTCCGTCCGAGAGGGGGAAGCGGGGGTCGCCGGCGTGCTCGTCAGGCGCTCAATCTTCACGGGGCCGCGTTCGCCGTTGACGTCCACCGGGGCGGGAGGTTCCGGGAAGTGGTCCGGCCAGTTCTCGACCATCACCTTCTCTCCGCCGATCTCGAGCTCGACGCGCAGCGCTTCGGAGCGGACGACGACCACCGGGAAGGTCTTCCCTCCGACCGTGACGGTGGACAGGTCGGGGGTGACCTCGACCTCCTCGGCCTTACCGTCGCGTACGACGCGAAGACGCATCGACCCACCCCCGTTGGGATTGCAACCGGACCCGGCCCTCGTGCGCCCACGGGCTGACCCCCTCGGCCGTGCCCGCCGCGCGCTCCGGGACCGCGGGGGCGGCTCGCGGAGGCGGTGCCGGTGTCCGCAGCGCGCCGATGACTCCGAGGGCAGCCGCAGTCAGGACGTGGTCCGTGAGCCCACGGTCGACCGAGGAGCGGTAGGATTTGTAGACGGCCGGGAACAGCGCGTAGCTGAGCGCCTCGGCATCGTCCGCCGCGGGTACGAGCTTCCGGACCTCGCCCACCGCCTTAGCGAGCTCGGGCCCGAGGAGGTCGGCCGGACGTCCGGTGATCGCGGGCGCGGCGGCGGTGACCGTCCGGTACAGCTCCGGGTCGATCGGGGCCGGAGGCTTTCCGTACAGACCCCGGACGTAGTCCCGGACCTCCTGGGTCACCTGGCGGTACCGTGCGCCGGTCAGCACGTTCACGACCGCCTGGACCCCGACGATCTGGCTGGTCGGGGTGACGAGCGGAGGGTATCCCAGGTCCGCGCGGACCCGCGGAACTTCGGCCAGCACTTCGGCCAGCCGGTCGAACGCGTCCTGCTCGGCCAGTTGGCCGAGGAGGTTGGAGAGCATCCCGCCGGGGATCTGGTGCGTGAGGATACCGGGGTCGGTCTGGAGCGAGCGCAGATTGAGGAGAGGCCGGTAGCGGTCCATCACCTTGCCGAAATAGGCGGCGAGGTCGCCGAGCGCGTTCAGGTCGAGCCGGGGGTCGAGCGCGGTTCCCCGCATTGCCCCGACCAGAGTTTCCGTGGGAGGCTGGGATGCTCCGCCCGCGAACGGGCTGAGCGCGCTGTCGACCGCGGCGGCTCCGGCTTCCGCGACCGCGAGGCACGTGAGGGTCGACATCCCGCTCGCGGAATGGGTGTGGACCACGACGGGCAGTCCCACCTCGGCACGCAGGGCCCGGACGAGGGCCGCGCCCTCCTGCGGCGGCAGGAAACCGCCCATGTCCTTCACGCACAGCTCGTCCGCCCCCATCTCGGCCAACCGGTGGCCGAGCGCGACGAAGGTGGCCTGGGTATGGACGGGGGACTGTGTGTAGCAGATCGTACCCTGGGCTCGGGCGCCCGCCTTCTTGACGGCGGCGATCGCGGCGGACATGTTCCCCGGGTCGTTCAGCGCGTCGAAGACCCGAAAGATGTCGACGCCCTGGCGGGCCGATTCGGCGACGAACTTCTCGACCAGGTCGTCCGGGTAGTGGCGGTACCCGACCAGGTTTTGCCCGCGGAGGAGCATCTGGAGCGGCGTGCGCGGCATCGCGCGCTTCAGCAGGCGCAACCGCTCCCAGGGGTCCTCGCGGAGGAATCGGAGGCAGACGTCGAACGTCGCGCCGCCCCAGACCTCCAGCGATCGGTAGCCGATCGCGTCGAGTCGTTCCGCGGCCGGGAGCATGTCCCGGGTCCGCATCCGCGTCGCGATGAGGGACTGGTGTCCGTCCCGGAGGACGGTCTCGGTGATGCCGACCATCGGAGCGCTCTCCCCCTAGAGCGGGATGTTCCCGTGCTTGCGGGCCGGTCGGTCGTCGCGCTTCGTCGCCAGGAGCCCCAGACCGTTCACCAGGCGCGCCCGGGTCTCCGACGGGTCGATCACGTCGTCGATGTACCCCCGTTCAGCCGCGAGGTACGGGTTGAGGAACTCGGCCCGGTACTCGGTGATGCGCTGGGCGCGGAGGGTCTCCCGCTTCGGCTCCGCCGCGAGCTCGATCTCCTTGCGATAGAGGATGTTGACCGCCCCCTCCGCCCCCATGACCGCGATCTCGGCGGTCGGCCAGGCGAGGTTCAGGTCGCCCCCGAGGTGCTTCGAACACATGACGTCGTACGCCCCCCCGTAGGCCTTGCGAAGGATCACGGTGAGCAGCGGGACGGTCGCCTCGGCGTAGGCGTAGAGCAGTTTCGCCCCGTGGCGAATGATCCCGCCGTACTCCTGGGCCGTGCCGGGCAGGAACCCCGGGACGTCAACAAGGGTCACGAGCGGGAGGTTGAACGCGTCGCAGAACCGCACGAAGCGGGCGGCCTTCACCGAGGCGGGAATGTCGAGGGTGCCCGCGAGCGAGGCGGGGTTGTTCGCGACGACCCCGATCGGTCGGCCGTCCAACCGCGCGAACCCGACGACGATGTTGGGCGCCCACGCCGCATGGATCTCGAAGAACGTGTCGACGTCGACGATCCGCTCGATCACGCCGTGGACGTCGTACGGGAGGTTGGAGTCCTCCGGGACGATCCGGACCAGCTCTCCGGCGGCCGAGTCGGGGGGCGCGGACCGGGGCGCGGTCGGAGGCTCTTCGAGGTTGTTGAGGGGCAGGTAGGAGAGGAGCCGGCGGGCGAGCGCCAGCGCATCCGCATCGGAGCGGGCCGTGAGGTGCGAGACGCCGCTGATCGACGCGTGGGTCTCCGCTCCGCCGAGCTGGTCGAACGTGACCTCCTCACCGGTGACCGCCCGGATGACGTCCGGGCCGGTGATGAACATCTGGGCCGTCCCCCGGGCCATGATCACGAAGTCGGTGATCGCGGGGGAATACACCGCGCCGCCGGCGCAGGGACCGAGGATGAGGGAGAGCTGTGGGACCACCCCCGAGAGGGCGACGTTCCGGAAGAACACTTCGCCGTAGCCGCCCAGGCTCATCACGCCCTCCTGGATGCGGGCCCCGCCCGAGTCGTTCACGCCGACGATCGGGACCCCCGCCTTGCGGGCGGTCTCCATGATCTTCACGATCTTCATCGCGTGCGCCTCGCCGAGGGCCCCGCCGAAGACGGTCGCGTCCTGCGCGAACGCGCAGACCGGCCGCCCGTCGACCTCGCCCCATCCGGTGACGACCCCGTCCCCGGGGATCTTCCGTTCGTCCAGTCCGAACTTCTCGACACGGTGCGTCACGAACGAATCGATCTCCGTGAACGTGCCCGGGTCGAAGAACGTCTCGAGCCGCTCGCGGGCGGTCAGCCGACCACCGGCGCGGTGCTTCTGCACGCGCTCGGCGCCCCCGCCTTCCTTCGCGGTCTTCTTCAGCGCCGCCCAGCGGTCGAATGCGTGAGTCATGCGTCCTCCACCACCAAGTCGCCGGAGCGTATGGAGACCGCCCCCGAGGGGGTGTCGAGCCATAGCTCGCCATCCTCGCCCACGGTCCGGATGGTCCCGGCGAGGGTCGAGTCGACCGTGGCCCGACGCCCGA
Organism: Thermoplasmata archaeon; assembly: GCA_050011355.1. Lineage (GTDB taxonomy): Archaea > Thermoplasmatota > Thermoplasmata > Lutacidiplasmatales > UBA184 > Lutacidiplasma. Next base: position 98,257 of record JBEKJG010000001.1, on the reverse strand, counting down.
CCCCGTGCAGGGCCGCGCGGCACTCCGCGAGTATCTCGTTCACTCCCCGGACAGACCCGATCGCCGCGACGGCGGACTCGGCCGCGGCCACCGTGACCCGTTCCACGTCCCCCAGGTCGGGCGCCGTTCCCGTTATCTCGGCGAGGGAGACGACGCGCGCGCGGAGGTCCCTCGAATAGGCCTCCGGGGGAGCGGAAACATTCACACCGATCCCGATCACCGCCGCGACGTCGAGAGTGGGTGACGGGACGATGTCGACCAGGATCCCCGAGAGCTTCCGGGGGCTGCCGCGGCCGAGGACGAGGAGGTCGTTCGGCCACTTGAGCACACAGACGGCGCCGTATCGTCCGGCCAGGGCCGCACGGAGCCGGGCGCCCACCGCGAGCGGAAGCAGGGAGCGGTGTTCGGAGGGAGCTCGGACGATCAAGCTGAGGTACAGGTTTCCGGCGGGGGAGGCCCAGGCATGGTCCCCCCGGCCCCGGCCGGCGCTCTGCCGCGCGGCGACGATCCGGGCGCCCTCGGGCGCCCCTTCCCGCGCGCGTCGAATCCCCTCGATCTGAGTGGATGGGAGCTCCGTTCGGAACTCACGGAGTTCCATTCGGTCTCCCCCGTGGGCGGGGAAGGGAGGTCGGCCTTAACGATTTCAGCCGCGTGGCCGCTCCGGGCGTCGAGCCTCCGTGGAGCGGGCCAAACCAAGCCTCATCTACCACCTCCGGAATGTAGGCTCCGTGGGGCCCGTCAAGGTCCGGCCCAACCGTTGGGGGGTCCCGGCGGCCGTTCTTCTGGTCACCGCCGCGAGCTTCATCGCGTCGGGAGAGGGATCCTTCTCCGCGACCGGCGGGACGATCATCGCCAACCACGGGGTCGACCCGACGTTCGCCCTCAATTTTCTGGTCGTGCCGATCTCGGGCGCCCTGACCGCGGCGGTGGCCTACTTCTCGATCGCCCCGCTCGGACGACGGGGACCGGTCGTGGGCCCGATCGTCGGAGCCCTCGTGGGCCTTGGGGCCTCCTTTGCGATCGGATACCAATACCAGTCGGTCGACACCTGGTGGCTAACCAGCGTACCGACCGACACGAACCAGGCCGCGGCCTGGATTTCCGCCTTCGTCGTGGCGTGGACGAGCGTGACGGCCGTGCTGTGCTTGGCGTCCACGCGCGCGCTGGCCGGTGCCCGCCGCCCACGGAACCGGATCCTCGGTCTGGCGATACTCGCGGGACTGCTGGGGGGAGTGGTCGGCATGTTCGCGGGAGGCCTCGCCGCGGCCGTCGGTATGGCCCAGCAGAACTCCTTCCTTCCCGATGTCGTGTCGGCGGCCGATAGCGGGGCGTGGATCGGACTGCTCGTGGGCACGGCGGTCGGCGTGATGGTCGGTGCGTTGACGGCGCTGATCGCGGGCCGCGTCGACCCGCTAGAGCCCGATCCCGCGCCGACCGCCGCATAGCCCGCAGACCCTCGAGCGGCGTCATCTTCTTACGGCGGGGGCGGTGCCGACGCCCATGCCCGCGACCGTGGACCTACTCGGAAAGGTCGCCCCGGAGATCGAGAAGGAGCTCAAGCCCCGCCTCCAGGGCCTCATCGGCTCCTTCGTTCGGGCCTACCTTCCTCAGGTCTGGGTGTTCGAGACCGACCAGGACGCCGCGAGCGTCCGGGTGGACACGAACGGCTCGGTCACGGTCACCCCGGGCACCACGGCTTCTCCCGACGTGACGATCCACGCTCCCAAGGCCCGTCTCGAGAAGATGCTGACCGCCCGCACCCGACCCGCGAGCGTGCCGGCCGACGTGAAGGTCGTGCCGCACACCACGAAGGGCCGGGTCGCGTTCGACCAGGTCCGCGCCCGCTTCGGCCTCTAGACCGGCGGAGGCACGGGCGGGGGCGGCGGCGCGGCCGGAAGGGTCCCGGGGGTCGGGGGGGCCGCACCCCCCTTCGTGAGCGTGACGTAGAGGTTGCGCTTCCGCCCGACCCGGAGCGCGCAGAGGACGCGGTAGACCCGGGGGAACCGGTGCTCGACGTGCCACTCCCGGAACCCGAACGGGTAGGCGGAGCCGAACTCCCGGTCGACCCGGATCGAGCTCTTCTCGAACAGCGGCTCCCGGCCGATCCCGTCCGGGCTCTCGAGGGAGTAGACGCCGGTCCAGAGGTCGCGGCTGAAGTGGGTCCAGGTCGTCTCGTTGAACACCCGGCGGTGGGTCGGGACGCCCCAGGCGTACCGGGACTGCTGGTGCGGCGTGATGACGACGAGCTTGCCCCCGGGCTGCAGGACCCGGTGGATCTCGCCCAGGACGCCGAACAGGCCGTCCTCGTACTGGGGCTCGAGCGAGAAGGGGATGTGCTCGAGGACGTGGATCGCGTAGACCGTGTCGAACTTCCCCGACTCGAACGGCCAGGGGGTCTTCCGGAGGTCCCAGACGACGTCGACCTGGGGACCGGGGTAGATGTCCATCCCGATGTCGCCGCGCTTCTGCTTGCCGCAGCCGACGTCGAGCGATACCATCCGACGATCCCTCCGGCCTCGGTGTTTCGGGGGCGACCGACCGTCTACTCGAGGTCGCGCAGCCGGCGGACCATCTTCACGACCGCGCGGACCGCGTTCCCGGCGTTCTCGATCCGGTCCTGCGCCTGCAGGCGGGTCTCGCCGGGTCCGGAGATGCCGAGCCCGAGCGGCTTCCCGTGCTCGACCGAGAGGTCGGTGAGCTTTCGGGACGCCTGGTTCATGACGACCTCGTCGTGCCCCGTCTCGCCCTCGATGACCGCGCCGAGCGCGACGACCGCGTCCACGTCCTTGCGCCGGAACAGCGCCTGGACGGCGAGCGGCATGTCGAAGACGCCGGGCGTCTTCACGACCGGCCCCAAGCTCGCGCCGAGGAACTCGACCTCCTCCTTCGCCCGCTCGAGCATCATGAGCGTGATGTCGTAGTTGTATTCGCTCGCCACGATCGCCACGCAGACCCCTTCCCCGTCCCTCTTCGATTTCGCCATCGGTGTTTCCTTCGTGCGTTCTAGTGTCGCCGGCGCGCCGGTCCCGCATCCGGGAATCCCTGGCGCAGCCCCTCCCCCGCCCGTCGGGCGAGGTCGTGCGGCCGGAACAACATGGAGTAGGCGTTGAGGGCGTGCTCCTCGGCCCGGCGGAGCGCCAGGGTCTCGAGGGCGCGCGGACCGTCGGCCTCGCCCTCGAAGACGAAGCACTCGACGATCGGCTTCGCCTCGAGGACCGAGGTGAACATGAGACCGAGGGACGCCTCGTGGGCGCAGGTCTTGTCGTACTCCGCTTTCCCGGGCATGCCGAGGGCCAGGCAGAGGTCGACCCCGTCCTCGAGGAACAGCTGTCGGCAGGCGACGGGCAGGTCCTTGATGCCGGGGACGGTGCGGCGGACGACCTTGAAGCCGGTGCCGCGCCCCCGGAGGGCGCCGATCGCCGCCTCCGCCATCCCGACCCGCGCGAACGTCGTGTCGGCGACGCCGATCTTCTTCAGGACTTCGCCTCCCGACTGGGGGGGCCCCGCTCGAGGATCCGCTCGACGATCCGCTTGCTCGCGAGGTCGTCGTGCGGGAAGGGACCGATGCGGGCGACCTTGACCGGGACGCCGCGGCGGGCGCACTCCCGCTCGACCTCCGCCTCGTTCCAGATCTGGTCGTACCCCAGCGCGATGATGGACGGCCGCTCGGAGACGACCGTCTCGTAGATGTCGGTGGCGGAGCCGAGGATCGCCCGGTCGACCGGCTTCAGCGACTCGACCATCTCGCGGCGCATCGCCTCGGGGACGTACGGCTCCTGCTTCAGGCGCCGGGCGGTCCGGTCGCGCGCGACCACGACGACGAGCTCGTCGCCGAGCTTGCGGGCCTCGGTGAGGAAGTAGACATGCCCCGGGTGCAGGAGGTCGAAGACCCCCGTGGCCATTACGCGGACGACCACGCCCGCCACGCTCCCAGGATCGTGGTGCCGTCCAGGAATTCGAACCCGTGGGTCTCGGCGTACTGCCGGGCCGCGTCCGGACCGCGGGCCCCTCCCGAGTCCCCCAGCATCTCGCAGACCGTCGCCGATTCCGAGAGTCGCCCCATCCGGGTCAGCGAGACCGAGAGTTCCGTATGACCCTTCCGCTCGGAGAGGAGCTTGGGGGCGGCATAGATGATCGGGAGGTGGCCGGGGGAGCTGAACTCGCCCACGAAGCGGCGCCGGAGATCGGCATCGGAGAGCCGGGCCGCGTCCCGGGCGATCTCCCCCAGGGCCCGTACGCCGGTCGCCCGGTCGTTGTCGGGGATGCCGGTGTAGGTGGTCCGGTGGTGGACGTGGAGGCCGAAGGGACTGCGCGTGTCGTACCGGAGCTGTTCGCGGCGGAGGTCGCGCAGGATCGGGTACTCCGGCTCTCCGGCCTGCAGGAGGTCGGCGTAGTACGGGAGGCCCAGGCGGACCCGCAGCTCGTCCGAGATCGCCGTGCAGATCCACCCTCCCGCGTCCTTGCGGAGCAGCCGGATGAGCTCGGGGGTCGCCCGCTCGCTGAGGATGATGAGGTCGGTCTCCCCCTCCCGGTCGGGGGCGTCGAAGATGAGGATCGGCTCGCCCGATTCGAGGGCCCGGACGGCGGGCGCCAGCTCGGCCGGCACCGGACGGTGCGGCTCCACCTTCATCATCGGCCGGAGCAGGAATTCTCCGTTAATAAGGAAAGTGTAACTACTCAAAAAAGGGTTGACGGCCCGTGGGTCGACGAGATCCAGCCCGTGTGCGTCAGCGGAATCGGACCACGAATTTCGGAACGCCTTGAACGGGCGTTCTTAGGAGGTGATCCATCTGCAGGTTCCCCTACAGATACCTTGTTACGACTTAGTCCCCCTTGCTGAACCGAAGTTCGAGCGACCCAGATGAGCCACCCTCACTCCGACCCAACTCGGATGACTTGACGGGCGGTGTGTGCAAAGAGCAGGGGCACATTCACCGCGGGATGTTGACCCGCGATTACTACGGAATCCATTTTCATGAGGGCGAGTTACAGCCCTCAATCCAGACTACGATGGGGTTTCAGGATTGCCTTCCCCTTTCGGGGTCGGATCCCATTGTCCCCACCTTTGTAGCGCGCGTGTTGCCCGGGAGATTCGGGGCATACGGACCTACCGTAGACCTCTCCTTCCTCTGCCTTAGCGGCAGCGATCCCCTCAGTGTGCTCTCACGACCACTCGTGAGATAGCGACTGAAGGCGAGGGTCTCGTTCGTTATCTGACTTAACAGAACGCCTTACGGTACGAACTGACGATGGCCATGCACCACCTCTCGGAGGATCGGGCAAGGTCTTCGGCCTGGCTTTCATCCCTCCGTCGCCCCCGGTGAGTTTTCCGGCGTTGAATCCAATTGAACCGCACGCTCCTCCCGTTGCGGTGCTCTCCCGCCAATTCCTTTAAGTTTCAGTCTTGCGACCGTACTCCCCAAGCGGCAGACTTAACATCTTCACTCCGGCACTGGGAGCCCACGCAGGACCCCCAACACCAAGTCTGCAGAGTTTACACCCTAGACTACCGGGGTATCTAATCCCGTTTGCGCCCTAGGGCTTCGTCCCTCACTGTCGGATTCGTTCTAGGTGAACGCCTTCGCCACTGGTGGTCCCCTCCGGATTACAGGATTTTACCCCTACCCCGAGAGTACCTTCACCCTCTCCCGATCCCAAGCCGAACAGTGTCTCCGGAATTCGGACGGTTGGGCCGCCCGATTTACCCGGAGATTTGTCCGGCCAGCTACGGACGCTTTAGGCTCAATAATAATGAGCACCACTCGGGCCGCGGGTATTACCGCGGCGGCTGGCACCCGTCTTACCCGGCCCTTACTTCTCGAGCTTTTTAGGCTCGAGAACAGCCTACACAAAAGTGTAGGCACTTGGAGTTCCCCCATCGTGGTTGCCCACATTGTGGAGGTTTCGCGCCTGCTGCGTCCCGTAGGACCTGGATTCGTGTCTCAGAATCCATCTCCGGGCGACTTCTCCCAAAGCCCGTACCCGTCTACGGCTAGGGGGTCCGTGAAACCCCCTACTACCTGATAGGCCGCAGACCCATCCTCGAGCCCCGTAGGATTTGGACCTGAGAGCCTTCCATCATCCCAGATCTATCGGGTATTATCCCCAGTTTCCCGGGGTTATCCCCGTCTCGAGGGCAGATTGTCCGCGTGTTACTGAGCAGTGCGCCGAGGGCTTACCCCTCTCGACTCGCATGGCTTAAGCGAACTCCAATAGCGGTGCCCGCCGGCAGGATCAACCGGATTTGTAAGCACACTCTCGCGTGTGCGGAGTTTACTGGTCGTGACCGATTCTTCGCTGACTGGCGGTATATGCTCTTCGCTGACTGACTTAATTGAGCGATTCGCGTACGCTGACTTGATCTCGTCTGTCGGCTCCGAGAGGTCACTCCCCGTCTCCGGGGAGGGGTTCTCGGGGCTCCACGCCCCATCGGGCCATCTGTGGCGTCGCCCTGGAAGAGCGCGGATCATGCGTCCCCGGCTCGCCGTGGCGGCGTCGCCGCAACCCCGCTCCCGAGGGAGAAGGGCGCAACACCTGTGGGAGTCTCGGTCGGTATTTAACAGCCCCTAGGTGCCGGGGCGGCCGCGGGCGCGAGCTAACGGCCGGTTTCGAGCTGGCGGATCCACAGCGGCACCTCGAGGAGCGAGGTGATCTCCGGAGGGTCGTCGCCGAACCCCGTGCCCCAGCGGTTCAACCAGACCGCGTGGAGCCCGACCGCCGCGGCGGCCTTGGCGTCGGTGAACGCAAGGTCGCCGACGTAGAACGTCTCCTCGGGCGCGGCACGGACCCGCGCGAGCGCGCGGCGGAAGATCTCCGGGTCGGGCTTGGCGACCCCTTCGGTCCCGGAGGATACGATGGTCGGGAAGAACTCCGCGATCCCGCGTCGGATGAGGACCTCCCGCACGTGGTCCTCTCCGCGGGAGTTCGAGATGATGCCGAGCCGGCGACCCTGGGCGCGGAGCTCCTCGAGGCACCGGCGCGCATCGGAGAAGAGCGGCAGCGGGCGCTCCCGCGTCGTGTACGTTCGCACGAACCGTTCGGTGATCGCGGGCGGTACTGGATGCTGGGCGCCCCGTTCCAGCACCTGGCGCCAGAACTCCTCGAACGGTACGCGGGGCGTGCAGTCGGTCGAGCGCAGGACCTCGGAGTAGGCGTGCGCGAATTCGTCCGGAGGGATGTCGAGGCCGACCCGGGCGGCTTCCTCCACCCAACCGGCGATGTCCTGCTCGTCGACCAGCGTCCCGCCGAGGTCGAAGAAGACGGTCGTGATCTGGGGCTTGGGCTTCGTTCCCTCTTCGGTTCGCCCGCTCATGGTTCCGAGGGTGCGCGACGGGGCATCGGACCGGCGGGGGCCCCGCTCGTCCGCGCGGCGCGCTGGCGGTCGGGAACCGGGGCGCCGGGGATAACCCTGACGGGGCCGACGGTCGGATCAGTTCCCCGTCGGGTTGGCGATGCCGACCGAGTGGATCCCCGGGAACTGGTAGGGGACGAGCCTCCAGCTCTTCCCGGCGTCCGGGCTGACGAACAACTGACCCGTGGTCGTGCCGACGTAGATCCCCGCAGGGTCCAGGTTGTCGGTCGTGATCCCCTCACGTTGGACGCCGAAGTGGCCCGGGAACGCCTTCGGGGAGAGCAGCTTCCTCCACCGTCGGGTCTTGTCGTTCCACTCGTGGACCTGGAAGTGGCCCTCGCCCGTGACCCGGGCCTCCCCGTCCAGTCGGACGAAGTAGGCGCGACCCGGGGCCGACGCCGGGGACGCGACGCAGAACCCGAAATCGTCGCCGAGCGGCTTCCCGATCCGGACCCATTTCTCCATGCGGTCGTGCGAGACGTACATCCCGCCGTGGTCCTGTCGGTAGAACGTGTCCGGGTCGGCGGCGTCCGCGACCACGTGGTGGACGCACTGGCCGGTCTCGGGGTACTTGTTCGGGAGGAACGGCGCCATGACCCCCTTGTTGGTCGGTTTCCAGCTCGTTCCCGCGTCCTCCGACCGGAACGTGCCGACGGCCGAGAGGCCGATGTAGAGCCGGCGGGCGTCGCGCGGGTCGATGAGGATCGTATGCAGGCACGCCCCGCCCGCCCCCGGTGACCAGTCCTTCCGCGCCGGGTGGTCGTTGAGGCTCGAGATCGGCTCCCACGAACCGCCGAGGTCGGTCGAGCGGAACAAGAGGTGGGGGTCGGCTCCGAGGTAGAGCGTGTCCGGTTCGCTCGGATGCCCGGGCTCGACGCGCCAGAGGTTGTTGATGGCCCATTTGACGCCGCCGAAGTTCGCCTCCTTCACCTGCGCCTTGCGCGCCTTCTCGTTCGGCGTCATCGGGGTGGCGATCTCCTTCCAGGTCTTGCCCCAGTCGCGCGAGCGCTGGACCGCCGGGCCCCAGAACGAATTGTTGACCGCGGCATACAGGTCCCCCGGGTGCCGGGGATCGGCCACGACGTGGTAGATCTCGTTGCCGGCGTGCGCGACGGGGCCGACCTTCCAGGTCCGGCGCCGGGCGTCCGACTCGACGATGTACGTCCCTTTCCGCGTCCCGACCAACACCCGTATCCGGCGGTTCTTCTGCATGGTCCCGTGCCTCGGCTACCCTCCCGCTATGGAATGGAGGATATCTATCGTTCGGGCGCCGGCCAGGGGGGTGTCGACGCCCGTCGTCCCGCTCACGTCGGTCCCGTCCACGAAGACCCGGACGTACTTTCGGAGCGCACCGGCCTCGTCCCGGACCTTGAACCGGAACCGGGGGTACCGCGCCTCGAGCTCGTCCAGGAGGTGCGCGAGCGTGTCGGCTTCGAGCTTCACCCGGCTGGGCGGACCGAACCCGCGGAGCCAGCTGTCCAGTCGGACCTCGAGCATGGGAGACACCCTACGGGAGGAGCCGGAGGTCTTGAAGCTCCCGCCCGTGCGGTCCCGCGCCCCGGAGGGAACCTACGCGACGCTGACGGAGGCGATGTCGGTGTGCCGGACGAGGATCGCCCGCGCGACCTTCAAGTTCTTCCCCGCCTTGCCGATCGCGCGGGCCTTCCAGGCCGGGTCGACCGTGACGGTCGCGTGCCGGCCCTTCCCCTTCGGGACCAGGTCGACCTGCTTCGGGCTGTACCAGTAGAAGATGTTCTTCACGAGGGTCTCGGGGTCGTCCGCGTACTCGACCACCTGGATCTCCTTTTTGAGCATCCCCTTCAGCCGGTCGACCAGCACTCCGCCGGGGCCGACCGCCTTGTGGACCTCGCCCGGATAGACCAGGAAGACGAGCTTGTCCTCCGCGTGGAGGCAGTCCTTCACCCGGGCCCCCGTGCGCTCTTCGAACAACCGGATGTAGCCGAGGGTCTCGGTGTCGAGGGAGATCTCCGCCATGGGGGAAAGGGTTCGCCCGCCCCTACGTTTCGAGCGAGAGGATGGCGCTCGACCCGGCGTCCAGGATCGCCATCGCACTGATGGGGAAGGGCCGGCCGCACGCCTGTCCGAGGTCGACCGCGGAGCCCTCGTAGTGGTAGATCGGGATCTTCCCGTACGTGCGCTCCGTCCGGAGCTTCTCGTCGGGGCAGCTCTTCGCGACGATGAGCAGTTTCGCCTTCTTCCCCTCGGCGGCGTCGAGCGTCTCGTGGACGCCGAGCTTCACCTTGCCGGTCTCGAGCGCGACCTTGAGGGCGTGCGCGAGGTCCATCCTAGGCCTCCGGGACCATCGGTTCGAGCTCGTCCGCGGCGGGGACGACGGGCGGCTCCGGTGTGTGGGGCGCCGGGGCGCGCTTGGGGAGCGCGCCCGGGAGGGGCCGGTAGACGAGGTTGACGGCGCCGGTGCCGAGGGTGATCGGCTGGCCGACGATGATGTTCTCGGCGACGCCCTTCAGCTCGTCGACCTCGCCGATGATCGCGGCGCGGAGCAGGTGGGCGGCGGTGATCTCGAACGCGGCCCGGGCGAGCACGCTCGTCTTCTTCCCGGAGATCCCGTGGCGTCCGATGGCGCGGATGTCGCCCTCGTTCGTCATGACGTCGGCGACCAGCATGAGGTGCCGGATGTCGACCCCGAGCCCCTGCTCGGCCAGCGTGCGGTTCGTCTCGTGGATCAGCGCGGCGCGGGCCGCCTCGACCCCGTAGACGCGGTAGATCTCGAAGACCGAGTTGGTGGTGGTGCGGACCCCGTCCACGCCCGGGATCTCGAGGACCCCGTCGAGGTTCGACCCCTCGGTGTAGATCACGTACTCGTCCTTCTCGCGGCGGATCAGCGCCCGGCGGATGCCGAGGACGCCCTTGATCCGGATCGCGGAGGCCTCTTCGCTCGCGATGAGGAGCTTCTTGAACGGCATCTCCTCGACCAGCTCCTCCCGGCGCGACTTCGTCTTTGCGCCGGAGGTCCCGGCCTCCTTGAGGTGGATCTCGAACGTGCGGGTCTCCCCGCTCCCGGAGCCGGGCCGGATCTCGAACAGGCGGAGGTCCAGGTTCTCGGTGAGCGCGCTCTCGATCTCCGCGCGCTTGACGCCCCGCTTGGCCATCAGCGCCGCCTGGGGCGAGACGACGACCTTGAGATCCTCGACCACGGTCCCGATCGCGGCGACGTCGGGGACGGTCGTCACCTCGATCCGGAGCGCGATCTCCTCGACCGTGTCCCGGTCGTTCTTGAGCTTCTTGTCGACGTGGACGGTCATCATCGGCGTCGACGGGACGCGGCGCGCGTCCACGAGCTCGATGAGCCGCGGGAGGCCGAGCGTGACGTTCATCTCGGCGACCCCGGCGTAGTGGAACGTCCGCAGCGTCATCTGGGTGCCCGGCTCGCCGATCGACTGCGCGGCGATGACGCCGACCGACTCGTGGGCGTCCACCTCGGCGCGGCCGAACCGTCGCGCGACCTCGTGCAGGATCTTGTTCGTGTCGGCCGGCGAGAGGCGGAGCGTCTGGACCTTCGTCTTCAGGCCCTCGACCAGGGAGGGCGGTAGCGAGACGTGCTCCTGCTTCGCGGCGTCGAGGATCCGCTGGACCATGTCCTTCGGGGGTGCCTTCGTTGCGGCCTTCGGTGCGCTCTTCTTCTCTGCGGGCATGGTGCCTACTCCCCTCCGAACTCCGGACCTTCCTCGGGTCCGCCGGTCTCCTCGCCTTCGTCCTCGCTCTCCTCTTCCTCGAGCTGGGCTTCGGCCTGGAGGTCCATCTCTTCCTCGCTGACGGGCGGCGCGCCCTCGACGTCGTCCGGGCCCTTCAGGTCCCCCGTGCGCACGCGGCGCCCGAGCACCTGGGAGACGACCTCGTCCAGCGCGACGGCCTCGCCCTGGAAGGAGCGGGTCGGGTCGATCCCGTCCTCCCCGTAGCGGAACTCGATGACGGTCCCGGCCGTGTTGCGGACGGTCCCGTCCGCGGCGACCTTGACGTCCTCGAGCGCGTTGATCAGACGGCGCTGCATGTATCCCGAGCGGCTCGTACGGACCGCCGTGTCGACCAGCGACTCCCGGCCCCCCATCGAGTGGAAGAAGTACTCCGTCGGCGAGAGTCCGAGCTTGTAGCTCGAGCTCACGAAGCCGCGCGCATCCGCCCCGAGGTCCTCGCGCTGGAAGTGCGGCAGCGTCCGGTGGACGTAGCCGCGCATCAGGCGCTCGCCCCGGACCGACTGCTGGCCGACGGCGCCGGCCATCTGCGTCAGGTTGAGCATCGAGCCGCGGGCGCCGGATTTGGCGAGAATGACGGCCGGGTTCTCGAGACCGAGGAATCGGCCCGCGATGTCGCCCGCCTTGTCGCGCGCCTGGCCGAGCTCCCGCCGGACCATGACCTCGAGCGTCTCCTCGAGGGAACGGCCGGGCATCTGCTCGAGCTTCTCCTCGCGGTACTGCTCGACCAGCTCGTTGACCTTGAGCCGCGCATCCTCGAGCGCGGTCCGGATCTCCTTCTGGGCCCCTTCGGGGACGTCCTCGTCATCGATGCCGGTGGAGAGCCCGTTGAGCCCGATCGCCGTGATGCACAACCGGCTCATCTCGTCCAGGAACTGGCGGGCCCGCCCCATGCCGTCGTTCCGGGCGATGGCGTCCAGGACGGCGCCCTTCTCGTAGGCGATCGCCTTCTTGTCGATCGTCCCGGCCTTGAGGACCCCGTTCTCGATCACGACGTAGGCGTCGTGCTTGCAGTTGAGCGGCGAGCAGTCGCACCGGGCCCAGATGTTCGAGTGGAACTCGAGCGTCAGGTCGTCCGGGAGCGTCAGCGAGAACAGCTGCTTGCCCGTCCAGAACTCCACGCCCTCCTTCTCGCCCGCCGGGGGCGGCATCGGGTAGTGGAGCTTCGAGAGGAGGTACGTCACCTCGGCGCGGGTGAACGTCGGGTTCTGGTACGTGAGGAGGAACGCGGCGGTGATGTGGTCGTGCAACATCCCGATGATGGGGCCGCCGTACCGTGGCGAGAGGATGTGCTCCTCGACCTTCATGAGGACCTTGGCCTCGGCGCGGGCCTCCTGGCTCTGGAGGACGTGGAGGTTCATCTCGTCGCCGTCGAAATCCGCGTTGTAGGGCGGGCAGTCGCAGAGGTTGAACCGGAACGTCTTGTGCGGCAGGATCCGGACGAAGTGGGCCATCATGCTCATCCGGTGGAGGCTCGGCTGCCGGTTGAACAGCACGATGTCGCCGTCGATCAGCTGGCGCTCGACGACCGAGCCGGGCGTCACGAGCTCGGCGCACGCCTCGGCGTTCTTCTCCATGACCTTGATCCGCTGGCCGTCCTCGCGGATGAGGTAGTTCACGCCGCAGCGGTACCGGCCTTCCGCGTCGGGCGGAGGGTTGGGGCCGCGCTTGACGAGCTCCTTGGCGACCTCCTGGCTGTGGGGCGTGACCTGGAGCGGGACGGTGAGGCCGCGCGCGACCTCCGCCGGGATCCCGACCTCGTTGATCGAGAGGAGCGGGTCGGGGCTGATGACCGTGCGCGCCGAGAAGTTGACCCGCTTTCCCGAGAGGTTCGAACGGAACCGTCCGTCCTTCCCCTTGAGGCGCTGGGCGAGGGTCTTCAGCGGGCGGCCCGAACGGTGCCGGGCGGGCGGGATGCCGCTGGTCTGGTTGTCGAAGTAGGTCGTGACGTGGTACTGGAGCAGCTCCCACAGGTCCTCGACGACGAGCTGGGGGGCGCCCATGTCGCGGTTCTCGCGCAGCCGCTGGTTGATCCGCAGCACGTCGACCAGCTTGTGGGTCAGGTCGTCCTCGCTCCGTTCCCCGCTCTCGAGGGTGATCGAGGGGCGGACCTGGACCGGCGGGACCGGCAGGACGGTGAGCACCATCCACTCGGGGCGGCCGAAGCGCGGGTTGAGGCCGAGGAACCGGACGTCCTCGTCCGGGATCCGCTCGAGTCGGGCGCGGACCTCCTTGGGGGTGATCTTGTGCGAGTTCTCGCGGAAGGTCGTCGGCTTGTCGAGCACGATCCGCTGCTGGATCTCGTGGCAGTGCGGGCAGGTCCGCTCGTCCTTCGGCTCGCGGGTCCGCGGCGCCGGCGTCGCGTCGTCCGAATCGGAGGCCGCCTCGGCGCGAGGGGAGGGCGCGTCCGGCAGCATCCGGCCGCAGGCCCGGCAGGTCGACTGGAGCAGGCGCTTGATCTCCTTCGCGTAGCCGACGTGGATGACCGGCATGGCGAGCTCGATGATCCCGAAGTGCCCGGGGCACTCGTTCACCCGGCCGCCGCAGGTGCGGCAGCGCAGGTTCGGCTCGATGACCCCAAGGTGGAGGTCCATCAGACCCATCTCGATCGGGTAGCCGTCGTCGTCGTACGTGTCGGCCGTGATGATCTTCACACCGCTCATGCGGCGGATCTCGTCCGGCGAGAGGAAGGCGAACTGGAGGCTCTTGATCTTCTTGGACAGTCCTTGCGCCATGTGGAACCTCCCTACCGCATCTCCTCAAGTTGCAGCCGCATGACCACGCCGAGACTGATCAGCTCCTCGAGGAGGAGCTTGAACGAGTAGCTCATCTCGACCGGGTAGATCGACGACGTGTTCCCGCAGCTCGGGCACCGGAGCGAACTCGCCCGCGAGTCGGGGATCGCGATGTGGCCGCACTCCGGGTTGCCGCAGACGTACTGGACCGTGCCGTCCGACTCGTCGAGCAGACGGTCCTTGATGACCATCGCGACGCCGTGGCCGATCAAGCAGTCCCGCTCCATCTCTCCGAACCGGAGACCGCCCTGGCGGGAGCGCCCCTCGGTCGGCTGCCGCGTCAGGATCTGGACGGGTCCGCGCGAGCGCATGTGCATCTTGCCCGCGACCATGTGGTGGAGCTTCTGGTAGTAGATCACGCCGATGAAGATCTCCGCCTCGAACCGGCGGCCGGTGAGCCCGTCGTACAGGGTCTGGCGTCCGCTGGGGTGGAGGCCGAGCGCCTTCAGGCCGTCCCGGAGCGCTTCCTCTCGCGCTCCGGAGAACGCGGTACCGTCGATGGTGCGCCCCTCGAGGGCGCCGACCTTGCCGCCGAGCATCTCGAGCACGTGGGCGACCGTCATGCGCGACGGGATCGCGTGCGGGTTGATCAGCAGGTCCGGGGTGATCCCGTCCCGGGTGAACGGCAGGTTCTCCTGCGGGACGATGAGCCCGACGACACCCTTCTGGCCGTGCCGGCTCGCGAACTTGTCGCCGAGCTCGGGGATCCGCTGGTTGCGGACCTTGACCTTGACGAGCTTGGAGATGTTCTCCCCCTCCGTCAGGATGACGTTGTCGACCCAGCCGGACTCGCCGAATCGGACCGTGACGCTCGTCTCGCGCCGCTTCTGGGGCGTGAGCAGGTCGGTCTTCTCCTCGAGGAAGCGCGGCGGGCTCGTCTTGCCGACGAGGACGTCCCCTTCGGTGACCTCGAGCTCGGGGAAGATGAGACCGTCCTCGCCGAGGTTGCGGTAGGCCGTGTCGACGCGGGCTCCCGCGACGTCGGGCCGGGGGATCTCGAAGCGGTCCTCCTGACCGCCCGGATACTTGCGCTCCTCGCCACGGTACGTGCGGAAGAACGACGAACGTCCGAGGCCGCGGTCGATCGCGCCCTTGGAGAAGACGAGCGCGTCCTGCATGTTGTACCCCTCGTACGAGAGGATGGCGACGACGAAGTTCTGGCCCGCGGGCCGCTCCGTGAAGTGGACGTACCGCATCGTCTGCGTCTGGAGCAGCGGTGCCTGCGGGTAGTGGAGCAGGTGGCTCCGCGTGTCGGGGCGGCGGCGGTAGTTCACCGACTCGACGCCGAGCGCCTGCTTGGCCATTCCCGAGCCCATCGTGTTCCGGGGCGCCGAGTTGTGCTCGGGGTACGGGATGAGCCCGGTGCAGACACCGAGCATCAGGTTCGGGTCGATCTCGAGGTGCGTGTGCTTCTCGGTCAGGAGCGACGTGGTCGGGAACTCCTGGTGGCAGATCCCGCACTCGACGATCGTCTTCTCCGACTTGTCGCCCATCGACATCCAGCGGAGGTCGGAGCGCGAGAGGGCCTTCGTGCACTTCGGGCAGCGGTCGGGTGGGACGTACGGGTCGACCGCGATGAGGCTGTCCTCCTCCTCCTCGGCGTCGACCCACTCGATCTTCCCCTGGCGGATGAGGTCGGAGAAGGAGAGGGTCCCGCGGGCGAGGTCGTCGAGGTCCGAGCGCGTCACGCGCGGGACCCCGCCCTTCACGACGACGAGCGGGCGCCGGAGGCGGCCCGAGTCGCAGTGGACGATGACCTCGTTCATCTCGTCATCGTAGCGGACGTTGATCTCGTAGGTCTTGTCGCCGAGCGTCGGCGAGAGGGTCCCCGTCCGGCGGCGTTCGCGGATCTCCCGGACGAGGTCGACCGGCTGCGAGTGGAGGCCGACGAGGTTGCCGTTGACGTAGACCCGTGCGGCGCGCCGGCCCTTCGGCGCGGCGGACTCTTCCAGGACGTCCGGACCGATCTCGCGGGTGTTCAGGTCGCGCAGGATGAGGGTGACCTCCTCCTCGTCGGCCCCTTCCGAGACGTCGACGCACAGGGCGTAGTTCTTGACGAGACCGCAGTTCTGGCCCTCGGGGGTCTCGTTGGGGCAGAGCCGCCCCCACTGCGTGGGGTGCAGGTCGCGTGCCTCGAAGTGCGGCTGGCTCCGGGTGAGCGGGCTCGTGACCCGCCGGAGGTGGCTAATCGTGGACATGTGGCTCGTCCGGTCGAGCACCTGGCTCACTCCGGCGCGCCCGCCAACCCAGTTGCCGGTCGCGAGGGCGTGGACCAGGCGCTGCGTCAGGAGGTCGGGCCGGATCGCGCTCGCGATGCGGAGGTCCTTCTTTCGGGCGAACGAGCGCTCGAGCTGGTACTTGAGGTCCTTCAGGAGCAGCGAGAACGCCACCCGGAAGAGGTCCTCCATGAGGTCCCCTGCGAGCTTGAGGCGCTTGTTCGCGTAGTGGTCCTTGTCGTCCTCCCCCCGGACCTTGAGGTGGAGCTCGAGGACGGTACGCGCCATGCGCGCGAGGTAGAGGGCCTTCTTGAGTCGGTCCCCCTTCGTGTCGCCGAGGTGGGGGAGGAGCGACCGGTCGAGGATGCCGTCGACCTTGCGCTGGCGGTACTCCTTCGCCTGCCCCGTGGCGAACTTCTTCTCGAGGTAGACGAGGGCGTCCTCGGTGGAGAGGATCCCCTCGGGGGGGTAGAGCTTCTTCGAGACGCACTCCTCGAGGTTGACGTTGAGGAGGTGCTTCATCGTCTGGACGAACGGCTCGTCCAGCGGGTACAGCTCTCCCAGGACCGCCTGGAAGATCTCCTCGTCGTTCTTCATCCCGAGGGCCTTCATCATGATGACCAGCGGGATCTGGCCGCTCGCCGTCGGGACGGAGACCTGCAGGATCCCCTCCTTCTTCTTCTCGACGACGGTGAGGGACCGGTAGCCGCCGCGCTGGCTGAACACCTTCGCGCTCTCGATCGGCGTGCCGTAGCGTTCGTTGTGCTCGGCGAAGATGCGGTTCGGGGCGAGGTCCTCGAGGCTGATGATGACCCGCTCCGTCCCGCCGATGACCGCGTATCCGCCCGGGTCGAGCGGGTCCTCGCCGTACTCGACGAGCTTCGCGCGATACTCGTCGTCCGAGAGCCAGATCTGGTCGTCCTCGCTGAC
This sequence comes from Thermoplasmata archaeon, assembly GCA_050011355.1. Classification (GTDB taxonomy): domain Archaea; phylum Thermoplasmatota; class Thermoplasmata; order Lutacidiplasmatales; family UBA184; genus Lutacidiplasma. The sequence goes on along the minus strand of JBEKJG010000001.1, from coordinate 81,234 downwards.
CTTGTAGCGGTTCAAGTTGCACGGGCGGCTCTTGACCATGATGGGGAGGTCGCCGATGTGGACGTCCTCGGGCGCGCGCTCGACACCATTCTCGACGACGGTGACCTTGAGGTGGATGGGGGCCTGGTAGGTGAGGTTCCGCAGGCGGGCCTCCATGGGCGTGAGCGTCGGCTTCGAGCCGACGGGCTCCTTGACGAACGGGGCGCCGATGAAGATGGTCGGTTCGGCGGACGGGTTGACGTTGCCGCGGGCGTCCCGGCGGCGGCCCACCCGCACGTAGATCGAGCTCTTCGTCTTCTGGACGTCGAGGCGGATGATCCCGCGCTCGGTCGAGTCCTCGCTGACCCGGGCTTCGTCGACGATCCGTTGCATCCGCGAGTTCGGGTTGTCCTTCGTCGGGAGGAAGTCGTTGAAGCTGGCGAGGTGGTGGTTGACGATTGACCGCTCCCGGAAGAAGGCGTCTACGATCTCGCGCATGGACTACGAACTCCCGAGGGACGGGACGATGACCCGGTAGGCGAGCGCCTGCCCGGCGGTCTGGGAGGGACGGTGGATGCGGACGATCCGGCCCACCAGGTTCTCCCCGGCGTCCCGCATGGGGACGAACTTGGGGTCGGTCTGGAGACCGGGGTCCGAGAGGAGGATCTTCGGGAGGCGCTCGGCGGTGGTCGACAGTCCGACCAGCACCTTCTGGGACTCGTCCTCGCTGAGCACCTCGTGCGGGGGCGCGAGGTGGTGGGCGATGAACGGCCGGGTCACCACGGGCTTTGCGTCCTTCTTCTTCGTGCGACGTGCGGTGCTGGGGGTCATGCGATCCTCCGAGGAGTGGAACGGGCCCGGGGGGACGTCCGGAACGACTCCGCGCCGCGCGCGGGGTCGATCGTTCGAACCCCCGACCAACCGGTTAAAAGCCGGATGCTCTTTGTAGGGCCGCTCGGGAGACCGCGCGGCCAACCTAGCTGAGCTACGGGCCCGCGACCGCTCCGAGTCTCGAGGACCCGAGGGGCGTATTTCAACCTATGCCCGGGGAGACTCACTGAAGACTCTCCAGACCCGAGATGATCGACCAGATGGCGGTGCGGCCGTGCGTCGGAAGGTTGGGGTCGTTCGCGAGGTCGTCCAGGACGTAGACGGCGCTCGCGACCCGCATATCGAGCGCGACGCGCGGCTTCGAGAGCTCGTCCTTCGCGGACTGGGCTCCGCGGCGGATGTTGCGGGGCACGGAGGAATCGTCTGCCAGTTGCGCGAGCGACTCGACCAGCCGGAGGAATGCCGGAGATTCGGTCTCCGGTGGACGGGTCGCCGCCGTGGCGGCTCCGGCGGACGGTGCCGAGGGGGACGGCGCCGTCATGCGGGGCGGGTCTCCCCGCCTTCCTTGTAGGCGGTCACCACGAGCAGGGTCTTCGACTCGCGAATGCCGTGCACGGCGGGCAGCCGGCGCAGGACGAACTCCTTCAACTCCTCGTAGTGGGGGAATCGGACCTTGAGGAAGATGTCGGTGTCGCCCGTGACCAGGAAGACGTCCTCGGCCTCGGTGAACTTGGCTACGTCGCTCGCGACCGAGTCCGCCTCGGAGGTCTCGACCTTGAGCGCGATGAGGGCGACGACGTTCTCCTCGCCCCAGACCTTGGTGTAGGCGCTCTCGACGGCGTTGCTCACCGGCGCCTTGGACCCGGTTGGTTTTTCCATGATTGCGACTCCCTGTGTAACGCGGTTTCCCGACCCTGAACGGCGAATGCCCGGCTCCCGACCCCTCTACGCCGCGGGGGCGGATTCGAACTCCTCTTGGAGGTCGTTGATCACTTGATCGATCACCGCGGTGGAACTGGGTCCGCGGTACTCACGCACGCCGCCCGCTTCGCTCGACACGCGGGCGAAGAACTCCGTCGGCCCCCGAAGGAACTCGACGCCACAAATGAACTCCTCCATGACGGCCGGCCCCCACCGAGCCGGCGAGCCGAGAAAGGCCCACTATAAGAGCTTTTTTGCGGCACCGGCACCGGCGAGCGGACCGCCGGGGCCCGGGCCCGTTCCGGACGTCGGTCGCCCCGCCCCCGGGCCGACGTCCGCAGCCCGATAATGCGGTGGGCGCGCGGCCGACGGTCGCCGCGCTCCGAGCGGCGCCGTCGGCGGGGTGGCTCAAGATTATCTGCCCGCGTCGGTAGCTCTGTCCGATGCCTCACGCCCCCGCTCGGTCGGTGCGCATGGAGGTCCGAATCGAGCTCAAACCCGGCGTGTTCGACGCCGAGGCCGACAGCGTGGAGAAGTCCCTGCGGCTTCTCGGGATCGCGACGGTGCCCAAGGTCGGTACGGCCCGGATCTTCGACCTCGAGTTCGCCGGAGTCTCCGCGGCCGCGGCGAAACGACTCTCCCAGGAAGCCGTGGACCGGCTGCTCGCGAACCCCGTGATCCACCGGGTGACCGTCCGGCCCGCCCCGACGTAACCGTATGGCGGAGTGGGCCGAAGGCGTCACGACCGTCCCGATCCGCCGCGCGTCCGCGGCCTCCCTGGCGAAAGTCTCGGCGGAGCGGGGGCTCGGATTTGACGCGAAGGAGTTCGCGCGTATCCGCTCGTACTTCCGTGCGGAGGGCCGCGAGCCCACGGATATCGAGCTCGCGGGTCTGGCCCAGAGTTGGAGCGAACACTGCAGCTACAAGAGCTCCCGACCGTTCCTCCAACGGGCGTTTTCCACCCTCCACCCCCGGCCGCGCGTGCTCGGCACCGGCGACGCAGGGGTGATGCGGTTCAAGGACGGGTTCGCCTACGCCCTGCGGATCGAATCCCACAACCACCCCTCCGCCGTCGAACCGTACGGTGGCGCGGCGACCGGGATCGGAGGGATCCTTCGGGACGTTCTCGCCGTCGGCGCAAAGCCGATCGCGCTCAGCGACCCCCTCTTCTTCGGCCCCCTCGACCTCCCCGACGACCGGCTGCCGGCCGGCGTGAAAAGCCCCCGCTACCTCGCCAACGGCGTCATCTCCGGGATCCGGGACTACGGCAACCGAGTCGGCGTACCGACCGTCTCCGGGTCGATCGGCTTCGACCCGGCATACGTCGTGAACCCGCTCGTGAACGTCGGATGCCTCGGCTTCCTGCCCGAAAAGCGGCTGCTACCGAACCGCGCCCACGCCGTCGGAGACCACCTCGTGCTCGCGGGCGGGCTGACGGGCCGCGACGGGATCGGTGGCGTGGCGTTCGCGTCGAAGGAGCTCACCGACCGCAGCGAGTCCGAGTCCCGGGGGGCGGTCCAGCTCGGTAATCCGATCATGAAGGAGCCGCTCATCCACGCCTGCCTCGAGGCATTCGACCGCGGGCTGGTCCAGGGCCTCAAGGACCTGGGCGGCGGAGGGGTCGCCTCGGCGTTCGGCGAGCTGGCCCACGCCGGCGGGTTCGGCATGCATCTCGACCTCGCCCGGGTCCCCCTGCGCGAGACCGGGCTCCGCCCCTGGGAGGTCTGGGTCTCGGAGTCGCAGGAACGGATGGTGCTCGACGTGCGGCCCAAGGACCTTGGCGCTCTGCTCGAGATCTTCCGCCGGTACGATGTCCCCGCGACCGCGATCGGACGGGTGACCGAGCCTCCGTTCGAAACGTTGGTGTGGAATGGGGCCCCGGCGGCGCATCTTCGGATCGGGTTCCGGGTATCCCCTCCTCCGTTGCACCGTCCGACCCGCCGGCGACCCCCGTCCCGAGGCGCGGCCCCTCCGTTGCCCGACGATGACGTCGAGGCGCAGTTCACCGACCTGGTCCTCGCGCCCGACTCGGTTTCCCGAGAACCGGTCATCCGGTTGTACGATCACGAAGTGCAGGGGAGGACCGCGATCCGGCCGCTCCATGGACGGGTCAGCTCGCCGTCGCACGGAGATGCGGCGGTCCTGCAGCCCCGGCCGGAAGACTGGGCGGGGCTGGCGGTCGCGACCGCGAGCCAGCCGTGGGCGTGCCAGGAGGACCCGGCTCGGGGAGCCGAGTGGGTCGTCGAAGAGGCCGCGCGGAATCTCTACGCGGTCGGGGGCCGACCGGACGCATTCACCAACTGCCTCAACTTCGGCAATCCGCAGGACCCCCGCGTGCTGGGCGATTTCGCCTCGGTCACGGCCGGCCTCGCCCGCGCGGCCCACGCCCTCGGTTTTGCCGTGCCTTCCGGCAACGTGAGCTTTTACAACGGCGGGCTGGGCGCGGAGATCCCGCCGACGCCGGTGCTGCTCGCGACCGGCCTCCTGCCCGACCTGCGTCGGGCCGTCACGAGCGACTTCAAGGAAGGCGGAAGCCTCCTCTATCTCCTCGGAACCTCCTCCCCCGACCTCGGTGGATCCCTCTGGGCCCGTCGCCACGGGCGCACGGGGCTCCGGGTCCCGCCGACCGCTCCCGCCGACCTTCGCCGGCTCGGCGAGCGGTTGGTGAAGGCGGATGCGGCCGACCTGGTCCTTGCGGCGCACGACATCTCGGACGGAGGATTGGCCGTCACGCTCGCGGAGATGGCGTTCGGGGGCGGGCTCGGATTCGCGGTCGACCTGGCGGCCACGGGCTTGCCGAGCGCCGGTTCCGCCCTCGCGGCGGAAGGGGGCTCCCGGTTCGTGGTCGAGGTGCCGGCCGACCGCGGGGCCGCCTTCGTGCGTACATTCCGCGGGCTCCCGGCGGTCCGGCTCGGGCACGTCACGGCGGAGGCGGCGCAGTTCTCCTGGAACGACCGGTTGCTCGCCCGATTCCCTCTCGACCCGCTGTATCCGCGTTGGCACGACGGTCTGACCCTACCGGGGTGATCGGCCTCCGTGACGGTCTCGGCCCTCGTCTCGGGCGGCAAGGACTCGATCTACGCCGCGTACCTCGCGGAGACGCAGGGGTGGCCGGTCGACGAACTCGTCGTCCTACGGCCGGAGGACCCCGAGTCGATGATGTTCCACACTCCGAACCTCGACCTGGTCGAACTTCAGGCGCAAAGCTGGCGGAAGCGGTACCGAGCGGTCCACGTGCCGGGGCGTGGCGAAGCCGAGGAGTTGGCTGCCCTCACGGAAGCGCTGTCGGACGGGAGGGGCTGGGTCGTCGCCGGCGCGATCGAATCGTCGTACCAGTGGACCCGGCTCCTTCGGGTCGCGAGGGTCGTCGGCCGCCCCGTGTTCGCCCCGCTCTGGCGGAAGGACCCCGTGCGCGCCGTCCGGTACGAGATCGACGCCGGCCTCGACATCCGGCTCGTGCACCTGGCGGCCGAGTCGCTCTCGTCGGAGCTCCTCGGTCGCCGGCTCGACCTCGAACTGCTCGCCGAGCTCGAACGTCGGAACCGGGCGGGCGCTCGAGTCCACATCGCGGGCGAGGGCGGAGAGTACGAGACCCTGGTCGTGGACGCCCCGTTCTTCCGAGAGCGGATCGAGATCGACCTCGCGGAGCGGGAGGTCGGCGGGAGCACCGCCCGGCTCACGGTACGAAAGGCCCATCTCGTCGCGAAGCCTGACCGGTTCCACACTACGGGAGCCGCATGAACGCAACCCCGAAACCTACCGGACCCGCGCCGGCCGACCGCGCCCACGACCTCGGACTGAAGGCCCGGCGCGCGCTCGGTGACCCCCGGGCCGCCGTGAACCTCCGCTGGCTGCGGACGCTGTCCGGCGCTCCGGTCGAGCGGATCCTCGAAGTGCTGACGGAGCTCGACGACCTGGTCCCGCTCGAGCAGGAGATGCGGCGTCGTCATGTCGCCGGGGGGCGCCCCGGCTACGCCCAGATCTGTGCCCCGTTCGAGCTGTACGCCCTGGTCCGACTCCTGCAGCCGAAGCACGTCGTGGAAACCGGGGTCAGCAGCGGCGTCTCCTCGGCCCACTTCCTCATGGCCCTCGACCGGAATCGCTCCGGCACTTTGCATTCGATCGACCTGCCCACCCACCAGAAGGGACCGGTCCTCCAGGCCGACGAGTCGGCGGTGGCCCTCCCCCCCGGCCTGTCCACCGGTTGGGCGATCCCGTTCCGGTCCTCCCGCTGGGACCTTCGGGTCGGTGACAGCCGGGTCCTTCTCCCCCAGCTCATTGCCGAGCTCCCGTCGGTCGACCTTTTCCTGCACGACGACCTCCACACGCCCGAACACCTCTGGTTCGAGTTCGAAACCCTCCGACCGAAGCTCTCCCCCGGTGCGCCGGTGCTCGCGGACAACACGAAATGGACGGGAGATTCCGCGCCCCGGTTCGCGAAGGAGGTCGGGGCTCGGCTCTCGCGACGGGGAACGGGCGACCTCGTGGGATTCCGGTTCCCAACCCGACCTCGCCGTAAGGCACCGACGGAAGGCACCGCCCCGCCGGGATGACCTCGGGCCCGTCCGCGCCCCGTGGACTTATCCCACCGGACGCTTCTCTTGGTCCGATGTCGGCCAGTCGGCCGGAGGTTCGAGCCCAGGCAGGTCGCGCCGACCGCCCGGACGCGGTGGACGATGCCCGTCGGCGCTGGGAGGCCGAGGTGCTGGCTCCCGCGCTCGCGAAGGGGCCCGAGCGGAAGGAGTCGTTCGCGACGTTGGGCGGGATCCCGGTCGAGCGCGTCTACACCCCGCGTTCGCCCCGCTCAGGGTTCGACCGGATCGGCTACCCCGGCCAGCCACCGTTCACGCGCGGCGTGCACCCGACGATGTACCGGGGACGGGTCTGGTCGATGCGGATGTTCTCCGGGTTCGGCTCGCCCGAGGACACCAACCGCCGCTTCCGATACCTGCTCGCCCACGGGGAGTCCGGACTCTCCATCGCCTTCGACGACCCGACCCTCTACGGGATCGACGCCGACGACGACGAGGCGCTCGGCGAGGTCGGCAAGTGCGGGGTGAACGTCAGCTCGCTCGACGACATGGCCCGGCTGCTGCGCGGGATCCCGCTCGCCGACGTCACGACGAGCATGACGATCAACGGACCCGCGAACATCGTCTGGGGGATGTACCTGCTCACGGGCGAGTCGCACCGCGTTCCCTTCGGGCGGATGGGCGGGACGGCCCAGAACGACATCCTGAAGGAGTACATCGCCCAGAAGGAGTTCCTCTACCCGCCCCGACCGGCCCTGCGGCTGGTCACGGACACGATCGAGTACGCGACGAAACACACCCCCCGCTGGAATCCGGTCTCGATCTCCGGGTACCACATCCGCGAGGCCGGCTCGACGGCGGTCCAGGAGCTCGCGTTCACCCTCGCGGACGGCCGCGAGTACGTCCGCGCGGCGGTCGAGCGCGGGCTGGACGTCGACGACTTCGCGCCCCGACTCTCCTTCTTCTTCAACTCGCACAACGACTTTTTCGAGGAGATCGCGAAGTTCCGCGCGGCCCGACGGATCTGGTCGGACGTGATGAAGGACGAGTTCGGCGCGAAGAACGAGCGCTCGCGCTGGCTTCGGTTCCACACGCAGACCGCCGGATGCTCCTGCACCGCCCAGCAGCCCGAGCTCAACATCGTCCGGACCGCGGTCCAGGCGCTCGCCGGCGTGCTCGGAGGGACCCAGTCCCTCCACACCAACTCCTACGACGAGGCGCTCCAGCTCCCCAGCGAGGACGCGGTGCGGATCGCACTGCGGACCCAGCAGATCCTTGCCTTCGAATCCGGCGTGACCGACGCGGTCGACCCGTTCGCGGGCAGCTACTTCGTCGAGTGGCTCACCGACTCGATGGAGGAGCAGACGCACCGGTACTTCGAGCGCATCGACGAGATGGGCGGCGTGGTGGCCGGGATCGAGCGCGGGTTCTTCCAGCGCGAGATCCAGGAAGCGTCGTTCCGCTACCAGCGGGCGGTCGAGGCCGGGACCGAAAAGGTCGTCGGGGTCAACGAGTACACGGTCGACGTGCCGATCCAGGTCCCCCGCCTGAAGATCTCCGAGGAGGCGCGCCGCAGCCAGTCCCGGCGCCTCCGGGCGATGCGGGCCGCCCGCTCGAAACCCCGCTACGAGGCGGCGCTCGCGCGGCTCCAGCGGGTCGCCGCCACCGAGGACGGGAACACCATGCCGCCGGTGCTGGACGCGCTCCGGGCGAAGGCCACCCTCGGGGAGATCGTGCACGCGTTCCAGGACGTCTTCGGCAAGTACCGGGAACGTTCGACCTACTGAAAGTGCCTCCGTTCGCGACGTTCATGCCACGACCCCGTGCTCCCCCAAAGGCGCCCGAGATCCCGGACGCCTACCGCGCGACGCTCGCGAGCCTCTTCGCGCGCCGTCGCTTTGGGATCCGCCCCGGCCTCGAGGTGATCTCCGCGCTCTGCGCGGGCCTCGGGCACCCGGAGCGCGCCTTCCCGTCCGTCCATCTCACGGGCAGCAAGGGCAAGGGCTCCACCGCGGCGCTCACGGAAGCCGTCCTGCGCGGCCACGGCCTGCGCACCGGACTGTTCACCTCCCCCCACCTCGCGAGCTACCGGGACCGGATCCAGGTCGACCGGAAGCCGATCCCGCGGGAGGAGGTCGTCGCCGGTGTGGAGCGGGTGGACGCTCTCGCCGGACGCCTCCAGCGCGAAGGGGCGATCGACCGCGCGCCGACGTTCTTCGAGGTGACGACCGCCGTCGGGTTCGACTGGTTCGCCCGCTCGAAGGTCGAGGTGGGCGTCATCGAGGTGGGGATCGGCGGTCGGCTGGACTCGACGAACCTCCTGGACGGGCGGGTCGGGGTCCTGACCACGATCGAGCTCGAGCACACCGAGCTCCTGGGTCCCACGCTCGAGGCGATCGCGCACGAGAAGGCGGGCATCCTGAAGCCGGGGATGACGGCGGTACTCGGCGAGATCCCGGCCGGACCACGGGCCGTCATCGAGGCGGACGCGGGCCGGGCGGGAGTGCCGTTGTGGCATCTCGGACGGGAGGTGGCGGTCGAGAACCGCACGCTCTCCGAGGATGGGCAGGGGTTCGACGTGCGGCTTCCCGGGACCCGCGTGGAGGGAATCTGGCTGCCGATGTTCGGTGCGTTCCAGGCGGCGAATACCGGGCTCGCCGTCGCTGCGGCCGCCCGGTTCCTTTCCGCGACCGGTCGGTCCTTCTCGGGCGATGCCGTCCGGACGGGGCTTGCCTCGGCGGAGTGGCCCGGTCGCCTCGACCGGGTCGCCCGCCGGCCCGACCTGTTCTACGACACGGCGCACACTCCCGAGAGCGCGCGATCGGTGGCGGTCAGCCTGGCCGAGATCGCGCCGCTCACCGACCCGGCCGAGAACGCGATCGTCTTCGGGTGCCTCAAGGGCAAGCAGGTCGAGCGGATCCTCGACACGCTCTCCGTGCTGGCCCAGACGCTGGTGGTCGTACCGGTCCGCTCGGACCGCGCGATCCCGGTCGGTGACCTTCGGGCCGCGGCGGCGGGGCGATTCCGCCGCGTGGTGGTCGCGCCCACGCCGGCGGACGGCGTGAAGATCGGACGCGTATCCACGGGACCGGACGGGTTCACGCTCGTCGTCGGCAGCGATTACCTGGTGGGCGAGCTCCTGCGGCCGAGCGGGTCGACCGAGGAGCCGGACCTCTCCGACCCGGGCGTCACGGGCTCCCTGCCCGAGACCGAGCCCGAACCCGACCTCGGTCCCACCCGCCCCGGGCGTGTTCCACGCCACCGGACCCGCCCGTGAGCGACCCCGGATTCGACTGGGAGACGCTGCTCGACCGTCTCTCGATGTTCTACCGTACCGGTGACTGGCGGACCCCCTACCTTCGGGACCACGCGGAGGACCCGTTCCAGGTGCTCATCGGCACGATCCTCTCCCAGCGGACGCGCGACGAGGCGACCGACGTGGCGAGCGCGCTCCTGTTCGCCCGATTCCCGGACGCCCCGTCCCTGGCCCGCGCCCCGATCGCCGAGGTCGAGCCGCTCATCCGGGGCACGGGCTTTTACCACACGAAGGCCCGCGTCCTCCGCGAGGTCTCCCGGGACCTTCTCGAGCGGTTCGGCGGGGTGGTGCCCCGGACGTTCGAGGAGCTGACCTCCCTCCACGGGGTCGGGCCCAAGACGGCGAACTGCGTGCTCGTGTTCGGGTACGGGATCCCCGCGATCCCGGTCGACACGCACGTCCACCGGATCGCGAACCGGCTCGGCGTCGTCCGGACCCGGACCCCCGAGGAGACCGAGCGGGCGCTCGCGCGCTCGGTCGACCCGAAGTACTGGATCCCGGTCAACCCGCTCCTCGTCCAGCACGGGCAGAACCTGTGCCGGCCGATCGGGCCCCGATGCGGGGAGTGCCCGATCGCCGACCTGTGCGCTACGGGCCGGGCCCGGAAGGAAGGGCGGCGGACACCGCGCCCGGCGGACGACCCCCGCCGACACCCGAGGGCGGCAACGCCACCAGCGCGACCAGGAAGACGACCATCGCGCCCGAGAGGAAGTACCATCCGACCGAGTAGCCGTGCTCGGCGACGACCCAGCCGAACGCCGCCGAGACGACCGCCCCACCGGCGAGCTGGATCGAGTTGAACAGCCCGATCGCGAGCGGGATCTCCGCCGACGGGACCGTCCGCCAGTAGTGCGGGAGCACGTACATCACCGCGTAGATCACGCCGTAGCCGAACGAGAAGACCGTCCCGATCGCGATCGCGACGACCCACCCCGCGACGGGGAGGGCGAGCAGCACGGCGGCGGCGATGACCGTCACGACCACGAACTGCGTCCGGTGGTTGGAGTGCCGCTCGGCGACCGACCCCCCGAGTGGTCCGCCGACGACGCTCGGCAGGACGAACATCATCCCGACGCCGCCCGCGAGGAGCGCCGCCCAGCCGAGCACCGTCTCGCCGTACGGCACGATGAACTGGCCGGTGGCGAACGAGGCGCCCTCGAGCCCGATGAACGCGAGCCCGACGGCCCAGGTTCCCCGGAACCGCAGCGCGCTCGGAATGCCCGAGGCCGGCGGGGTCGGCGCCGGACGACCCGCCTCGCGGGGGATCCCGGCCCAGGCGGCGAGCGCGATGAGCCCCAGCGCGAGTCCGCCCACCGCGAGCGACCATCGCCAACCGACCAGGGGAACGAGGGCCGAGCTGCCGAGGATCCCGAGCGCTGCCCCGGCGCTGAACGCCGAGCTGAACGTCCCGACCGGAACGCCGCGCCGCCCCTCGGGGTACAGGCTCGCCACGAGGCCGATCGCCGGGGAGAAGAACAGTCCGGCCCCGATCCCCGCGAGCAGGCGGAGGGCGAGCAGCGCGGCGAAATCGGGAGCGAAGGCGCTTCCGAGGCCCCCGATCGCGAGCAGCCCGGTCCCGAGCAGCGAGACCCCGCGCGAGCCGTAGCGCCGGGCGAGCAGACCCGCCGGCACCTGGAACAGCCCGGCACCGACGAGGAACGAGGCGATCAACAGGCCCCAGTCGGCGACCCCGACCCCGAACTGCGCACCGATCGCGGGGAGACCGGGGCCGACGTCGAACCAGTTGTACGCGTACCCGATCCGGAGCGCGATGAGGAGGACCGTGGCCCGGGTCACGGCCCGCGGCGCGAGCGCCGGCGGAGGAGGGACCTCCGTCATTTCGCGCGGTCTCCGAGCTCCGCCATCGCCGGTGCTCCCGAGGATGCGGCCGAATTGTTAAAGCACCGAGGGGCGTCGGCGGCCCGTTCATGGACGCCTCGGAGTACGACCTCCGGTTCTTCCGGCAGGGAGGGTTCCAGCGCCGGACCTGCGTCGTCTGTGGCGCGGCGTTCTGGTCGCTCGGCGACCACGACCGGTGCCAGGAGGCCCCGTGCCGGGAGTACGGGTTCATCGGACATCCCCTGTTCCGCCGCGCGTACTCCTACACCGAGATGCGGGAGGCCTACCTCTCCTTCTTCGAGCACCGCGGCCACACGAGGATCCGGCGCTATCCTACGGTCGCCCGGTGGCGGAACGACGTCTTCTTCACCCAGGCGTCGATCTACGACTTCCAGCCCTGGGTCACGAGCGGGGCGATCCCGCCCCCCGCCAACCCGCTCACGATCAGCCAGCCGTGCCTCCGGTTCATCGACCTCGAGGAGGTGGGCCGGAGCGGCCGCCACTTCACCGAGTTCGAGATGATGGCGCATCACGCGTTCAACCGGCCCGACCACGAGGTCTACTTCAAGGAGCGGTGCGTGGAGCTCTGCCACGAGCTTCTCACGTCGGAGCTGGGCACCGACCCTCGGGGGATCACCTACAAGGAGGAGGTCTGGGAAGGCGGCGGCAACCTCGGCCCGTCGCTCAGCGTCGGGGTCTCGGGGCTCGAGCTCGGCACGCTCGTCTTCATGGAGTACATCCGGGACGGGAGCGAGATCCGGCCGATGCCGCTCACGGTGGTCGATACGGGCTACGGGCTCGAACGGTTCACCTGGGCGAGCCACGGCACGAAGAACGCCTACGAGGCGGTGTTCGGGGAGTCGTACGACGAGATACGACGCACCTTCCCTCCCCGAGAGGCGGCGATCCTCCTCGACCACGCCCGGGCGCTGAATTTCCTGATCACGGACGGGGTCGTGCCGTCCAACAGCAAGGAGGGCTACTTCGTCCGCCTGCTCATTCGCCGCTCGCTCAGGCTGCTGAGCAAGGTCCCCGAGGCGCCGGCGATCACGGCGATCCTCGACCGGACCGCCCGCGACCTGGCCCATTACCACCCCGAGATCGGCCAGCACCGTGAGGATCTCCACCGAGTGGTTGAGAACGAGGTTGAGCGGTACGGGGAGGCGATCGAGCGGGCCCGAGGGGCGATCCGTCGGCAGGAGGAGCGCGCACGCTCGAGCGGCGGGCGCATCACGGAGGACGACCTCCTCGAGTGGTACGACTCCCTCGGCGTACCGCCCGAGGTCGCGGTCGAGGAGCTGAAGGAGCCGCCGGCGGTGCCGGCCGACTTCTACGCCCGGGTCGCCGCGCGCCACGAATCCGAGGTCCCCTCGACCGACTACACCGAGAAGACCGAGGGCCTCCCCGACCTCCCGCCGGCGACGCCCCCCACCGAGGTCCTCTACTATCTCGACCCGTACACCGACACCTTCGAGGCGCACGTGGTGTTCGCCGAAGGGCCGTTCGTGGCCCTCGACCGCACGTACTTCTACCCCACCGGCGGAGGGCAGGTCTCGGACCGTGGCCATCTCGGCGACCACGAGGTGGTCGATGTGGCCCGGAAGGGACCCTGGGTCCTCCACCGCCTCGACCGTCCCGCCCCCTGGGCGGTCGGCGAGCGGGTCCGCGGCCGCATCGACAAGGCGCGGCGGCTCCAGCTGATGCAGCACCACACCGCCACCCACCTCCTCAACGGAGCGCTGCGGGAGGTGCTGGGGCCCCACGTCTGGCAGGCGGGCGCCTACAAGGGCCCCGAGTCGGCGCGGATTGACATCACGCACTACAAGGCACTCAGCCGGGAGGAGCTCCACCGGGTCGAACGCCGGGTGAACGAGATCGTCCGTCAGGACCTGCCGGTGAAGAGCTACTTCGAGTCCCGCAGCGAGGCCGAGCGCCGGTTCGGCTTCACGCTGTACCAGGGCGGCGCGGTGCCGGGCAAGGAGCTCCGGATCGTCGAGGTCGCCGGGATGGATGTCGAGGCGTGCGGGGGGACCCATTGCACCCACACGAGCGAGGTCGGCGCGATCGGGATCCTGGACGTCGAGCGGATCCAGGACGGGATCGTTCGGCTGACCTACGTCAGCGGGGAGCGGGCGCTAGACGTCCGGGAGGAGCACGAGCAGGTCCTGAAGGAGGCCGCCCGGCGACTCGGGGTCCCGATCACCGGCCTGCCGCAGGGGATCGACCGCCTCCTCGGCGAGGTCGAGGAGTCACGGAAACTCGCGAAGGCGCGAACGAAGGAGGACCTCGGCCAGACGGCCGAGCGGCTCACCGGTGACCCCTCGGCCACCGAGGTCGTCGGGGACGTGACGGTGATCCAGGCCCAGGTCGACCTCGACCGGAACGGCCTGCAGGAGCTCTCGCGCCTGCTGACCCGGGGCCCGCGCCGGGTCGCCGTCCTCACCTCCGAGCGGGAGGGCAAGGGGATCCTGTTCGTCGGGTCGAGCTCGCCGCAGGTCTCCGCGGCAGCGCTGGTCGAGGCCGCGAAGGGCAACTTCGGCGGGCGGGGCGGGGGGAACCCCTCGGCCGCGACGGCCGTGGGCGAGCCGGGGCGGCCGCTGCACGAGGCCCGGGAGTCCGCCCGTGCCGAGGCGCGGAAGGCCGCCGGAGGGTGAGCCGAACGCCCTCCGCTGCGGAGCAAACCTTTACCTTAGGAGTGTGCCCATCTATCGGTGGGTTACGGGATGATATCGTGGGCGATGGGTCCCTCGGTACAGCCGTGAGCCACACATCACCATGAGTGCGAACGACGGTAGCACGGTCGGGGGAGTGCCTCCCGAGGTCATCGCCTTCCTCAGCGGGAAGGGCGGACGATCCCTGATCGTGAAGGGCGGCGCCGGAACGGGAAAGACCACCTTTGGGCTCGAGCTCCTCGAGCGCGTGGGCCAGCCGAACCGATCGTACTACCTCTCGACCCGCGTCGGCGACGAGGCGCTCTACCGGCAGTTCCCCTGGCTCAAGACCAGCGAGATGCGGACCCGCGTCCTGGACGCCGCGAAGCTGTTCCTCGACACGATCAACTCCAGCGGCAAGGCGGCCGAAAAACCGCTCCCCGAATCCGAGCAGCGGAAGATCCGCGCGGGCAAGGAGGTCCTGGGGACGTTCGGGCAGGAGCGCGGTCCGCCCACGCGGGTCGACCGGACGCACCTGCAGGCGCTCCTGCAGCGGAGCCCGATGCCCGAGGTCGAGAACGTCTACACCCGCATCGAGCGGGCGCTCCCGGAGAAGTCGCTGCTCGTCATCGACTCTCTCGAGGGCGTGACCCACAAGTACGGTCTCGAGATGGAAGAGTTCGTGATGGCCCTCCAGAAGGACCTGGTCGAGGGCTCGAGCACGGACGTCGTCATGATCCTCGAAAAGCCCGAGGCGGGCGGGATCGAGTACCTCGTCGACGGCCTCATCTCGATCCAGCGCGAGGAGCTGGACGAACGGCGGGTCCGGCACCTGCGGCTGGAGAAGCTCCGCGCGACCCACATCGGACAGGCCCGGTACGCCGTCACGCTGAGCGGCGGACGATTCGAGGCGCTCGGCACGACCCGCGACGGGCACGCGCCGACCCCGACGGGGGCGTGGAAGCCCGCGGCGGACCCCGAACGGTTCTACTCGACCGGGATCCCGGACTTCGACAAGCTCCTCGGCGGCGGGTTCCGGCGGGGCAGCTTCAACGCGTTCGAGGTCGACGTCAATGTCGGGATCGACGACTACTACATGCTGTTCACGCCGACGTTCCTCAACTTCCTCTCGCAGGGACGGGGGATCATCGCGGTCCTCGCGGCGGGGGAGTCGCCGGACAAGCTGCGCGAGACGCTCGTCCGCCACGTCCCGGCGAACACGTTCGACACCCGCGTCCGTATCCCGGACTACGCGGCGAACGAGACCGAGGAGCCGTACATCCTACCGATGGCGCGGTTCGGACGCGACGAGGCGCTCCGGGCGATGGTCGCCGCCGACAAGGCCGCGGGCGGACCCGACCGGAAGCCGTTCATCGAGTACACTGCGTTCGACACCTTCGAGAGCCTGATGGGCGACCAGGTGGCGATCCGGCTCTACTTCCAGGGCGTCTCCCGGGCGAAGCACGCCGGGAACCTCGGGATCGGCCTCCTGAAGCCGGGGCTGCTCGTCTCGAGCGAGATCCTCAACATGATGGACACGTACTTCCGTGTCATCAACATCGACAACCAGCCGTGCATCTACGGGATCCGGCCGCGCACGACCCTCTACGCGATCAGCCCCGACCCCGAGAAAGGCCTGCCGCACACGGTGCTGACCCCGATCGTCTAGGAGCGCGGCGCCGCTACACCGGCAGCCGAAGGACCAGCACCGCGACGACGTAGAGCACGACCGCCGGCACGAACGTCATCGCGAGGTCGTCGTCCACCCACCGGGTCTTGGGGCGCTCGACCGCCACCGCGATGGGCGCGGCGAGGAGGGCGAGGCCAAGGGAGTCGAGGACCGGCCACCGCCCGATCAGCGCGAGACCGACGAAGGCGAGCCCGGCATAGGCCGCAACCGGGACGGCCCAGAGGCCGGCCGCCCGCACGCGGGCGATGCGCAGCTCGCCCGCGAGCGGGTCGACGAGCGCGGTCCCCAGCACGACGGCCGCCGCGATCGGTTCGGGGAACAGGAGGATCGCGACGACGATCGCCACGGCGAAGAACGCGAAGCTCGCGACCCGCCGCTGCTCGTACGGGCGGATCGTGGGCAGCTCGAGGCCGGCGAGGTGGCGGAGCGTCTCGAGGAGGAGCACCGCCACGAGGGCGAGGACGAGCACGACCTCCTTCGGGGCGAACAGGAAGAACTCCTCCGGCAGGAGGTAGTAGAACAGGATCGCCGCGCACAGCCCGTGGAGCACCCGACGCCAGATCCGGTCCCCGAGCTCGAGGTCGCCCCCAAAGCGGGCGCCGAGCCAGCTCCGGAACCGACCGCGCCGGTGCAATCGGAGGGGCATTGCCGGCAGGGGCCCAGGTCGCCTATGAGGTTGAGGGGCGGCCGCCCTCGGGGGCCCGGAGCCGTTCCTCCTTCCGGAGTCGGTCGTCCGGGAGAGACGTTGGCGGCCCACCGCCCGGCAACGTTTTTCCCCCGGCGCGGCTCGGTCGGGGCGTGAAGGTCACGGTACTGGTCGGCAGCAAATCCGACCTCGAGACGGCCGAGAAGGTACGGGTCCGGTTGACCGAATTCCAGGTCCCGTGCGAGGTGCATGTCGCCTCGGCGCACCGGAACCCGGACAAAGTCGACCGCCTCGTGGCCGACCCCGAGACCGAGGTGTTCATCGCGATGGCCGGGCTCTCGGCGGCGCTTCCCGGCGTGGTCGCCGCCCGCACCCTGCGGCCGGTGATCGGCGTTCCGCTCCACCGGGGCCTCGGGCTCGACAGCCTCCTCTCGGTCGTCCAGATGCCCCCCGGCATCCCGGTCGCCGCCGTCGGCCTGGACGCGGCGGAGAACGCCGCCCTCCTCGCGACGGAGATCCTGGCCCTCAAGCACCCCGAGCTCGAGGCGCGACTGAAGGCCTACCGCGCCAAGTGGCGGGAGGAGCCCGACCCGCAGGTGGTGCGCCCGGCGTGAACGACCCCGCGAAGTTCGTCGCGGACGCGGTCGCACGGCTGCGCACCGAGGTTCCGGGGAAGGCTATCATCGCCGCTTCCGGCGGGATCGACTCCACCGTGGCCACCCTGCTGACCGAGAAGGCCCTCGGGGACCGGGCGCGGGCGATCTTCGTCGATACGGGCCTGCTCCGGGAGAAGGAGGTCGAGCGGGTGAGCGAGCTCTTCCGGGCCGCGGGGCTGCGGTT
Organism: Thermoplasmata archaeon; assembly: GCA_050011355.1. GTDB lineage: Archaea > Thermoplasmatota > Thermoplasmata > Lutacidiplasmatales > UBA184 > Lutacidiplasma. Next base: position 63,989 of record JBEKJG010000001.1, on the reverse strand, counting down.
CGAGGTCCTCTCCGCCGCGGACCGGTTCTTCGGGACGCTCGCCGGCGTGACGGACCCCGAAGAAAAGCGCCGACGCATCGGGACCGCCTTCATCCGGCTGTTCGAGACCGAGGCCGAACGGTTCGGCACCGACCGCCTGGTCCAGGGGACGATCGCGCCCGACTGGATCGAGAGCGGCGGCTCCCTGCGGGACACGATCAAGACCCACCACAACGTCGGCGGGGTTCCGGCGGACAGCAAGCTGCGACTGGTCGAGCCGCTTCGCGACCTCTACAAGGATGAGGTGCGGGCGGTCGCCCGGGAGCTGGGGGTCCCCTCGCCCGAGCGCCAACCGTTCCCCGGTCCCGGCCTCGCCGTTCGGGTCGCGGGCCCGGTCACGCCCGACCGGATCCGCCGGGTCCGGGTCGCCAACGCGGTCGTCGAGGAGGAGGTCGAGCGCGCGGTCGCCGAGCACGCGATGCGGGCGCCCTGGCAGTACTTCGCCGTCCTCCTGCCCGGCCTCACGGTCGGGGTGCTCGGCGACAACCGGGTCCACGGAGAAGCCGTGAGCGTCCGGATCGTCGATTCCGTCGACGCGATGACCGCGACCTCCGCCGAACTGCCCCGCCCCGTGGCCCAGCGCATCTCCGAGCGGATCACCCGCTCCCTCCACGGGGAGGTCGTGCGGGTGCTGTACGACATCACCGATAAGCCACCCGCGACGATCGAGTGGGAGTGACGATGACCCCTCCCGAGACCCCGGACGCTCCCGGCACCACTGCCGAGCCCGCCCCCTCCGCCCCGGCCCCCCGGGGCCTGCGGAACGTGCAGCTCCCCGAGGAGGTCGTCCGCGGGCTCGAGGAGCGGATGAAGGGCTCCTCCTTCGACTCGGTCGACCAGCTGATCGCGTTCATCCTCGGCCGCCTCGTCGACCGCACCCCCGGCGCCACCGCGTTCAGCGAGGAGGACGAGAAGGTCCTCAAGGACCGCCTCCGCTCGCTCGGATACATCGACTGAACCTGCCTGCCAGCAACGCTAAGCGCCGCGTCCGGTTGTTCGTCGCGTGCTGAGCTGTCCCTTTTGCGGCCGGCCGGAGTCGGCCCGTTTCGACCTCGAGGGACACCGGTTCCTCGTCTTCGAGTGCCAGTTCACCCCCGAGGTCGAGCCCGGGCTCACCGACCCCGAGATCGAGGAGCGACTGCGGACCACCTTCGGGGACGACGGGGGCGCGTACTTCCGAAAGACCTGCGACACGCTCCACGTCTACGTCGCCAAGGGGGAGGGCGCGCGCATCCTCACGGCGCCCCGGACCCGGGAACCCGCGGCCCCTTCCTGAGCTCGTCGTCCGTCCGAGCCCCTTCGACGCGACGAGGATATACTGGCGGCCGAGGTGGCCCCGAGGTCACGGTCGGCGCTCCGACCGGGACGCACGACGATGGGCGGACCCCGCTACCACCGGACCCCGATTCCGGAAGAGACCAAGGACGAGAGGGCCTCGACGTTCGGGGAGATCCTCCACGCGTACAGCAAGGAGGAGGCGATCCTCGAGGCACGCCGGTGCCTCCAGTGCCAGATGCCGTTCTGCGTGCAGGCCTGCCCGATAACGCAGGACTGCCGGGGATACCTCACGCTGATCGCCCAGGACAAGTTCGACGAGGCGGCGGTCCTCACGCTCCGCGACAACCCCCTGGCCACGGTCCTCTGCAAGACCTGCTACCACTACTGCGAGGAGGACTGCGTGATGGGCGGCAAGGGCGTCCCGATCGCCATCCGGCACCTGAAGCGGGCCGCGCTGGAGCACGGGAACTCGGACCTCCTCTACGTGCCGAGCGCCCCGAAGAACGAGCGGATTGCCGTGATCGGGGGCGGTCCGACGGGCCTCATGGCCGCCTGGGAGCTCGCGCTGCGGGGATACTCCCTCACCGTCTTCGAGGAGCAGCCGTTCCTCGGAGGTCAGATGGACACGATCCCGAAGTACCACCTCGACGGGAACGAGCTCGACACCGACCTCGCCCGGTTCAAGAACCTCGACGTGACGTTCCGTCTCGCGGCGAAGGCCGGGGACGGCTTCACCCCCGAGACCCTGCTGAAGGAGGGGTACCTCGCCGTCTTCGTGGCGATCGGGGCTTCGGACCCCCGGGCCATGGGCATTCCCGGCGAGCACCTGCCCGGGGTCTTCTCCGCCATCCAGTTCCTCCTGGCGGTGAACAAGGGACCGGAGGTCCTGCTGGGCCGGAAGGGGCGGAAGGTCGTCGTGATCGGCGGAGGCGACGTGGCGATGGACGCCGCGCGCTCGGCCGTCCGGATGGACGAGGGCGGTACCGTCACGGTCGTCTATCGGAAGACGAAGGACGATATGCCGGCCGACGACGAGGAGGTCGGCGGGGGCGAGATCGAGGGCGTCCAGTTCCTCTTCGAGCGGGCGCCCGTCCAGATCCTCGGCACCGCCCAGGTGACCGGGATCGTGCTCCAGACGATGCGGGCCGGACCCCCGGACGCTCACGGTCGGCCGACCTCCGTGCCGGTGCCGGGGTCCGAGGAGACGGTCGTCTGCGATACCGTCATCGTCGCGGTCGGTGAGAAGGCCGACCTCGGCACCCTCCCCACCGAGCTGAACCTCTCGCTCGCCACCCATCCCTGGCCCCAGGGGGCCAAGGAGGACTGGATGACCGACGTCGAGGGCGTGTTCGCCGCCGGAGGAAAGTCGGTGGTCTACGCCATGTCCGCCGGCACGGCCGCCGCGAACGCCATCGACGCGTACGTCGCGAAGAAGCGGGGTCGCGCGCCTACGCCGCGCCCGGACCCGTTCGGCGCGGCCGAACCCGCGCCGCTTCCGGTCGGATACGGCGGCCCGACCTGGCACCTGTAGGTCGGTCGGGGTCGCGGGGTGGGAGGCCCGTTCGCATGGATCCCATTACCCCCTGTTCCTCCCAGCTCGTCTCCCCCGCCGGGGAGCCACCGATAGAATTGCCCCCGTCGGTCCATTCGCTCTCCCGCGACGACCACCTTGCACCGCAGGAGCTCGGGCACCTCTCCGAATTCTTCGACCCGTTCCTCCCGCACTTCATCGCCGACACCCTCCGATGTGAGGGAGAGGTCCTGGTCTCGACGGTGGGCGGCCGCGTCGACGGGCTCTTCCTCTTCAACCCGGTCGAGCGCATCGGCTCCGTCTTCACGAGGGACCTGGCCCTGGCGGAGGCGTTCTCCCGCTCCCGCCGCGGGATCGGGGTGTTCTCCGAGTTTCCGCTGGTCCCAACAGCCGAGGTGTACGACGTCCTCGTCACGGACGGGTGGGCCTCCGTGGGCCCGCACGGCTATCGCCATCCGGTCCGGGCGGCCCGCGAGGACGACCGGCCGGCCCTCCTCCGCCTGCTGCAGGAAGTGAACGGGGCCGTGGACGAACGATGGCTCAGCCCCGTCGAACGGGAGGGGGAGAAATGCCTCGTCGTCGAACTCGAGGCGGGCCTCGTGGCGGCGGGGTGGGTCTCGGTGGTGGGCCAGTGGGGACGCTTGCACTCACTCTCCGTGCGGCCGGGGTTCCGACGCATGGGGGTCGGTGCCGACCTCTGGCATGCCCGGATGCTCTGGGCCCGGCACGCCGGCGCGCAGCGGGTGCTCACGGAGATCGCGCAGACCAACGTCGCCTCCCGTGCGATCTCGGTCGCCGGCGGGATGCGGGTCTGGGGCCCGGTCTATCTCACGGTGCGACCCTGACCCGCCGGCCGTCGACCTAGGTCCGTGGTGCCCCGCAGTTGGGGCACACGGAGTCGGTCGTATCGATGAGCGTGCCGCAGTAGCGGCAGTTGACCTTGACCGTCTCCCGGAGGACGACCTGGGGGACGGGTGGCTGCTGGTTCGGAATGAGACCGATGGGCGGCGGCACCGACCCCGGAGGGGGGGCATAGCTCACCGCGCCCCCCGCGGAATGTCGCGGGAGCGGCGTCGTGCGCCGGGAGCGGGATCGAAGCGCGACTACGAGGACCGCGATCAGCACGAGGACGATGACGACGACCACGAGGTACGGCAGGAACGACGGGGAGCTCGACGAGGGGGTGGACGGGGCGGCGGCGGAGGTGAGCGGATAGCTCGTGCTCGTGACGTAGAGCAGGTCGGTCATCGTGAACCCATCCCCGGAGGAATCCCGGTCCTGCTCGGTGTAGAGGTAGCCGACGACGTACCCGGTCGCGGGGTCGAAGTAGGAGGTCCAGGTGTAGCTGGCCGTGAAGACGCCATACTCGTCATCCCGCTGGAACGACCCGGTGCCCTGCGCCTCGATCGTCGAGACGTACTTCCCCGGTGTGCTGGCGAGGGCGTAGCTCGCGTCGGTCGACGTGACCGACATCTGCGTGTTCAGGAGGTAGAACGTCGCCCCGTCGGCGAGCGTGTTGTCCATGTAGAACCAGACGTACGGGTTCGTGTAGCCCGTCTGGTTGTCGGTGCCCTGGACGTAGAGGAAGGAGGTGGCGGAGAAGGTGAACGTCCCCGAGGAGACGAGCGATTGACTCGAGCCGGTGTTGTTGCTCCACCGCCCGGAGCTCGAGTAGGAAGCCGACTCCGTCCCGTTGGCCGCGACCGCGGTGACACCGAGCGTGCCGTTCAGGTACGTGCTCTCGGTGTAGCCGGTGTAGTTGCCGATCCCCCCGTTCAGAAAGATCGTCTCGGCGTAATGGAACTGGTCGCCGGCCTTGGGCACGTAGTGGCCATCGCCGGCCGCCCCAGCCGCCGGGAGGATCAGGACGACCAGCGCGACCGCGAGCAGCAGCCGGAGGGAGTTCATCCGGTAAACCCGCCCACGAAGTGCGCGTGTCCCGGGTGGGCGCCACCCAGCCCGCTGTAGGTCGAGAAGTAGGCCCCGTGCGCGACGAAGATCGGGACGAAGAAGAACCGGGGGCCGTAGGCATAGTAGGAGGCCGACGGGGCGGGAGCCGCCGTGGCCGTCGTGTCCACTCCGGTGATCGTCTCCGCCCGGATCCCGTGGACCATGCGCACGGCGAGGCAGATGAGCTCGGCCTGGGTGAGCCCTCCGGCGGTGCGGGCGATGATCCCGTACCCCTGTTCGAGCAGGTTGAGCGTGTCGTTCGCCTCGAGGACCGGGATGGAGGCGAGGATCGCGGACGCGACCAGCGGATACTGCAGGTACGTCGCCATCCCTCGCGTGATGATGGCGAGCTTCGTGCCGATCCCCTCGACGGGAAGGTCGGAGACCGCGAGGTAGGAGGAGGCGAGTTCGACGTCCTCGGAGGGCTGGAATCCCCATCCGCCGAACATCGCGCGCAACTGGCTGAACTTCTGACCGAGCTCGTCGAACGGGCGGTTCACGATCGCCAGCAGACCGGCCGACTCGTACGACTTCGTGACGCGGAGGAAGGTCGAGAGGTTGGCGGTCGCGAAGGTGCCGTCGGCCCGCTGGCCGAGGAGGAGGATCGACGCCACGCCGAGGGAGGACTCCTTGGGAACACCGGCCTTCCGGACGTCGTGCTCGAGCTGGGTGAGCAGCGGGAGGCTCTGTTCCGGGGTCCGGGGGAGGGAGGAGATCATCTCCGCCGACATCAGTCGGTTCTCGTCGTTGCCCGTGAGCGGAGCGAGGCGCGTGTACGCGTCGAGGAACGTCGACCCGACCGTCGCGACATCCCCGTCGCGCTTCGCCAGGCCGACGGCGATCGACCAGAGGTAGGACCGGTCGACCCCGCCGAGACGCGGAACGAGGCCGGCGATGTACTGGCTGCTGCGGCCGGCGATGGTGTTCAGTTCGGCCGTCACGGCCTGGCTCTGCTGCCAGTACTGGTCGAACGGACGGTCCGCGACCCGGTACAGGCGGACGCCGAGGTCTCGCAACGCGGCGGCGCCGAGGCTTGTGAGCCCGACGAACCCGTTCCCGTAGGCGGACATCGTCCCCAGGAGGGACTGGTTGACCACCATCTGATCGACGGCCCGGATCCGGCCCGCCAGGTCGTCCGTCGTGGCCTTGAGCGAGGCCTGGTCCCCGGCTTCCCGCCGGAGGAGGGCCTCCTGCTTCTCCCTACCTTCGAGGTGGAACAGGATCGAGTGGGTCTTTCGGTCGTCCTCCTGGGCCTGGACCGCGAGCGCCTGGCGTTGGCGCTGCTCGGCCGAGAGGGCCACCTGGGAGTCGTAGAGTTCATGGGCCTGCTGGGTGAGCTGCGCGAACTCGTCCGCGGTCAGCTGTCGGATGAGGTTCATCTGCTGAAGGGTCGCCAGGTCCGCGTCGGAGATGGCCGGTACCCCCGCGCGGCGGCTGACGCACAGCAGGAAGTTGTAGATCTCCTGGCAGTTCGTCATTTCAACCGTCGACCATCCGGAACCGCGTACACAGCGCCTCCTCTTGACAGTTGTTGCGAATCTCCAGCTCGAAGGAATCGGTTCCGGGAACGAGCCGGACGAACCGGTCGTCCCGCAAGGCTTCGCGCAGGAGGGTCTCGAACCGGTGCCGTCGGGGGCTCGAGCCGCCAAATCGACGGAGACGTTCCCGGTCGATCTGTTCGTAGGCGAACGTGAGCTCGTAGAGGGTTCGGTAGATCTGGTCCTCGATCCGCTCGACCACCTCCGACCGCGGAACGGCGACCTCCTCGATCCCCTCGAGGTCAACGAAGAACACCGCGCCGTCCGGTGCGATCACCGCGTCCTTGTCCAGCCATACGTCGTGGAAGTCGAGTCCCCGGTACGGACCGTCGCCTTCCCCGTGGGTCAGGGTGCGCGCGAACAGCGTGAGCATGGGCACTGTGGTCCGGAGGAAGTTCACCTCGAAGGCCAGCGCAGCCTGCGGGGTCGCGATCGCAAACTGGTCGAACACGTGACCGATGTCGTTCCCTACGGTCGTCCGGGCGTGGAAGTACACTCGGACGTTCGAGGGGACGAGCCGGAGCTCCTGGACCATCCGCCCGGGATACCGTCGGTACCAGTAGATCTTCCGGAGCCGCTCCTCGAGCTCGGCCGGAAGGTAGGCGACCTTGACCACGGGTGCGATCCGGAAGCCGGCCAGGTCCGTGAGGTTCGCGCGTTCCGAGACGGCGAGCGCGGCGGAGGCGTGCTCCCAGCCCTGTCCACCGTACGGGGAACCCCGCAACCACAGCTCTCCCGTGATGATCCGGTCGGGAGAATCCGTCGGGGCCCGTTGGAGCCGAGCCCCGACGTCCGGGTCGGAGACCAGCTCGGAGGCGTACGACCGGTCGAGCGGCTTCCAAGAGTACGGGTCGATGGTCGACCCGACTCCCTTGACCGAAAGGAAGAACTCCCTCCCGTCGAGGGTGGCGATCGGATCCGGGAGAATCGCGGCCCGGTTGTCGTCCTCGATGAACTCCCGCGTCGCGAGCGGATCCGGGTCGTAGAGAGTGGTGAGCGCCGGCGGCAGGTAGAATCGGTCCAGCCGGGAGATCTCCGTTCCAGCGAATCGCCGGTTCGTGACCGTCTCCGCCGGATACTCCATCAGGCGCAACGGCAGGCCGGTCAGTCTCCGGGTCATGGGTGGCGGCGACACCGCCCGCGATCGAGAAGCCGCGATCCGGTCTGAGGACGGGGTTGGGGCCGCGGCCTGCTCACTCCCCGCCGAGCCCGCGGACCCGCATTAGGGCCACTGGGAGCCAGGGCGAGTCTCCCGGGACGGAGGCTGTGTTTCCGAACCGTGAACGTTCCGGTGCTACGAACAGATACCCGTCCACGCGGCCCGTGCCGTAAGGTGAGGCGGGTGAACGGTCGTCGACCCGAACGGGAGTCGGTCGCCTGCGGCCCGCACGTGCTTTCGGGCTCTCGGAGGGTCGGAATTTGGGTCGCCAAACTCAATGTAGAGGCATCGGCTAGACGGAGGCACGCCGAACGTTGGGTACCGGCGTCGGGGTAGGTGAGTCGGTGAGCGCAACGGTCCCCCGCCTCCCCACCGCGCTCATTCTCGTGCTCCTTGCCTCCCTGCTGCTTGCGGGCCTATCGACGGCCCACCCGGGGCCGCCTCCCTCGATAGGAAGGCTGGTCACGGAAGTCGAGCGTTCGGCCAGGGCGTGCTCAGCCGGGTGCCCGTCGGCCCCCCGAAGCTCGTCGTTGGGGCCAGAGAACTCGACCTCGCTGCTGACATGGACCTCGCTGTTCGACCGCTATCCGGTGAACGTCACCGGCGCCGGCATGGTGGCCGATTCGTCCCTCGCCCTGGCCGTCCAGTTCGGAGGGGACACCGCGACGGGTCTCACGAACTCGACGCTCGAGTACAACGAGGCGTCCGATACCTGGACGGCACTGGCCGAACCCCCGGGCGCGGTCCCGTCTGCGCGCGCAGGTTTCGCGTTCGCGAGCGATGCCGCCACCGGCGAAGCGGTACTCTTCGGGGGTGAGACGAACGCGGGGACCGGGCTCTCGGCCAATGATACGTGGCTGTTCAATTTCTCCTCGGGGACCTGGAGGAACGTCACGGGACCCGTCGCGCCCGCGCCACGGCAGGACGCCGCGTTCTCGATCGACCCAACCCTGGGGGTCGGGCTCCTGTTCGGAGGGTCGGACCCCGACTATCAGGGGACGGGTGAGGTGACCTTCTCGGACACCTGGGAGTTCAACCTCTCCACCGACGTGTGGAGCCGCGTGACGGTCCCATCGGGCACCGGTCCGCCCGCGGTCTACGGGGCGGGAATGACGTGGGACCCTTCGACGCAGACGTTCGAACTGTTCGGTGGTTGCTACCCGTGCTCCGACCGCGTCTGGCAGTTCAGCCCGCTCACCGCGGACTGGGCCGTGCTGCAACCCGGCGGCGGGACCGTCCCGGCCCCGCGGATGGAGTCGGTCTGGGTGTACGACCCGTTCCTCCAGGGCGATGTGCTGTTCGGCGGGACCGACGGGTCGACGGTCTATGGGGACACGACGATCTTCCTACCGCTCTCGAATTCCTGGTCGACCCAGCAGGCCGCTGGGGCTCCCGACGCGCGGTACGGCGCCTCGGCCGCCTGGTTCGACGTCTACGGCAACGAGACGCTGCTCATGAGCGGCGGGAGTGCCGCGGGGAACCTGTTCAACGGTACGTGGCGCCTCGCATCGCCCGCCTCGCTCTCCGTTCGGGTCGAAGCCGCCTCCGGTGCCGTCCCGATCGAGTACGCGGTCGTCCGGACGGGAGTGGTATCGAGCGGGATCACCAATGCGCAAGGATACTCGAACACCACCGGGCTCCCCTCAGAGGAGATCACACTCAACGTCTCGGCGGCGGGGTTCCAAACGTTCATCGAATCGCTCTGGCTGCCGCCGGGCCAGTCGACCGTGTTCTCGGTGCTCTTGTCGGGGGTAGCCCCGGCCGCGGTCGAAGTCCACGTGGCCCTCTCGAGCGGGGTCCCGTTCGTCGGGGCCCTCGTGAACGTCACGGTAGGGGATCGCCCCGTGACCCCCGGACTCATGACGGACCAGTACGGCTGGGCCAACTACTCGAGCGTACCCGCGTTCGAGGGCACGGCCACGGCCTGGGCCCCGGGGTTCCACACCGCCTCCGTCGCGGGCAATTTCGGCCCGGGCCAGACGGTCGTGGAGCGCCTGGTGCTGACCCCGCTGACCCTCCTCGAGATCCGAGTGCTCGGCGAGCTACCGAACGGGACCGTGGTCCGCCTGCAGAACGCCTCCGTGCTGCTCAACAGCGACCTCCTCGGATTGAGCGGGCCGACCGGAGAGCTGAACGTCTCGACGACCGACCTGGGCAGCGAGCTCCTGACCGCGACGGCGCCCTACTTCGGTCCGAACACGACCGACGTGCTCGTCCCGCCGACGGGGGTGGCCCCCGCGACGATCGAGCTCCGGTCGGCCCCTCCCGGGGACCTCGACCTCACGGTCGTGAGCGCGCAGACGCTGCAGCAGGTCTCCTCGGCCCAACTGAACTTCACCGTGACCCCGCCCGTGGTCGATTCGCCGGCGAAGTTCTCGGAGTCCGCCGCGAGGGGGGTCCTGCTCACCCCGTTCCTGGCCGGGAACTACACCCTCACCGCATGGGCTCCGGGGTTCCAAGAGAATCGGACCGTTCCGCCGCAGTGGCTGCAACCCGGGATCCTCGACTCGCTCACCGTGGCGCTGACCCCCGTGCCCGAGGGCGCGATCCACTCCCTCATTCTCGACAACGCCAGCCACCAGCCGATCGGGAGCGCGAGCGTCGTGCTCGTAAGCATCGGGACCCTGCTCTCCGACACGCAGGGGTGGGCGAACTTCTCGTCGCTCTCGGCAGGAACCTACGAGATCATCGCGTCGGCGACCGGGTACGACACGAACCAGTCGACCCTCGCGCTCTCGGCTGGAGAGGTGCTCCCGAGGTACGCGATCAACCTCACCCGGGCCCACTCCGGCCCATCCCCGGGAGGACAGAACAACCTCGCCCTGCTGCCGCCCGACGCCACGTCCGTATGGCCGCTCCTCCTCCTTCCGGGGGTCGCGCTGGTCCTTGCGGCGGTCTATCTCACGATCCTCCGGGCACCGGCCGCGCCGGTGCCGGAGGTGCCCGTACCGGCGGCGCCGCCGGCGGGCCGTTCCCGCCGGGCAGGGTTCTGGGGTCGCCTCCGACCGGAGCGTCCCCCCAAGGGCGAGACCAAGTCCTCGGGCCAGCGTGCGCCGCTAGCTGCGGAGACGGCGCCCGGTGGAGCCCCGATAGGTCAGGAGCCCGATCCCGAGCAGCACGGCGGCGACACCGACCGCGACGACCATCGGCGCGTAGAACGGGCTCTCGAAGGCGACCGCGATGAACCCGGCGCTCGCGAGCGCCGCGAGGACCACTGAGCCCAGCCCCGGGGGCCAGGAACCCGTGGGAGGCTCGTCGGGAGAGCGGCTCTCGAAGGCCCGGCGCTGCGCCTCGGAGAACGGCACGAGCTCCTCGGATCTCGGAGCCGGGGTGCTCCGCCCGAGGGTCGTGGCCGTCGGGAGCTTCTCCTCCGTACCGGAGCGGGGCCGCAGCACCAGGAGGAGCACCCCTCCCGCCGCCAGGGCGCACAGTGCGGCGAACGTCGGGTCGAAGACCGCCCGGAGCGGGAGGTTGGGTTCGGCCAGCCCGTTCGCGATCGTGCCCAGCCCCTGCAGCTGCGTCAGGTTGGTCGTGAAGAACGCCTGGACGAAATCGGTCGGGGACGCCGGGAGCGAGCTTCCGAGCACGGAGGCCCGGGCGGCCAGCAGCGCGGTCGCAGCGGTGATCGCCACGCCGAGCGCCACCGTCCGGTGCGCGAGCCCGGACCGTTCGCGCCAGGAGAGGGCGGCGACCAGGAAGGGGAGCCCGACCAGGACCCCCGCGGTGAGCTGGCTCGCGAGGCCGGCGAACGTCGTCGCGGCGACGAGCGCGGCGACGACGAGCACGACCAGAAGGATGTCCAGCGCGACGGCGACGAGCTGGCCCGTGGAGCCCCCGAGTCCGAGGATGAGCGCGATCGCGACGCAGGTGCCGAAGGCGAAGAAGACCCCGAGGTCGCCGACCGGGAAGAGGGAGAGCACCCGCGCCGCGACGTAGAAGAAGGGGAGAAGGAACAGCCCGGTCGCGACCGTCCGCTCGTTCATCCGGCGACCCTCCGGCCCCGTACCTGCGCGAAGACGAGGTTCAGCCCCTCCGTCGCTCCGCTCGGGCCGTAGCGCGTGACCGGAACCCCGAGCGCGCGGAGGCGGTCGGACTGGCGGTCGAGGCGTTCGACCTCCGGACGGAGGAGCAGGTCGAGGGCGCGCTGGGCCGAGCTCGTCGACAGCGGCGGATACATCGCCCTCAGGTCCGGGGCGAAGACGTTCAGGTGGTGGCCCGCCCGAAGGAGCGGCCCCCACGCGCGGGCGAGCGCCTCGGGGTCCCCTTCGAGGGCGGTGAACGCGACGAGGTGGGCCGGGAACGCGAGGCGGGGGCCGAGGTATTCGAGGACGGAGGCGAGGGAGGACTCCCGCGGCTCGACCTCCGCACCCGCGAGCGCGCGCGCGACCTCGAACTCGTTCTCCGGCCCTCGGCCCGGCACGAGGTGCCGGACGATCCGGTCGGAGAAGAGCAGCAGACCGAACCGGATGTCCTCATCCGCCGCGTACCGGGCGGCGAACCCCGCCGCCGTGACGGCCTGGTCGAGCGTGTCGGCCGTGCCGGCCCCCGCCGCCATCGTCCGACCGATGTCGAGGAGGAGGACCACCTCCTCCTGGTTCTCGCGCTGGAATTCTCGGACAAACATCGTGCCCTTCCCCGAGCGGGTCCACGCGATGCGCCGTGGGTCGTCGGTGCTGACGTACTCGCGGAGCGAGTGGAAGTCCATGCCGGCCCCGCGCGCCGGGTGCGGCGACTGGCCGAACGTCGGCGTGGGGAATCGCTCCGGTCGGCGCAGGCGGACCGACGGGTACTGCGGGATCGCTTCGAGCGTCCAGGGCGTGGAGAGCGCCGTTTCCTGGAACGCGAAGCCGAAGGTGTCGTGGGCGACGACGACGGTCGGGCCGATCTCGAACCGTCCTCGGACGGAGGGTCGGACCAGGTAGGAGATCGTCTTTTCGGCCCCGGGGGCCCACCACGTCAGCAGCCGGGGCGAGCCGTCGACGATCGCGAGCCGGTCCGGGTGCGCATCGAACACCTCGGCATACACTCCCGAGCGGAGGTGGGGCTCGAGCCGCACCGCCAGCAGCGCGGTGCCGTTCACGGGGACGAACGAACTGCACTCAAGCCGACGCGCGGTGAAGGCCCGCGGTCCGAACCCCCGCGTCGCGTACGCGAACTGGAAGACCTCCGCCGCGACGAACGCGAGGACGAACGTCGCCAGGACGAAGAGCACGAGGCTGAGAGTGTAGAACGCCAGCCCGAGGACGACGAGCCCCGCCGCGAGCAACGCCCCTCCGCGGGGGGTGAGCACGACCTGCGTCAGGGCCGCCTCCGTCTCCGCAACGGTTCAACGCGGAATGTCGATGCGGCCCAAGTCCTCGGCGAGGATGGCGCGCACCGCATCGGCCACGCGCCCGACCCCGCTCTGCTGGGCAGAGAGCGTGAGGGCCTCCGGCTTTGCGATGATCCGGTGGCTGAGCACGGCGAGGGCGAAGTCCCGCACATCGTCCGGGATCAGGTACCGGCGCCCGTCCAGCACCGCCGCGGCGCGGGCCGCATTGAGGAGGTGGACGCTCGCCCGCGGAGAGGCACCGACCAGGATCCGGGGATCCTGCCGCGTCTCGCGCACGACCTGTGTGATGTACTGGTAGAGGTCGTCCGTCACCCGGACCTGGCTCGGCAGGGCCCGGAGGCGGTCGAGCTCGTCGACCGTCACGACCGGCGTGCGGGCCGCGTCCTCGGGGACGTCATCGCGCGTCCGGAGGATGGTCACCTCGTCGTCCGCGGAGGGGTAATCCAGGATCCATCGGAAGAGGAAGCGGTCGAGCTCCGCTTCGGGGAGCGGGTAGGTCCCCTCCTGCTCGATCGGGTTCTGGGTCGCGATGACCATGAACGGCCGGGGCAGCGGATGGCTCTCCCCCTCGATGGTGACCTGGCCCTCCTGCATCGCTTCCAGCAGGGCGGACTGGACCTTCGGGGGGGCGCGGTTGATCTCGTCGGCCAGGATGACGTGGGCGAAGATCGGCCCGGGCCGGAACTCGAAGGAGTGGTCCTTCGGGTTGATCACCGTCGCCCCGAGGATGTCCGCCGGCAGCATGTCGGGAGTGAACTGGATGCGGCGGAAGGAGAGGTCGAGCGAGCGGGCGAAGGAGCGGACGAGGTAGGTCTTGGCCAGTCCGGGGACCCCCTCGAGGAGCACGTGCCCGTCCGCGAGGAGCGCGTCGGTCAGGGCCCGTACGACCGCGGCGTAGCCGATCACCTCGCGCCCGATCGCCCCTTGCAATCGTTCGAGGATCTCGGCGGCGCCGGCCCCGACCGATCCCGAGGCGACGGAGGCCGGGGCGGGCGGTGGGTCGGAGGGTCGAACCGCCGGTGAGGTCACGCCGCCGCCCCCCAGGCCGCGAGGACCTGTTCTACCTCTACGACGGCCCGGTCGAAGTCCCGGGCGGCCCGGCGTCGTCGCATCGGAACAGTCACGCTCGAGAATGCTTCCCAGGAGCGCGCGCCGTCGGCCAGGTACGCCGACCGGTACGCCGCGGCGAGGTCCCGCAGCACCCGCCGAAGGCTCACCGAAGACGGCAGCTTAGGGGCCGCCCCGCTCGCCGCCCACGTACGGAGCTCCTCGGGAGACACTCCGTAGAGTTCCTGGGCGACGGAGGCGAGCCGTTCCCGAAGCAGGAAGGCCGCCAGAAGGTATCGGTCCTCGCGCAGCGCCGCGTGGGCGGCCGCGACCGGGTTGATCCTCCAGGAATGATAGGGAGGCGAGGCCGTCAGGTAAGGCGGCGACTGCGGTCGTGACCTCCACCACCAGAGAAGGCTCGCCGCGGCCAGGATGAACAGTGGGAGGGCGTACGAAACGTTGGAGAAGACGGGAATGTACGCCACAGACCCTCCCAAGAGCTCTCCGTCAACCCCCCGGCGGGGGGAGCCCCTCGACGTCGGGCCGCACCGCCCGGGAGCGGTCCGCCGGATTCCATACGACGGAGGGGGTCGGGCGGGCCGAAGGATACAGGTCCCGCATCGGCGGTTCCGAGTAGATCTTTCGAAGCACGTCCAGGAGATCCCCCCGAGTCCAGTCCGATTCGCTGCCGTACCGGACCGGTTCGTACAATCGGTAGAGTCTCGCCACCTCGGAGTTCAGGATCCCCATATCGTCGCGCAGGTATTGCGCCAGGAATTCCCGATGGGTCCACTGGGCAGGGAGGCTCAGTCCGTACGCCTTCTGGAGGTCCAACACGACCCGGTGGTACGCCTCACTGACCGCCAGGCCATACTCTCCGCGGGCCAGGCGCTGTTCCGACTCCCGCACGATCGGGATGCTCGGGAGCGCGGTGGGAGTGGCGGAAGGGGTCGCAGTACTCGTGGTCCAGGGAGCGGCGGTCGTCGGATTTGACGGACCCTTGGACGCCAGTTCTATCGCCCATCGCCCGATGGCGCGCGGGCCTTATGGAGGCTTCTAGGAGGCGCGCCAGTCCCGGCTCCCGGCACGGAATGCTCCACCGGCCCCGAGCACGTCCCGGAGCCCGGTCGGGGGCCCCTATACCTGGAACTGGAACTTTGTCATCTCGGAACGCTGGACCGGGAGTCGCTCCGCCAACGCTCCCTTCAGCCGTTCCACCTCGTCGTGGGTCCACGTCCCGTGGAGGTCCAGCGAGACGGAGTGCCGAGACCTGCGATGCGCGCGGCGGATGACGATGTCCGCGTGCTTCCCGCCGATCCCGGATAGGCGAAGACTGAACGAACGGGCCTGCGCGATCGGGCCCCAGTCATCGCTGGCGAGGGCGTCCAACAGATGCCCTACCGGCTCGTCGCTCTTGGGACGCCCCGATCGGTCGGGGAGCGGAAGCCAGCCGCCCGGTGCAACCTCCCAGTGGTCGACCCGGCGGAACCCCAGGGCCGATAGCGCGTGCAGTGTGGCCCCCGTGAGCCGGATCAGGTCGGCCGATTCCTCGATCCGTCGGAGGCCCAGGAGCTCTTCGAGCCGCCGGAGCGCCGGCGTGTCGGGCGCCGCCGGTCGCTCGAGGTCGACTTCCAGGTGGACGTGGCTGTAGGGTCGGTTCTTCTTTCGCCGGGCCGAGCGGGGTCCGCTCGTGGGTTGATTGAGGATCGAAGTTGGTCCGATGAGCCCAGGTGCCGACAACGCCGGTGGCTTCGGAGCAGACACGGTGGCTTCCAACCGTTCGGGGGGATGAGGGTTGCGTCCCGGGGCGGGCGAGTCCACGGACCAGGTCACGGGGCGATCGGAACGACCCGCCCATCGTTCCGTGCGAAGAGGTTACGTCGTGCGAGAGATTCCGGATCCTACCAGCCAGAGTGGAGGGCGAGGATGGGGGAGAGCGGATCGCTGTTGACCTCGCTGGACTGCCGCGCGTGTTGCGGCCAGTTCGACCCTACTCGACCCACGGGAGTCTGCCCCACCTGCGGGCACACGCTGTTCGCGACGTACGACCTCGCTCGCCTGGACCCTCGGACCTGGCGAGCCCGCGTCATCGAACGACCGGCCACGCTCTGGCGGTATCGGGAACTCCTGCCGGTGATGCGGACGGAATCGATCGTGACCTTGGGCGAGGGATTCTCCCCGATCCTGCCTCTTGCAGAGGCCCCAGCGGCCCCCGGTGTCCGACTGCTCCTGAAGGACGATGGGGTCGCCCCGACGGGGTCGTTCAAAGCCCGGGGGATGGCGGTCGCGGTGAGCCGGGCCCACGAACTGGGCCTCCGTGAGCTGTTCGTCCCGAGCGCCGGTAACGCCGGGGTCGCACTGTCCGCCTACGGCGCGCGGGCGGGGATTCGGGTCCGGATCTACCTGCCCGAGCAGACGGCCGCGTCCGTGCAGGAGATGTGCCGCCGCTACGGGGCCGGGGTGCGGGCCGTACCGGGGACGATCCGTGAAGCCGGAGTGGTCGCCCGCGAGTCGGAGAAGGGACGTGGCTCCTTCGACATGTCCACGCTCCGCGAACCGTACCGGGTCGAGGGAAAGAAGACGATGGGGCTCGAGATCTACGAACAGTCGCCGGAAGGCGGCATGCCCGACGCCATTCTCTATCCCACCGGCGGGGGGACTGGGCTCGTCGGGATGTACAAGGCGTTCGGCGAGTTGCGCTCGGTCGGACTCCTCGAACGGTTTCCCCGGCTCTACGCCGTCCAACCGGAAGGTTGCGCTCCGGTCGTGCGCGCCCTCCGGGACGGCGAGCCCCGTGTCACCCCCTGGGAGCACCCGACCACGCTCGCACCCGGCCTGCTCGTTCCCGCCCCGTTCGCCTCAGAGCGGATCCTGGAGGCAGTACGCGAGACCCACGGCGGTGGTGTCGAAGTCACCGACCGGCAGATGGTGGAGGCGATGGCCGAACTGGCCGCGGTGCACGGGGTCTCCGCCTCCCCCGAGGGCGCCGCACCGTACGCCGCGCTCGGTGCTCTCGCGGGGGACGGGCGGATCCGTCCCGGCGAGACGGTCCTCCTCTACAACACGGGATCCGGACTCTCCTTCTCCCTCGACGAGCTCCGAGCGAGCCTCGCCCGAAGCGCCGAGGGCCGGGCCGCTTAGGTCATGGGCGGGTGGGGCTTGCCCGCGATGACCCGGACCCCGTGAACGGGGATCGCAGGACCGTCGTCCGGTGCGGGTCAAATCGGCCTGACGGGCCTTACTTGAACTCGCCTCACGGTGGGACCATCGGTGTGTAGATGATCGAGGTGCGATTCCACGGTCGCGGAGGGCAGGGAGCCGTCGTGGCCTCCGAGCTGCTCGCACAGGCTGTCTTCGTGGACGGCAAGTTTCCGCAGAGCTTCCCCTTCTTCGGTGTGGAGCGCCGGGGTGCTCCGGTCACCGCGTTCACCCGCATCGACGACCGCCCGATCGACGTGCGGACTTCCGTGACAACGCCCGACATCGTGGTCGTCCTCGACGCGGGCCTCCTTCAGCGGATCCCGGTGACGAACGGGCTCCGCGCGGGCGGGATCCTGCTCGTGAATACGCCCAAGCCCCCCGAAGGCCTCCTCGAGGCCGGTCCGTTCCTCGTCTCCACCGTGGACGCCACCCGCATCGCCCTCGAGCACGGGCTCGGGTCCTCGACCCTTCCGATCGTCAACACCGCCGTCCTCGGGGCGTTCGCGAGGGCCTCGGGCGTGGTCTCGCTGGACGCGGTACGCGAGGCGATCGACTCGTTCTCGCCCGCCCGGCGGGCCGACAACTGCGCGGCCGCCTCCGACGGGTTCGATGCGGTCCGTACGGCACCGATGGGTCCGACGCCGCCGGCGGGTTCGGCGCCTCCCCACCCGAGCACCTTCCCCCGGGTCGACGGTCCGGTCGCGACGATCTCGAGCGACGTCATCCACACGGCCGACTGGCGGACGCTGACCCCGAGGATCACGCTCGCCAAGTGCACGCGCTGCAACTTCTGCTGGAAATTCTGCCCGGACGACGCGATCGAGTTCGACGCCGCGGGATTCCCGGTGATCCGGACCGACTACTGCAAGGGGTGCGGGATCTGCGCCGCCGAGTGCCCCCCCCGGGCGATCGAGATGCGGGCGGAGGCTTAGGAGGTCGGACGATGACGCGGTTGGTGATCTCGGGGAACTACGCCCAGTCGTACGCGGCGCGCCTCGCGCGGGTGCAGGTCATCTCGGCCTACCCGATCACGCCCCAGACGAGCATCGTCGAAAAGCTCGCCGACTTCGTCGCCAACGGGGACCTGCCGGCCCAGTTCGTGAAGGTCGAATCCGAACACAGCGCGCTCCAGGTCTGCGTGAGCGCCGCGGCCCTCGGTGCGCGGACCTACACGGCCACCTCGAGCCAAGGGCTCCTCCTGATGCACGAACTGCTCCACTGGGCGTCCGGCCTGCGCGCTCCCATCGTGATGGGGGTCGTCAACCGCGCGGTCGCGGTGCCGTGGAACATCGGCGCCGACCACACCGACACGATCGCCCAGCGCGACACCGGTTGGGTCCAGTTCTACTGCGAAAGCAACCAGGAGGTCCTCGACACCGTCCTGATGGCGTACCGGTTGGGGGAGGACCTGGCGGTGCGTCTCCCGGTGATGGTCATGGAGGATGCGTTCTACCTCTCCCACACGGTCGAGCCGGTCGACGTACCGGACCAGGCTACGGTCGACGGATTCCTTCCGGCCCGGGTCCCGCGCGATGTGCTCCAACCCGGGGTCGGCACCCGCGTGGGGTCGTTCACGGGGCCGGACCACTACGTCGAGTTCCGCCGTCAGGTCGCCCACGGGATGGAGGCGGTCCTACCGGCCCTCGAGGTGGTCGAGCAGGACTTCTTCCGCCGCTTTGGGCGCTACCACGGGGGCCCTGTCGCGACCTACCGGACCGAGGGGGCGGACGTGGTGCTGCTGACGATGGGCACGATGTCGACGACGGCGCGCAAGGTCGTGGACGAGCTGCGGGCGGCGGGACGGAAGGTGGGGCTGGCCAAGCTCCGGCTGTTCCGGCCGTTCCCGGTGGACGAGCTCCGCGCCCTCGGGCGGACGGTCGGCCGCATCGGGGTCGTGGACCGCTCCTACACCTTCGGCGGGCTCGGCGCCACGGCGACCGAGGTCCGATCCGCCCTCTACGGGGCAGCGAACGTCCCCCAGATCACCTCCTTCCTGGCGGGGGTCGGGGGCCGGGACGTGACGCCGAGCATGGTGCGTCGGATGTACGATGTCCTCCTCGACGGCGAGCCGGCCGAGGTCAGCTGGGTCGACCTGGACGCCCAACTGGGGGTGCCCGTCCATGGCTAAACTCACCATCCCCCGCGAAGAACTGATGCACTCCGGCCACGCGGCGTGCCCCGGATGCGCGCCCGCGCTCGCGATGCGCCTCCTGCTGAAGGGGCTGGGGCCGAAGACGATCGTCTCGATCCCCGCCTGCTGCTGGACCGTCATCGCGACCCCGTACCCGACCACCGCGCTGGGCGTCCCGACGCTCGACAACCCCATCGAGGCCACGGGCGCATCGATCTCGGGCCTGCGCGCGGCCGCCGACGCCCTCGGCTACCACGACCTCAACATCGTCGGGTTCGCGGGCGACGGAGGGACGGCCGACATCGGGCTCCAGGCGCTGAGCGGGATGCTCGAGCGCCGGACCAACGCGATCTACGTGATGTACGACAACGAGGCGTACATGAACACCGGCGTCCAGCGCAGCGGGTCGAGCCCGCTCGGCGCCTGGACGACCACCACGCCCGTCTCCGGCGAGAGCCACGGGAAGGCCGAGGCGAAGAAGGACGTCATGGGCATCGTGTTGGCCCACCGTCCCGCCTACGCCGCCACCGTGAACCCGAGCTTCCCCGAGGACTTCGTCCGGAAGGTCGAGAAGGCGCGGGACATGAAGGGGCCCCGGTTCCTCCACGTCTTCGCCCCGTGCCCGCCCGGCTGGAAGTACTCCTCGGAGCAGACGATCGCCATCGGGCGCCTCGCCACGGACACGGGCGTGTTCCCGCTGTATGAGGTCGTGGACGGCAAGTGCCGGATCACGCGGCCGACGAACCAGCTGAAGCCGGTCGGGGAGTACCTGAAGACCCAGGGCCGGTTCGCCCACCTCACCGCCGCGGACATCGCGGCCGTGGAAGTGCAGGTGAGGCTCGGCTGGGAGCGCCTGCTGGCGTTCGAACGGGAGTCGACCGTCCCGGTCGCACCCACCGCCCCCGCGGTCCGCGTGAGGCCTCCGGCCGTTCCCGCGTAAGGACGGGCACGCCCTCGCGACCGTCCCAGCTCGGCATCGCTCGGCGCGCCCGGTGCGCCCGGTGCGATCGGGCCCATCGCCCCGTTCGGAGCCGGGCGTGGTCTCCGGGAAGCCTCCGCCGCGCGTCAGGTGACGGTCATCGTACCGGTCATGAACCCGGCCACGCCCATCGGCGGGGTGGTGTACGGGTCGACGCCGGTCCCGCACGGGGCGAAGCAGTACCAGGTGTACTCGCCGGGGTTGATCACATCGACCATGAACCGGACCGTGCTCTGCCCGGGGCTCAGGATCTGGAGGCCGAGCACGGGAATGTTGAACGTGTGGGCCACGTTGTCCGACGAGACGCGTCCCACCGGGGTGCCGTTGATGTACTCCACCCCGCCGACCGTACCGCCCACGGGACACGGACATTCGCTCCAATTGGTGGGGGAGTCGTTGTCCACGATCGTAAATTCCACGAGCCCCGCCGGAGCGGAGAAGTTCGCCGGGGAGTACTGCGGCCAGCCGTTCTGAGGGTCGATGTTGATGCTCAAGTTGACGTAGCTGACGGGGCCGGTGGGGGTCGATCCGTTGGTGGCCGCGGGGGCGGGAATGGCGATGACGAGGCCGAAGCCGACGGCGAGCGAGATCAGGGTGCCCGCGGTGAAGTAGATGAACACGGTGCGGACCGGCAGCGCCGCGGACCACGTCGGCCGGGGCGCGGGGCGGCGGACCACGGTGGGTTGGGCTCGGCGGCGCGCCGCCAGCGTGTCACGGAGCCATACGTCCAGGGAGAGCGAGGTACCCGCTCCGCCGACGATCATGACGGCGTAGGCGAGGATGTAGAGCGGGTGTTCCCCCACATCCGTGCCGCCCGGGAAGAAGAACGTCGAGCCGAACTGGGTCGCGAGGAGAACCGCCGAGAAGAAGCTCCCGACGAAGCACGCGATCCGGGTCCCGAGACCGAGGAGGAGGGCGACCCCGAGGTAGGCGGTGACGATCGCGATCGCCCACTCGAAGAACAGCGGGTGGGACGCCACGTAGTCGGCAAACCCCGGGCCCCCGATCGTCGTCGGGGCGAAGGAGCGGGCGACCGAGGGGAAGGTGGACCAGTACTGGTTGGCCGGATCCAGGATGAAGACCAGGTTCACGATCCATACCACACCGAGCCCGATCCGGAGGTACTCCATCGCGTGCGGCGAGTCCCAGATGGACTGCGGTTTTCGCGGGCTCCCCTCGGTGGGTTCGGTGGCGGAGTTCATGGCACTCACCGCACCGGGGCGTGGAAGAGATTATAGACGGCTCGTCAACCGAAGTTCACCGAGGTTCGGTCCGCGACAGGCCCCCACGGGAAGCCGCCTCCCTCGGGGCTGGGGAGGAGGCGGGGTCGAACGGGTCCCACCGTACCCCCCGATGTGCGGTGCGGGGTAACCTTGAAGGTCCCCCGGCCCCTAGAACTGTCGATGGCTCTCGCCTTCAAACTGGAAACCACCACCGCCTCGGACGGGACCGTCACGTGCGCGTGGTGCCACCACCCGATCCCAAAGGGCGACCGGACGGTCCGGGTCGTCGATTATCCGCCGGCGCTTCCCGAGACCTTGCGGAGCCTCGTGTTCGACACGATGGAGCACCTGCGGGACTGGTCCCAGCAGGCCGCGCTCAATGCGATGCGCCAGATCGCGATGAAGGACCCGGCGTACCTCGCCAACCCTCCGGAAGCCGTGGCGCGCCGAGACGCCTACGCCGCGCTCGCCCAGATGACGTTCCGGACCGCGTAGACCCGAGGGGCAACCCCGCCGAAGTAGCCTCCGAGCCGGGGCTGCTTTTCTGCGAGGCCATCTGCGGCCATCGTCCCGGATCCTCGTGGGTTCCAGACAGAGAGAGTCCGTCGGAGCTCTTCCGCCCCGTCCGCGGCCGACGATGCGGACCTGGATTTGCGGATTCATCCTTCGTGGGTCGATCGCCCCTCGGCCGGCACGACCCCGTAACCGGCGAGCTTCTCCTGGGCCCCCTGCAGTTGGGCCTCATGCACAGCGCCCAGGTCCTCCTGCGCCGTGACCCGGCCGCCGGAGAGGGGACCGTCCACGACCTGGGGCAGGTGGAAATCGGCGGTGGAGTACTCATCCTCGTGCCCGCAACCGGTGCACCGGATTCGGAGGCTGCTGATCATGACCCCGCTATCGCCGGTCTTCGACTCGGCGATCGGGCTGGGGATTTCTCGGCTGCAGGATCGGCACTTGACAAACAGCGTCGGCATGTTCTTCGGTTCTCCTTTTCGACCCTTGAGGGGTCGAGCGGTTCAGGTTCGGGGGAGTATATCGACGGGACCTTGATTCCGATTGAGGGAGCCCGCACCGGCGGTGGCTAGCTCGCCCCTACCGGGCATCCCAAGGAGTCGTGCCCGACCGGACGTCCTGCCACCGTGGGGAACACCCCCTGTTCCCCCGGCCAACGGCCAGCCGTTCGGCCGTCTCTCCGTTCCCTTCGCGGACCTCACCAGAGAACGATGGGAAGCCGCCACTGCGGCGAAGGCAGGCTCCGCGTCCTCGGCCCCGATCGGAGCGACCCGGGACAGGAGTCGCCGCTTCAGCTCCGCCGAGCGGCCTCGTGCAGGGCCCGGGATCGGATGGATGCCAGGGGGTAGAACCGGCCTCCGAACACGACCGCATGGATCTTCCGGGTGTGGCTGATGTCGTCCAGGGGGTTCGCGTCGAGCAGCACGAGGTCGGCGGTGCGGCCCACTTCGACCGTCCCCCACGTCTCGGTCTTTCCCATGAACTTCGCCGGGTTCAGCGTCGCGGCTTGCAGGGCCTCCAAGGGGGTAAGGCCCGCCTCCACCAGCAGCGCCAGCTCGTTGTGCAGATCCACGCCGGGCACCATCCCCCAATTGGAGAAGTCGGAACCTGCCATGATCGGAACCCCGGCGCGGTGCATCCTCCGGACGAGCTCGAGGTGTTTTTGGTGAATGTCCAACCGCGGTACCAGCGCCTCCGGATCATTGCTCCACAGCACGAACCCGCGCTCGTAGGCGACGAGCGTCGGGACGTACCAGGTTCCGTTCTGGGCGAGTCGCTGAAACAGCTGCTGTCCGAGCGAACCGAGATTCGCGGCCACCGCCTCTTCCACCGTCTTGGCCGTGGCTCCCCGTTGCCAGAGGGCGCTCTCGTTGATGGTTTCGATGTGCTCCAGGCTGGCCACCCCGGCATCGGAGGCCTCCGCGGAACTCACGCCCATCGGCAAATGAACCCCCACCGGAAGTCGCTCCGTTCGAGCCTCCTCCATCAGCGCGAAGAACGCCTCGGGCGGCAGCGCATTGTGCACCTTGATGAAATCGACGCCCTCGTTCCGGAGCTTGCGAACGGCTTGCCGCGCCTCCTCGGGCGTGCGCACGGTCAGTCGGTTGGTCACGCCGTCCTTGGGGCCGTCCACGAACGGGCCGGCGCGGAGGATGTGCGGCCCGACGAGGGTACCGTCACGGATCTGCGACCGCCAACGATCGATCTGGGCGAGATCCCCGCCCATGTCGCGCACGCCGGTGACGCCGTTCATGATCAGCAGCGGAAACGCATCTTCCGTCGCGTCCGTCAAATGACCGTGCATGTCCCAGAGGCCGGGGATCAGGAATTTTCCGCTGCAGTCCACCTCGCGGACGTCCTCAGGGATCTCGATGGTATCGCTCGGCCCTACGGCCGAGATCTGGCCGCCGGTGATGAGGACGGTCGAGTTGGGCCGGGCGGCCGCACCGGTGCAGTCGATGACGGTGACGTGCGTGAAGGCCAGCGGCCCGCTCCCGTCCACCCGTACCGGCGCCTTCGACATTCTTTCCTGCCGTTCCGAGGCGCTCCCTTCAGAACTCGACCGGGACCCGTCCTTTAACCCCTCTCCCGGAGGTCGGGCACTGAGCACCAGTTCGAGGAGCCTAGTCTCCCCGCCCCGTTTCACCCACGGCAGGTGGAGCTGCCCCGAAGGACGAGAAGACCCGGCGCTACGATCCCCGACAGAAGGCCGAAGTGCGCGAGAAGGATTGGGGGGCATGGGCTCGGCCGGATTCGAACCGGCGGTCTTCGCTGTGTGAGAGCGACGTCGTAACCACTGGACCACGAGCCCGCAGTTCGGGAGCGAACGCCCGTACGCCTTAACCCCGTCGTTAGGCGAATGCCAGCACGGCCGGAAGCAAGAGACTGGCGGCGATCGTGAGGACCAATCCGCTCGCGAGCGAGAGGCTGGCCGCCTCGCGCTCCCCGTACCGGGTGACGAAGTAGAGGGTCGTGTCCATCGACGTCGCGCCCCCGATTGCGACCAACCCTTCCCCGCGGAGGCGCCGGCCGACGAGCGGGGAGAACAACATCGTCAGGTCCTCCCGAAGGAAATTGGTCGTGAACGCGAGGAGCCCGAGCACGGCTCCGAGTCGGGCCCCGACCAGGGGACCGGCGAGGGTGTACCATCCGAAGGCGAGCGAGGTTGCGAAGGCGGCCGGCACCGAAACGCCGGTCAGGGCGACGAACAGGGCCGCGCCGAGGAGGGAGCCGCCGACGGCCGCCGTGAGAGGAACCCACAGCCGGCGCAGCCCGGCGGTGCTGAGCTTGAGGTCGAACGCGACCAGCGCCAGGAGTGCGTACAGCGCCCAGGTGAGGCCGGTCGAGGTGGGGAGCACGACGAAATGTCCGATAGCATACCCACCGAGCAGGGCCGCGAGCAGGAGGAGGCTGACCGGGACGCGGCGTTCCTCGGGGTGGTCCGTTGGGGGGGTTGACGACGACGGCGGGGGGCGCGCTCGGACCACGAGGAAGTAGATGCCGACCGTGCACCCGAGGATGATCGCCACGAACCCCAGCGAGAGGGGGATGGTCGCGAGGAGCTGCGCGGGCGGAACGAGGTCCAGGCTCGCGCCGAGGAGTCCGACGAGGAGACCGACGTTGACGAGCGTGATCCGACCGACCCACGGCGTGTGCGGGCGCACGATCCGGCCCGCGAGGAACCCCAGGAGGAACGCGACGTACAGGAAGGGGTTGATCTCCACGGACCGGCTACCCCGACCACGCGGTCAGGGACCGGGGGCGCCCCGGCGGCGTCGGGGGGCCGAGCCACAGCGTCTCGTCTCGGTCGGGGCCGAATCCCACGTACTCCACGGGGACCCCCGTTTCGCGCGTGATGAAATCGAGGAATCGGCGGACCGGCGCGGGGAGCGCGGAGGCGCCTTCCCGCCGCAGACGCTCCTTCAGCCGTTCGTGGAACGGCGGCCACCCTTCGAGCTGTTCGTAGACGGGCTGGACCTTGGCCAGGTCCCCGGCGTCCACGGGCAGTCCGTCGCGCACCGTCGTCCCGTCCGGAAGGACATAGGCGACCGCGACGGGCACCGTTTCCTCGCCTCCAAGGACGTCCACCTTGCTGATCGCGAGGGAGGTGAACCCGTTGAGGCGCGCGGCATAGCGCAGCAGCACCAGGTCGAGCCAGCCGGTCCGCCGCGCGCGTCCCGTCGTCGCGCCCCGTTCTCCGCCGACTCGGCGGAGAAACTCCCCACGGTCGCCGGTGTCCTCGGTGGGGAACGGGCCTGCTCCGACCCGGGTGCAGTAGGCCTTCGCGACCCCCACCACCGAATCGAGGTCGGTCGGAGGGATCCCGCTCCCGACCATCGCTCCCGCGCTGGTCGGGTGGGAGCTGGTGACGTAGGGATACGTTCCGAAGTCGATGTCGAGGAGCGTGCTCTGGGCGCCTTCCAGCAGGATCGCGTCGCCCCGGGCGACCGCATCCCACAACATCGTCTCGGTCCCCCGGATGTAGGGCGCCAGCCGTGCGCCGGTCTCGACCAGTTGGGAGGCCAGTTGGTCGATCGGAGGCAGGTTCGGCACGTGGGCCTTGATCGCGTACAGCAGTTCGAGCCGCTCCCGCACCACGGCCGGCCGGGAAAGGTCGCCCATCCGGATGCCCCATCGACCGTACCGGTCCTCGTAGGCCGGTCCGATACCGCGGCGCGTCGTGCCGAGCTGAGCGGTGGGGTTCTTCGACGCACGAAGGTCGTCCTGCCAGGCGTCCTCGATCTCGTGGATCGGCAGAAGGACGTGCGCCCGGTCCGAGATGACGACCTCGCCCCGGAGCAATCCCCGGCGTTCGAGGTCCTGGATCTCCTCCTCGAGCTTCGTGGGTTGGATGACCATCCCGGGTCCGCTCACGGCAATGACGTTGTGGCGCAGGACCCCGCACGCGAGTTGGTGGAGGACGACCGTCCCCTCGGGAATGTGGATCGTGTGTCCCGTGTTGGGGCCGCCCGCCGAGCGGACCACGTAGCGGGCCTGGGCGGAGAGGAAGTCGGAGATCTTTCCCTTGGCCTCGTCCCCGAACTGGGCTCCGATCACGACGCGGACGCTCGTGTTGATCCCCCAGCGATGGCGAGTCTTGCGGGTACATCTGGGTTGTGGCATCCGGGCCGCCCGGAGGTCCTGGGGGCCGGGAGCCCCGACGGGAGTCAGAGCGGGTCCGCGATGTCGGAAGTGGGCGGGGGGTCGGGCCCGGGGGGCACGCCCGAGGGCGGGCGGTGGCCCCCGGCCATGAACGCCCGGGTCTTCGCCCGGTGGCACTGTCGACAGACGGTCTGAAGGTTGGAGTATTCGAGCGCGGCTCCCCCGCGGGCGATCTCCACGATATGGTCGACGTCGAGCTCCCGGGCCCGGCGTCGGGCCCCACAGATCTGGCACCGGTATCGGTCCCGCAGCATCACGTAGGACCGGGCCGAATCCCAGAAGTAGTGTCCGTGGAACCTCCACTGGCACGTGCGCGAGCAGTAGGGCGTGCGATGGTTCGGCAACGCCGCGGAACACTCCACGCATCGGGCGGTACGTCGGGCTTCCCGACGACGGTCGGCGCCATCGGAGAACCAGGCCACCGACAGCGCGAGGATCCGACCGTTCGGCCCGACCCGGACGGACGGCGCGGGAGGCGCCCGGCGCGGCATGCCCCGATCTCGACCGGGCCTCCTATGAGCGTTCGCCTCCACCCGCGCGCGGCCGACCTCTCGCCCCGCTACTCCCTTAATCTCACCCCCATTGGCCGGTCGTGCGGTTCCCCCTCGCCGACTGGATCGACGACCACCGAGAATGTCGTTACAACCTCGGCAGCAGCGGAATGGCGGGCTCGATCCGCCACCCCCGCCCCACCTCACGGGAGATCCGAAGCGCCACCGCCCGCGCCCTCGAGGAGGCGCTCGCGAGCCGGCTGCGGGTCGATCCCCGACGCGTCTTCCTGACCCCGGGCGCCACCGAGGCGAACGCGTGGGTCACGCTCTACCAGGCCCGGGCCAACCGCGGGACCTCTGCGCGGGTTCGGGTCCGGTATCCCGAATACCCCCCGCTCGTCGACGTTGCGGTGTGGGCCGGCTTCCGGGTGAGCCGAACGCCGGAGCCGGCGGGGCTTGCGGTCGTCTCGCTCCCGAGGAACCCCGAGGGGGTCCTCTGGCCCGACTCCGAGCTCGAGGAATGGAGCCACGGCGCACGGGCCGTCCTGATCGACGAGACGTTCCGGGAGTTCTCGGACGCCCCGTCCCGCGCGGTCGCCGGTCGGCCCGGCGTCTGGGTGACGGGCTCGTTCACGAAGTTCTACGCCGGGGACGACATCCGCGTCGGCTTCGCGATCGCTCCTCCCGAGGAGGTCCCCGCGTTCGCCCGATTCCAGGGACTGGTCACGGACGAGCTCACGCCGTTCTCCCTCGCCTCGGCCCTTCGGATCCTGAGCGAGGGTGCACCGCTGGTTCGGCAAGTTCGCCGCCAATTCGAGGCGAACCGCGCCGTCCTGGCCCGGACCATCCCCGCGGCCCGCGCTCTCCGGGCCCCGGTCCATTTTGACCGGGTACCGAACGGAGATGCCCTGGCCCGTCGGTGCCTCCGCGCCTCCGTCCTGGTCTGCCCGGGGTCGTTCTTCGGCGACCCCGCCGGGGTACGGATCTCCCTCACTCGCCGCACGTTCGCCCGCGATTTCGCGGAATACCGGCGGGTTCGACGTATCTGAACTTCCCCGTCAGCGGGGCATGCGGGTGGTCGGCGGTTCGACCGCCCCGTGAGGGGTCCGGCCGAGGGCAAGACGGGCGAGGGTGACCCTGCGCACCGGTTCGGTCCGGACCTCTGTCGAGGCCCCTTCGCGTTCCTGGAGGAACGTCTTCGCGAACGCTCGGGCACGGTCGGGGTTGGATTCCTGGACGAGGAGGAAGCCCCGGGCGAGCTCCGTCAGCACCGCGCGGGCCGGGACGACCTCGCTGAGCAGGCGCTCGTCCGCCTCCCGCGGGAGCTTCCGGTCGGTAGCCGCGTCCATCCGTCGGGGCCCGAGCCGACCGGTTTGCCTTAAAGCAAGGCGGTCCACATGACGCGGCCGGACGAGGGGGTCGCCCCGAAGTACTAATGCCCCCGCTGGCGCTCTCGAGGGCACGACCATGAGCGACACACCGCTGGCCTCGCACGCCCCGTCGGCGCCTCCGTCGACCGGTCCCAAGCCCAACCGGGGCGTCCTGATCCGCACGCCGATCCCGGGCCCGGAGGCCCAGAAGATCATCGCGCGCGACCAGCAGTTCCTCATGACGACCACCAAATCTGAGCCGGTCGTCGCCGCCTCGGGCCAGGGCGTCTGGGTCACGGACGTCGACGGCAACCGTCTCCTCGACTTCGCCTCCGGGATCAGCGTGCTCAACGTCGGGCACAGCCACCCGGACGTCGTCCGCGCGATCCGCGACCAGGCCGGTATCCTCCAGCACTTCGCGGGGACCGACTTCTACTACGACCTCCAGGTGAAGCTCGCCGAGAAGCTCACCCAGATCACCCCCGGCACGTTCGCGAAGAAGGTCTTCTTCAGCAACAGCGGGACCGAGAGCGCCGAGGCGGCGCTCAAGATCGCCCGGTGGAACCGGCGCCGACCGATCACCATCGGCCTCCTCGGGGCCTTCCACGGACGTTCCATGGGGTCGTTGTCGATGACCACGTCGAAACCGGTCCAGCGCGCCCGGTACATGCCGTTCGTCAACGGCGGGCACCACATCCCCGCTCCGACCTGCTACCGCTGCCCGTACAAGATGGAGTACCCGAGCTGCGACCTCTACTGTGCGAAGATCCTCAAGGAACTGTACTTCGAGACCTCCATCCCACCGGACGATGTCGCGGCGTTCCTTGCCGAGGGCGTCATGGGCGAGGGCGGCTACTTCGTCCCGCCCAAGGGCTGGCACCAGGTGATCAAGTCGACCCTGGACGAGCACGGCATCCTGTTCATCGACGACGAAGTCCAGTCGGGGATGGGACGCACCGGGAAGTGGTTCGCCATCGAGCACACGGGAGTGGTGCCCGACATCATCTCGACCGCCAAGGCGGTCGGCGGCGGACTCCCCATGGGCGCGGTCGTGATCCGCGCGGACCTGAACCTGGGCACCGGGGCCCACTCGAACACCTTCGGGGGCAACCTGGTCGCCTCGGCGGCCTCGCTCGCGACCATCGGGGTCATCGAGCGGGAGAACCTCCTGCAGAACGCCACGACCCAGGGAGAGTACCTCAAGCAACGGCTCCGCGAGCTCCAGGCGCGGTACGACGAGATCGGCGACGTCCGGGGGCTCGG
Source organism: Thermoplasmata archaeon (assembly GCA_050011355.1). Classification (GTDB taxonomy): domain Archaea; phylum Thermoplasmatota; class Thermoplasmata; order Lutacidiplasmatales; family UBA184; genus Lutacidiplasma. Next base: position 34,282 of record JBEKJG010000001.1, on the reverse strand, counting down.
GCTCATGGTCGCGACCGAGTTCGTCAAGGACCGCCGCACGAAGGAGCCCGCCATCCAGTTCCGCGACCGGGTCCTCACGGAGGCGTACCGCCGCGGCCTCATCCTCCTCGGGTGCGGGCGCTCCGCCATCCGGTACATCCCTCCGCTGATCGTCCGGCGGGAGGAGATCGACGAGGCGGTCGAGATCCTCGACGCCGCGATCTCCGCTGCGCGCACGGGCGCATGAGGTTCGGCCACCTCGCCGGCCCCGGGCGGGTCGTCCTCACGGAACGCCCCGCCCCCACGGCCGGGCCCGGCGAGGTGGTGGTCTCCCTCGCCGCCTGCGGCGTCTGCGGCACCGACCTCGAGAAGCTGCGCGGGAACTACCAGACCGCCGGTCTCATCGGCCACGAGCCGGTCGGGCGGGTCGTCGAGCTGGGATCCGGCGTCGAATCGCTCCGGCTCGGTGACCGGGTCTTCGTGCACCACCACGTTCCCTGCTACGCGTGCGAGGTCTGCGCCCGCGGGGACTACACGTTCTGCCCCACGTACTCGAAGACGAACATCGACCCGGGCGGGTTCGCGGACGCCTTTCGGGTGCCCGCGGAGAACGTCTCCCGCCACGCGGTCCTCCGCCTCGCCGACTCGGTCGACTGGGACGCGGGAGCGCTCCTGGAGCCGGCCGGGTGCGCGCTCACGGCGATCCGGCGCGTCGGGCTGCCGGACCATGCCTCGGCGTTCGTCCTCGGACTCGGACCGGTCGGGCTCCTGTACGCCCGCCTCCTGCGTTCCCTGGGGGCTCGCTGGGTCGGAGGGTCCGAGGTCAGCCCCCTCCGGAGGACCGCGGCCGAGCGGGGCGGCATCGACCTCACGGTGGACCCTCGGGAGCCCGGGGCGGCGAAGGCCGCCGTGGAACGGGCCACGGGCGGCCGCGGGGTCGACCTGGCGGTCGTCGCCGTGGGTCATCCGGCGGTCGCCCGCGACGCGACGACGCTGGTCCGGCGGGGAGGGACCGTGAACCTCTTCGGTCTGCCCGAGGCGGGCAGCCGCCTGGACGCGGACCTGCAGGACCTCTACCTTCGCGGGGTCCGCGTCATCCCGTCGTACGCGACGACCGAGCCCGACCTCGTCGAGGTCCACCGCCTCGTGGCCTCGGGCGCCCTGCCGATCTCCGACCTCGTCTCGCACCGGATCCCGCTCGAGCGGATCGACGAGGCGTTCCGGCTGGCCGGTCGACCGGACGAAGCCGTCAAGGTGACGGTCACCGGGCCGGGATTCTAGTCCTCAGGCTTCGACGCCTTCGCCGAGGGTCTGCCCGCTCACGCGGTGGCCGGCGCGCACTCGGACCTTCGGACCGAGGATGCTGGACTGCACGGTCGCCTCCTTCTCCACGTGGACCCCGTCCATGAGGATCGAATTCTCGACGTGCGCCCCCGCCTCGACCGTGACCTCCTCTCCGAGGGTGACGAACGGACCGAACGATGCCCCGGCGGCCCGGACCCCCCGGGCGGCCGCCACCGGCCCGGTCCCGAGGGCTCCATGGGGCACGCCCCCCTTGCCGCCGCGGCCGTCCTGGAAGAGCAGCTGCTGCGCCCGGAGCAGGCGTTCCGGTGTCCCGGCGTCGTCCCAGTACTTCCGGAGGCGGTATCCGTACATCCCCTGGGCGATCAGGCCCGGGACGATCTCCCGCTCAAAACTGACCGCGCGCCCGGCCGGGATACGGTCGAGCACGGAGCGGTCCCAGACCGCGAGTCCCGCATTGATCCAGTGGGACGGGGCGTCCTGCGGCTCCGGCTTCTCCACGAACGCCTCGATCCGGTCGTCCGGGCCGAGCGCCGCCACGCCGTAGGGCCGGGTATCCTCCACTTCGGCGAGCGCCATCGTGCCGACCCCGCCCCGCTGCCGGTGCAGCGCGAGCATCGCCGACAGGTCGACCGACGCGACCACGTCGGAGTTGACGAGCAGGAACGGGTCGGACATGCCCTCTCCGGCGTTCTTCATGCCGCCGCCCGTGCCGAGGGGTTCCGCCTCCGAGACCGTGCGCACCGGCCAGGGCGCCGGGTGCGCCCGGACGTACGCCTCGATGACCTCGGCCTTGTAGCCGGTCGCCAGCACGACCTCCTCCACGTCCCGGGGGATCAGGTCGAACACGTGGTACAGAACGGGCTTTCCCGCGATCGGGATCAACTGCTTCGGGACGGTGTACGTGACCGGGCGGAGCCGGGTCCCGAACCCTCCGATGAGGACGAGGGCCTTCACGCCCGGGGCAGCCGCTCACCCTCCTTATGGATGTGGTGCGAGCCGCTAGAGCAGGCTCGACTCCTGGCCCCGCTCCGTCGCGCGGGAGTACTCCCGCTCCACGACCCGCTTCAGCAACGCCGCCGGACTCCCCCAGATGGTGAGGCGTCCGAGCGTCCCCGCGGCCTTGCCCAGACCCAGGGCCACCACCACCCCCCGTTCGCGGTACCGGAACGGCTCGAGCGGGCGACCCTCAGCTCGCGCGACCAGGTTGGCGGCGGCCACCCGAGCCTCTGCGAGCGCCGCCTGCGCCGTGGCCGGAACGAGCATTCCGGTCGATGGGTCGCGGATCTCGACGACGTCGCCGACCGCGAAGATGTTGGGGTGACCGGGGATATCGAGCGTGGGGGCCACGGCAATGCGTCCGCCCTTTCCGTGGGGCCCCGGCACCGACTTCACCACGGGCGGGGCCTCGAGACCGGCACACCACACGGCAGCATCGCAGGCCAGCACGGAACCGTCCTCGAGGTAGACCCGGCCCGGTTCCACCCGGACGACGTTGACCCCGTGGATGAGTGCGACGCCCGCCTTGCGCAGGATCGTGCGCGCGTGGGCGACGAGCTTCGGCGGGAGACCGACCAGGAACGGAAGGGCCCCGGTCAGGAGGACCACGTCGGGCGGGCGCGCTCCGGGGCCGGCGAGGCGCGTCCAGTCAACAGTGGCGATCTCGGCCGCAAGCTCGGTCCCGGTCGAACCCCCTCCGACGATGACGAATCGCGGCCGACGCTCCCCCGGGAGGGTGGCGGAGTCCCGCTCGACGTCCCGGACCCGGGCCGCGAGCCGCTGGGCGCCCGAAAGCCGGTATACGCTGAACGTGCTCTCGGCGGCGCCCGGAACGCCGTAGTAGGCGGCCACGCTCCCGAGACAGATGACGAGGTACCGGAAGGGGACCTCCCCCCCGCCGTCCAGTCGCACGCGTTGACTCGAGGGGTCGATCGAGGCTACCGTCCCCTGCCGGAAAGAGACCCCCGTCCGGTCGAGGACCCGGGCCAGGGGGACGGTCCAGTGTCGAGCATCGCCGGCGGAATCCGCCATCTTCCCGATCTCGTACAGCTCCGTCCGGAGAACGTGGACCGGGTTCCGGTCGATGAGAAGGACGGGCAGGGAACCGTGGGATCGGCGGGCGACCTCACGCGCGACCGTCAACCCGGCGTACCCTGCCCCGAGGACGACCAGCCCTCCCTCCGGGTCCCTCCCGGCGGCTCCCGCCATACCCCCGAACGCAGCGGCCGGACCGATTAGGTTTGGCGGGCGGGTTCGCCCCCGGGGCCCCGGAGCCGGCCGCGTGGGAACCGCGCCCTCCCGGCGTTCGCCGAGCGGTCAATCCACTGTGACGGAAGGTTCATTTGGGTAGATGCCGGCACGGGTCCGTGGCCGGAACGTGCTACTTCGTGACCGGGAACCCCAGCCCTTGGCCGAATTCGCCCTCCTCTCCACCCCCTGCGTACTAGGGGTGTCCTACCTTGGCAATCGACACCGGCGACACCGCGTGGGTGATCACCGCCACGGCCCTCGTCATGCTGATGACCCCGGCCCTGGGGTTCTTCTACGGCGGTCTGGTCCGACGTAAGAACCTCATCGCGACGATCGTCACCTGCCTTGCGATCTTTTCGGTCGTCAGCCTGGTCTGGGCGCTGTGGGGCTACAGCCTCACGTTCGCACCCGCGGTCGGAGGGGGCCTCATCGGCAACCTATCGAATGCGTTCCTGATCAACGTCGGTGCGGCGCCGAACCCGGCCTACTCCGCCTTCATCCCGCAGCTCCTCTACTTTGCCTTCCAGCTCAAGTTCGCGGCCATCACGCCGGCCCTGATCATCGGGGCGTTCGCGGGCCGGGTCCGCTTCAAGGCCCTCCTGATCTTCATCGTGCTCTGGACGACGTTCATCTACGTCCCCATCGCGATGTGGATCTGGAACCCGGGCGGATGGCTCCACATGCTGGGGGTCGTCGACTTTGCGGGCGGACTGGTGGTCCACACCTCGGCCGGGGTGTCGGCGGTCGCGGCGGCCATCGTCATCGGACGCCGCTCGGACGTCGAAGCCAAGTCGAGCCGGCCGAACAATGTTCCGTACGTGATCCTTGGAGCGGCCTTGCTGTGGTTCGGCTGGTTCGGGTTCAACGCCGGCAGCGCGCTCGCGGCGGACGCCGTGGCCGTCAATGCGCTCGTCACGACCAACCTGGCTGCCGCGGCGGGCGGCGTGAGCTGGATGCTGGTCGATTGGATCCGCAAGGGCCGCCCCTCGGCGGTAGGCATGGCGGTCGGCGCCGTCTGCGGACTCGCCGCGGTGACCCCGGCGGCCGGCTTCGTCAGCCCATCCGCTTCCATCCTGATCGGCCTCGTCGCCGGGATCCTATCCAACTACATCGCCAGCTGGCGGGCCCGTACGCGGCTCGATGATTCGCTGGACGTCTTCGCCTGCCACGGAGCGGGCGGAATGTGGGGAACGATCGCGACGGGACTGTTCGCCTCCACCGCGATCAACGCCTCCGGACCCAACGGGCTGTTCTACGGGAACCCTCACCAGGCGTTGGTTCAGCTGTTCGCCGTGGCGGTGGTCGCCGTCTTCGCCTTCGTCGGCTCCTACGTCCTGCTCCGGGTCATCAATGTCTTCTCGCCGCTCCGGGTCAGCCCCGCCGAAGAGGACGCGGGTCTCGACCTCGCCGACTTCGGTGAGGAGGCGTACGACCCCGGACCGCCGGTGCCGAACGGCCCGGGGTTGCCCTCCCCGGAGTAGACGAGGGACGGGCGCCCCTCGGGCCCCCCGATGGGAGCTCGCCCTCCCGCGCCCCCGGGCGCCGGTTGCCTGCCGGTGATACCGCTAGCTAGATGAGCCGCCCGACAGTGCCCGAGGAGTGGACCTGCCGGGAAGCGAGCGGCTCGCACTTCCGGACGCTCGCTCGGTGGGTCAGCCGAGGGCCGAGGGCCGCCTCGAGGTGTCGGTCCTCCTCCGCCGTCGGACGGACGTCGCTCCGTTCCCTACCCTGTCCGGCCCGGCCCCGGACCCCTCGCCGCGATGGTCCCGGGAGGAGTTCGCCCGGGCGTTTGGCGCGCACCCCGATGACCTGGTCCGCGTCCGGGAGTTCGCTCAGGCGCACCAGCTCACGGTCCGTTCGGAAGCCGTCGGCCCCCGGCTCGTGCGACTGGTCGGCACGGTCGCGGCATTCGAGGCGACGTTCGGTGTCGCCCTCGAGCGCTGGGCCTACACCGGTGGAACCTACCGGGGGAGGGTCGGACCGATCCGTATCCCGGACGAGCTACGCGACATCGTCCTCGGGGTGTTCGGGCTCGACGACCGGCCCCAGGCGCGCACGCACTTCCGAATTCGACGCGCCCCCGCCGAGGGGGACCACGTCTACACCCCACCGCAGGTGGCGGCGGCCTACGCCTTTCCCTCGGGCACGGACGGTTCGGGCGTGACGATCGGATTCCTCGAGCTGGGCGGCGGCTATTCGCCCGCGGATCTGACCTCCTACTTCCACGGGTTGGGGGTGGCCCCCCCGACCATCACCCCGGTGTCGGTCGATGGAGCGACCAACGCCCCGGACGGGAACCCCGAGGGGCCGGACGGAGAGGTGCAACTCGACCTCGAGGTCGCGGGGTCGATCGCCCCCGGTGCGGCACTCGTGGCGTACTTCGCACCCAACACGGATGCCGGTTTCCTCGACGGGCTCTCGGCGGCGGTGCACGACACCGTCCACCGGCCCTCCGTGATCTCGATCAGCTGGGGCGGACCGGAAGACTCCTGGACCGCGCAGGCGCGCAACGCCCTCAACTCGGTCTGCGAAGATGCGGCCGCGATGGGGGTCACCGTGTTGGTAGCGGCCGGTGACGGGGGAGCCACGGACGGCGCTCCCGGCGGGACGCTCACCGTCGACTTTCCGGCGTCGAGCCCGTTTGTGCTCGCGTGCGGGGGCACCTCCCTCGTGCTGGACGGCTCGACGATCGCCTCCGAGGTCGTATGGAACGACCTCGCGGCAGGGGAAGGGGCCACCGGCGGTGGCGTCAGCGAAGCGTTCCCCCTCCCGCCCTACCAGACGTCGCCCCCCGTGCCCGCCGCTCCCAACGGGTTCGGCGGCCGCGGCCTCCCCGACGTCGCGGGGGACGCCGACCCGGCCACCGGGTACTCGGTCCAGGTCGACGGCACGAGCGCCACCTACGGTGGCACGAGCGCGGTCGCTCCCCTGTGGGCGGCGCTGGTCGCCCGGATGAACCAGGCGGGCGGGACGCCGCTGGGATTCCTCAATCCCGCCCTCTACCGCGCACCCGCCGACGCGGCCTGTCACGACATCACGTCGGGGAACAACGGCGGCTACGACGCCGGTCCCGGGTGGGACGCCTGCACCGGCTGGGGCAGCCCGGACGGGGCGCGGCTCCTCGCCGCGCTGCGGGCGGCGGCCCCGCCCCCGTGATCGCCGGCGCTAGGGTTCGCCGACACCGAACGAGTCGAGGAACGACCACCACGCCCCGAGGGTCCGCTCCACGGACGCCGCCGCGCCGCCGTCTCCGGGCGCCGTCGCGCGAAGCTCTCGGGCGAGGATCTGGCGTTCCGCCGCCGAGTGGGCCACGTCCGCCTCGGTGTGCACGCGGAAGAACTCGTGGGCCGCCGGAGACTCGAGGCCATAGTTCGCCCGAAGTCCCCGAGACTTCTCGGCGGCGACGGCCGGGAACTGCCGCTCGTAGGCGTAGAGCGCGCCCAGGGCCTGCGCGGGAGTGCCGCGGCCGAGCGTGAGCGCTTCGTAGGTCCGGCACAGGCCGAGGGCGGCCGGTCGGGGAGGGGGTGGGCGGCGGGCGCTCCACCGGGACCCGATGGCGCGGGCGAAGTCGACCCACAGCTCCGGGTGGGTGGGGGACCTCCCTTCCTCGTCGGTGAGGTTCTCCAGCAGCACACGCCGGTCCTGCGCGCGGCCGAGCCGTGCGTACGCCCCCGCGACGTACCGTGGGAAGTTCGCCTCGAAGTGGAAGTACTGGCCCGCGTACTCGCGGAGCGTCTCCATCGGCAGCTCGCCCTTCGACCACGCGGTATAGAACGGGTGCTTGAGCAAGTGGCGGCGCTCGATGCTGGCGTCGATCTCCCGGAGGGCGTTCATTGACTCCCGGAATACCGGGGGGTAGTCTAGGTTTTGGGTCCGGCGATTTCGCCCACCCGGGGGCCCTCGGCCCTCGAATCCAAGGGGGGGCGCACCCTCAGACCCTTGGACCGACGGGTGAAGCGCTAGGTGGGAGCCGACAGTCGGTTCGGCGCAGGTCCGACTACTTCGGTACCGCGGGGGAGGATTCTGCCGGGGCGAACACCACCAGGAGGACCAATTCCTCGGCGATCGTATGGAAGCGGTGGACGTCACGAGCCGGCACGAACAGGACGTCCCCCGGGCCGACCGCCCGGTCCGTGTCGAGATGCGTGAACTGCGCCCGCCCTCGGACGACGAAGTAGACCTCGTCCTCCGTGTGCGGCGACTGGCCGTCCACCGCCCCGGCCGGCAGAACGTACACGCCCGCCGACATCGACGGGACCCGGAGGAACTCACGGTACCGCTCGCCAGCACGTCGGGCCCGGTTCACCGACTCCTCGATCGCGTCCATGGCCGTGGGGGCCGTAGGACGTCGCCCCCCAAGAAACCGTCGCGCGGCCCGCGGAGCCTCGACTCCCGGGCCTGGTCCCGCTAGGCGGTCGCGTCGGGGTGGAAGCGGGGCCGCATCCGGAGTCGGGAGAGGTGGACCGCGACGCCGAACCCCCAGATCAGGATCGGAGCCACGATGAGTCGCTCGATGAGGCCCGGATCGAACGTGGTGTTCGACGACTGGGTGGGGATGTAGTACGCGAGGGAGGCCAGCGTCACCAGCCCGAGGAGGGCCGAGCCGATGCGCCCGCCCGCCCACGAGGTCTCGGGGCCCATCCCCGCCGAGAGGATGAGCAACGCGAGTCCGCCCGGGGCGAACACGAGGAGGGAGACGAGGTCGTGGACGGGGGGGTTCACGTTCTCCGGGAACGCCCCCACCAGGACCGCGGCCACGCTCGCGAGAAGCAGCAGGGGGAGGCCCACGACGCGGGAGGCCCCGCGGGGAAATCCGGTCCAGGCGAGGAGGATCGCGACGAAGGCGAGCACTCCGAGGGCCGCGATCGAGACGTTGAACACGACATGCCAGGGCGATGTCGCGGTGTTGCCGAGGTCGCTGATGTAGTTGGTGAGGAGCGAGTACCCCGAGTACTGGGTCTGGACGAGCGCGTTGGCGACGACGAACTGCACCACGCCGATGCCGAGGAGGACCGCGCCCAGCCGGACGGAGCGGGTCGCGAACGGTGGCTTGTTCGTGTTCATTCGGGGGGTTGGGGACCGCAGGTACCGGGGATTTCAAGGACTCTTCGGTGGAGCCGAAGGCGCCCCCGGTGCTCCCAGCCGCCGCGACATCGCGAGGGTCGTCATCTGCGCCTCGAAGCCGAGTTCCGTGAGCACCGACAGGGTCGAGGCGAGCGCATCCGGGACCGCGACCACCACCGTCGGACTTCCTCGGGAGGAGAGCCAGGCGGTAGCGTCCTGGAACAGCCGAACCAGGTCGTCGTGCGGGGCGCGGGGGTCCACGGCCGGGACGAACAGCACTCCGGGCATGTCGGACCCTCGCCAAGCGGCCGAGAGGTAGGCGGTCGGCCCGTCGGGAGGTCCGGCCGACCACGTCTCCCGCACGACTCCCGGGAATTGGCCGAGCGATTCGAGGTGGGTGAGTCGCTGGGCGCTCGGGGGGACGGTCTCGCGCACGACCGGAGGAACCCGGGGGGCGCACCAGGCAGCGGCGGACCTGCGGCCGGCCTTGCCCACGGCGCGGACGGCCGCGTTCGCCCGGGGGGCCGACGCGACGGTCCGGGGACTCGCACAGCTCAACCACACGACCCGCAGGAACGTCGTGTACTGCCGAGCCAGGTACAGCGTCACGGCGGGGTGGTTCTCCTCCTCGACGTCCAGGACCGCCCAGGGTCGTCCCCGCCGGCCGGCGAACTGCTCCGCGCGGCCGATCAGCTGCCCGGCGAGGCCGCGCCGCCGGTGGGACGGTCGGACGCCCACGCCCATGATGTAGCCCGACCTCGGCCAAGGGAGGACCAGGGTCGTGCCGACCACCGTGCCGCCGTCGGCGGCCACGTACATTCGTATCGGCGCAAGGCCGAGGATACGAAGGAATCTCAGCAGGTACCAGAGCCCCGGGCGGAAGAGGGCCCCGAACTCCGCGGTCCCGCTCCTCCCCAGGCCCATCATCCGCTCGAACGGTCCGTAGCTCCCGAGCATCACCTCGGAGAAGCTGTCCTTGTCCGAACGGCGGACCTCGCGGATGGTGAGGGTACTCCCCGGCGGCCCGAGCGGCGGTGCGTCCACGTTCGAGGAAAGGGGCGGGGTACTTGAAGGGCCTGCCGGAGGTCCGCGGACGTCCGGCACTGACGGGACTCCCGGGGGCTCGGGCGCCTTCGAGCGGCTACCGCCGTCTACTCCGTTGCCCGCACGGCGTCCGCCGGAGGGACCCGGGAGGCACGGACGGAAGGAACTGCGATGGCGAGCATCGCCAGGCCGTACGCCGCGAGGAGGATGAGGACGATGTTGAGGACCGGCACGGCGAAGAAGCTCACCCCGCTCGCGGCGGCGCTGGGGCTGATCGACAGGTCCCAGATGATCCAGATCCCGAGGGCGGTGCCGATCGCGAGCCCGAGGAGGGTGACGAACGAGTACTCGATGAGGAACGCCGAGAGGACGGCCCGCTGGGTGAACCCCATCGACCGGAGCATCCCGATCTCCCGTCGACGCTCGACCACCGCCCGGAGCGCGAGGATCCCCATCGCCGCGATCCCGACCCCGAGCCCCATCCCGACGAAGATCTCGAGGAGTCCGATGACCCCCTCCGTCGAGGCGATCGAGGTCTCGAGCAGCTGGGCGATCTCGAACAGCACGAGGCCCTCGGGGAAGAACGCGCGCTTCGCGTCCTGGGCGGCGACGGTGGTCGATACCCCGGAACGGACCGTGAGGAAGAACGAGTCGACGTTGTGGTAGCCCAGCGCGGAGGCGGTGTCGGGGTTGACCCAGACCCCGGGGATCACGCTCTGCGAGAAGATCCCGATGACCCGGACGGTCCGTACCTCGGGGCGGCCCGGAGGCTGCAGGCGGATCTGGTCCCCGACGTTGAGGGTGGGATGGGGCGACGACGACCCCGACCCGACCACGGACGCGGTGGGGGCGTAGCTGCTGTCCACGACGGCCACGGAGTCGTTGGTCGCGAGCTGCTCCAGAACGGCCGTCGGGGACAGGCCGTCCCAGGTCGACGCGAACGGGAACTGGCTGGTGGCGTAGAAGCTCGAAGTGGCCGATCCGTTGGCGACCGGCGAGAACAGGTTGTCGGTGTACGGGTTGGGGGTGGAACCGGAAACGTTCACGTTGACGGCGCCCGCGACCAGCGGCACGGTGACCGCGAACAGCGCGGACAGGGTCGAGTTGTTGGCGACGATGCCGGGGAGGTCCGGGATGGGCTGGGTCGAGAAACCGTAGAAACTGTAGCCACCCGAGTCCTCCTGGATCGTGTTGTTGAGGTTCGCCTGGACGGTGGCGCCGACGCACGCGATCGCGACCATCGTGAACGTGACCAGCGCGAAGATGGCGAGGTTGATGGCGGTCCGAGCCGGACGTCGGGCCGGGTAGGAAAGCCCCACGCGCGCGACCGGGGCCCCGCGCGAGCCCTGTCCCGCGAGCCGGAGGATCCCCCCGAGGAAGGCCGCCGAGTTGAAGATGTAGAGCAGGAGGGCCCCCGCGACCATCAGGATCCCCTCGACGAAGAGGAGGAAGATCCCGCCCGAGTGCGTGGTGCCGAAGACGAGCCGGTGGAGCGGCTCGACCCCCGCCCAGACGAGGAGCCCGGCCCCGACCGCGCTGAAGGCGAGCCGGTTCGCGACGAACCGGGAGGCGACCAGGCCGAGGCCGAGGATGATGAACCCTCCGCCGAGGATCGGGACGGAGATGTCGGACGTTCCCTGGAGGTTCGGGGCCAGCAGGACCACCCCACCGACCGCGAGCAGCCCCCCGAGGTACCCCAGCAACGTGTACAACCGGCGGGGGGGCGGGGGGGAGGGCAGGTCGCGGATCGCCTGGACGATGTTGAGTCGGCTGACGCGGGAGCTCGCCACGGCGACCGTGATGAGGGTGAGCAGGAAGCCGGCGACGTAGCTGAGCACGAGGTCGTCCGGGGTGACGGTGAACGACTGGAGGATCGCGGTGGCGGTGAGGGCCCCGGAGGCGAACAGGGTGCTGAAGACGTAGGTGAGGAGGTAGCCGACGACGACCCCGAGGAGCGTGCCGGCCAACGCGCTCCCGACGGCGTAGATGAGCCCCTCGAAGTAGTAGACGAACACGAGCTCCCGACGTCGCATTCCGATCGCCCGGAGCATCCCCATCTCCCCCTTCCGTTCCTCGGCGAGCATGACGAAGATCCCGACGATGAGCATCGCGCCCGCGACGATCGAGAAGAGGCCGAGGACGAGGAAGATCGTCTGGACGCTCGTCCCCGAGAGCTCGGCCGCGGCGATGTTGTTCTTCATGTCCTCCGTCACCGAGAGGCCGGCCGCGGCGGGGATGGAGGCGAGGGTCGTGTTCAGGAAGTGGCTCACCGAGTCGGAGAGTGCGATGCCGCCGGCCTGCGTCCCCGTGTTCGTCACCGCGATGTAGTTGATCTGCCCGGAAATGTTCACGAGGAACTGCGCGGTCGGGAGGTCCACGAAGACGTTGCCGGGGGTGAGACCCGCGGTGATGAACCCCCCGCGCAGGTTGTCCTGGACGATCGCGCCGATCGTCGCGTCGACCGGGTGGGGGCCATACACGACGACCGCGTCCCCCACCGAGGCGTTGAGCGCCTCGGCGGTCTGCAGGTCGACGTACACTTCCGACCCGCTCGGTCCCGGCAGCGTCGCGCCGGACGTCGAGACGAAGGTGCCGAGGTTCCCGCTCTGGTTGGCGTTGGAGGCGATGAGGTTGAGGTTGGTCTCCGGTATCCCGGTCGTCCGATCGTACACCTGGGTCGTGGTGATGACCATCGGAGTGATCCCGGCGATGTCGGGTTGGCCCTCGGCGGCGACCGAGATCGCGGTGTAGACGGAGTAGGGGAACGGCGCGAGCCCCCCCGACGGGCCCGTCGCCGAGATCGATTCGTGGACGTAGCCACTCCCGAGGTACGTGTAGTGGACGTCCAGGGCCTGGACGGTCGAGCCGACAATGAGGCTGCCGGAGATGATGGTCGTCCCCACCAGGAGGCCGAGGAGGAGCAGCACCGTCCGGCCCCGACCCCGGCGCACGTTACGAAGCGCGATCCGGAACGCCAACCGATGACGGAGGGCGAAGACCGCGGCTACGATCCCCACCAGCCCGAGGAGCACGAAGCTGGCGGCCAGCGTGGAGTCCACCATGTCGGTTCGTCCGGGATCACTCGAGGAATTGGCCGTCGCGCATCTTCAGGGTCCGGTGGCAACTTCCCGCGACCTCGGCGTCGTGGGTGACGACCACCATCGTCTGCCCGTAGTCCCGGTTGAGCTGCCGGAGCAGCGCGGTGACCTGGCGGGACCCCTCGTCGTCGAGGTTCCCCGTCGGCTCATCGGCCCAGACGATGGCCGGGTGGGCGACGAGGGCCCGGGCGAGCGAGACCCGTTGCTGCTGGCCCCCCGAGAGTTCCGATGGCCGATGGTCGATGCGGTCCCCGAGTCCCAGCTGGGCCAGCATTTCGCTGGCCTGCGTGCGGGCCTCCCTCGAGCGCGCGCCGGCGATGAGCAGGGGCATCTCCACGTTCTCGACCGCGCTCAGCATCGGGAGGAGGTTGTACGCCTGGAAGACGAAACCGGTCTGCTTCGCGCGGAACTCGCTGCGTTTCGCATCGGGCATCGAGTGGACATCCACCCCCCCGATGAGCACGCGGCCTCGGGAAACGGAGTCCAGGCCGGAGAAGCAGTTCAGAAAGGTCGTCTTCCCGCACCCGGACGGCCCCATCACCGCGACCATCTCGCCCCGGTGGATCTGGATCGTCAGTCCCCGCAGGGCATCGACCTCCGTGTCGCCCGAACCGTAGACCTTCCACACATCCTCCCCGACGACGACCGGCTCCGACATCGACCTCTCCGCGCGGCGGCCTGACCCGCCGGGCGCTTCCACGGGGGGGCCCTACATATCCGTTAACCCGACGAGGAACCGCCGACCCGCTCCACGAGAAGGGTGGCGATGCGGAGGACCTCGAGGGATTTCCGGACCCCGTTCGCCGACTCGGGGAACGATTCGGCCGCGAAGTACGCTTCCACGTCCTGCCGGCGTCCGATCCCCACGATATCGACCGTTCGTTCGAGGAGTCGCGAGAGCGCCCAGCTCCCCCGCGTTCGCTCCTCCAGCTCTCGGAGGTTCTCCTTGAGCCACTCCCACACCAACCCCGCTCCGATGGGATTCCGGGCGGCGCTGGCGATGATCTCGTGCGCGACGGATGCCCGCATGCCCGGTTCGAGGGCCGCGGCGAGAGCCCGGGAGAGGAGTTCGGGGGTGGGCAGGCCGCCGAGGGCCTCCGCAGCCCCCTGGGCCATGTCCTCGTCGGCCGCGGAGCGGGCCCGGGCCAACAGGGGCGGGAGCGCAGCCTCCCCGCCGGTCCGGGCGTACGCGAACGCGACCGCCGAGCGCAGGGCGGCGGGGAGCCGGTCGATCTCACCGAAGCGGGCCGAGAGGGTCTGCGCGAACTCTCGGTCCGTCCGAACCAGGTCGAGCGCCACCTGCTCGCGGATCACGGCATCCGTATCCGGCTCCCCCGGCCGCTGCTCGAGGGTGAGGCGGGCCAGCTGCGCCCGGTAGAACGTGACCGAGGCGTCCCGATACCCGGGAGCGGTACCGACGTACGGTCGCAGGGCGTTCAGCGAGTACGCGACCTCGAGGACGCTCGGATAGTCCTCGAACCCGCGGGCGAGGTCGACCAGCTCGAGGTACTCCGCCAACGTCGCATCTCCGGAGTACAGGAACGACCAGGTATCGTTGATCACGGCCCAGCGGTCGGCGGCCGCCATGCCCGGCAGGGCGCGGACGACCTCGCGGCGGAGGGGGCCGTCATACCAGATCCGGACGAACGTCGACCGGCCCGGATTGATCCGGACCGCCGCGGGGTCGTCCACCGGTACTTCCACCGACCGGGTCCGGAACACGAAGCGCTGGGGTCGTCCCGCCACTACCAGCGTCATGGGGATCGGCCAGGGGGCCTCGGCACGGCGCGAGTCGGCGAACAGGAACCGGGACTGTTCGAAGCGCAATCTCCCTTCGCCCGTGTGCACCCGGACCACCGGAAAGCCGGCCCGCTCTACCCACGCCGGGAGGACGTCGGTCACCGACTCTCCCGACACGGTGGCGAGCGAGGCCCACAGGTCGGCTCCGCGCGCGTTCCCGAAGCGGAAGCGTTCGAGGTAGTCCGCCACCCCGCGACGAAAGACCTCCTCCCCGAGGTAGGCGTCGAACATGCGAACCACGCTGGCGCCCTTGAAGTAGGTGATCTCGTCCGTGCTCTCGGCGATCGTCTTCGGGTCGGCGATGTCGAGCACGATCGGGTGAGTGCTCTCGAGCGAGTCTCCGAAATAGGCCGGTCGGGTCCGGATCAGGAACTCGTTCCAGGCATCCGTCCGCATCCCGAGGCGGGCCTCCATCTTGGCGGCCACGAAGGTCGCGAAGCTCTCGTTGAGCCAGAGGTCGTTGAACGCCTCCATCGTCACCAGGTTGCCGAACCACTGGTGCGCGATCTCGTGCGCCAAGGTCTCCATCGCCCACCGCCGGGTCGCCGGGCTGGTCGCGTCGTCCACCAATAGGCCGAGCTCGGGGAACGCGATCGCACCCCAGTTCTCCATCGCGCCCGCCCAGAGGTCCGGGACCGCGACGAGGTGCAACTTGGTCAGGGGGTACTGTTGGCCGTAGTACTCCCCGTACCCGCGCAGGAGCGGGCCACCGAACGCCAGGAGCGTTCGCGTCCGGGCGACCTTTCC
Source organism: Thermoplasmata archaeon (assembly GCA_050011355.1). Lineage (GTDB taxonomy): Archaea > Thermoplasmatota > Thermoplasmata > Lutacidiplasmatales > UBA184 > Lutacidiplasma. The sequence continues at coordinate 18,998 of JBEKJG010000001.1, read as the reverse complement.
CGGGAGTGCCGCGGCGATGATACGGACCCCGTTCTCCACGAGCTCCTCGGTCTCGAACGGCCCGATCCCGAGGTAGAGCAGGTACGTGGCCATCGGAGGCGTCGGGGCGAAGATCCACCGGATCCGCCCACGGACGGGCTCCGTCTTCACGAGCTCCGCGTTCGACAGGACCACCGGGCCGGGCGTAGTGGTCACCCGGACGGTGAAGACGGCCTTCTGGTTCGGCGCATCGAGGCAGGGCAGGAGCCTCCGGCAGGAGATCGGCTCCATCATCGTGGTGAGCACGGGCTGCTCGCCGGATCCCGAAACATAGAGGCCCGTGAGGCTCTTGTGGGACGCCGCCCCGGAGTAGCGCATGGTGAGCCGCTGGCCCCCAGCGTCCCCGGATCGAACGGTCAGCAAGTGGCGTTGGGGATCGTGCGCAAACGGAACCGCCCGACCGTCCAGGGTCACGCCAGCGACGGTGAGGTCCTCGCAGTCGAGTTCGACCGTCCCCCGAAGGTCCGAGGCGACCAGGGTCACCTCTCCCCGAAACGTGCCCACGGGGTAGTCGACGTCCAGGTCGAGGATGTACTCGAGCGCCTTCACGAAGGACCGACGGGGCGCGTGGTCTTGAATCTGATGCCCGTCCACGCCAGACCCGACGGGGGCGCGGTCGAGCCCGGTCCCGGTTCAGCGCAGCCGGTGGTGCGGATGGGGCCGCTGGTCGCCCAGGGGGCTTCCCGATAGACCGAGCCAAGGCAGGCGCGTCCCGAAGGTCTCACCGGAGGCCAACCCGTCGTCGGGGCCCCCGCGTTCGATGGCCACCCGGGCCTCTTGCCAGGGGAGGTCGGCTCGCCCGTCGACCCGGTACACCCGGTCGAACGGGGCCCGGAGGATGTTCGTGGGGTTCCCCCGGAACGTGACGAGGAGTGTGACCCCCTCCCGATGGAGGGTCTCGTGGGTCTCGATCGGCCCGAGGGAACGGTCGACGGAGATCCCCGGGAGGGCGTCCACGTTGGTGAGGACGAGAACCGCCCGGGCATTCGAGGAGACCGTGCGTGCGACCATGCGCTGGATGACGGACGGGAGCCGAAGATAGGCAGCCAATCGGGCCGCCGTTTCCGTGCCGGCGGGATCGCGCACCAGCCAGGCCCCGATGCCACCGTCATCGACGTGCGCCGGCAGCAGGTCATCGGGCACGACCCGGGGCGCGTAGGATGCCTCCGAGCCCTCCTCGAGCACCCATCGGGCGCCCGACTCGGGGACCTCCGCAGCCGCGGTGCAATCCGCCCACCCGAACGACCCTACCTCCTGTCGTGCGAGCGCCGCGGCGAGGACCGCCATCGCGGTCTCACCGGAGCCATGGATCAGGACCGAGATGCCCCGGTACGATGCGGGCCCGCCCGCACGCTCGTCCGCCATACCGATGACCGGGGCCTCTCCACCCCAACCATGCGATGTTCCGAGGATGAGTGAATGCCGAACTCCTTCGGCCGACCGAACGGGTTCGGTAGGCTCCGGCGCCCGCGGCGCATGTTTCCGGGGGCGCCGGAGCCCCGCCACCGCACCGGGCGGTATCGACGAGCGGGCCGGACGACGGGGCGCGCGTTACCTCAATCCTGAGTCGGGCCGTAGGGCCGTCTCGAACAGCTTCTTCTCGATCAACGCGATCGATTCCGAGATCCCCGATTTGCTCCGGTTCAGCCGGCGGGCGAGTTCCGTGAGCGTGATCCCGCGCGGGACCGCGAAATATCCGGCGGCCATCGCCTGGTTGAGCAGCTGGTGCTGGGCCGCGGAGAGGGTCGGCAAATGGCTCCGGAGGGGTCGGCGCCGTATCGAGACGATGGAGAACTGTGGGTCTACGCTCCGCACGTGCTCGATGATCTCATCGAACTGCCCGCGGCGGGCGACGAGCTCCCACTCGATGACCCCCGCCTGCATTCGGTACGGAAACTGCAGGGGCAATCGGAGGCGGCGGTAGAGGTAAACCACGGGCGGGTTCTTGTACGTAATCCGATAGAGACACCCGTCCCCGACCTCGGTCAGGCTGTCGACGTGGACGACATCCGAGAACGCCGATATCTCCCCCGCCCACACGCCAGGGGGCGAGCCCGAGATCCAATAGTCCGACACGGAGATCTCCGGACTGACCTCCACGCGGTTCAGCACCTCGAGCTGTGTCCCCGGGTGGCTCAAGGAGAACTTGCCTGTCCACAGGGATCTCGGGATACGGATCCGGAGCGTAGCGAGGAAAAGGCGGTCCGGCGACGGGGAATCCGACGCTTTGCGCAGGGCTCTCAGACGCACCTGAGTGTTCGCATCCGAAGACTTGGCACGGCGACGGGCCTTCGGGCGTTTCCCTGCAGGTGTCGACATGGGAACCCTGGAGCTCGGCTCGCGGTCGACCCGGGTCAGTGTGGGTCCGCTCCCACCGGCTGAACTGGTCCTCGGCATATAAAGCCGGACGACGGGGATGGGGGGCGGGTTCAGAGGGCTCGGGGATTGCCGGGGACTCGACCCGGGGGGCCGGAACCTCGGGCCATGAGCCGGGCCTCCAGGTAGGAGTATATGCCTCCCGTCCGATCGGACGACCGTGGCGGACGACGTTCGGTTCATGTACTCTGGGATCCGGGTCCGGGACCTGGCCCGCTCGGTCCGCTTCTATCGGTCGCTGGGATTCCGGGTGATCAAGAAGGGGGGGTTCTCGCACGGCGGGCGGTGGGTCCACCTGGTTTTCCCCGGTTCCGAGCACCGGATCGAACTGAACTACTATCCTCCCGGCACGCCGTTCTTCGAGACGTTCCAGCCCGGGACCGAGTTCGATCACTTTGGATTCTACGTCTCCAACCCCCGGCGATGGCTCCGGAAGGTCCTCCGAGCCGGCGCGAAACCCCGGGTGGGGTTTGTCGACGGCCCTGCCCAGCTCTTGTTCGTCGAAGATCCGGACGGTGTCGGGATTGCCTGCTGTGGTCCTTCGAGCCCCGGCAGCCTGCCCCGCCTGTTCCCTATCGCGCGCCCGAAAGTCCGACGTCGAGGGAGTCCCAAGCGTGCGCGACCCGGCGCGAACGAGCATCGAGCGGCTCGGGGCTAGCTTCCCGTGGGGAGGCGAATGCCACCGCCCGTCCCGGGACGGATTGGGCAGGTCGGGAATTCCTACCGGGGCGACTTGCGTTTGGCCGACTTGGGAGGCAGACGGGCCGCATAGCGGACCGAACGGTCCACCCAGGTCCGGAAGGTGGCGGGGTTTCCCGTCACCGAGGCGGGCAGGACGACATACTCCTTCATCGGACGCCCGGCCATCGGCTCGAACCGGTGGAAGCTCGGGTCCCGCAGCGCGTCGGAGCAGTCCCCCTCGGAAAGCCGGACAAAGATCTCCCCCCCGTAGACCCCGAAGAACATGTTCCCGTGGACAAACGCACACGGCTGCCCGAACATCTGTCGAGCCGCGACTCCGGGGGTGTCCGGGACCATCGTATGGAACAGGCGGACCGCTTCGGTCGACGGCGGGGGCATCTTCATGGGTCCTACCCAGGTCGGGAGACCCACCAGAAGCCCTGCACTTCTTGAGTTCATCTCCGCCGGTCCACGATATCCCGCGCGAGCGGCACCGCCGAGTGATTTATCTTCCGGGACCGACAGATTCCACCCTCGGGGCGAAGTGTCGGCCGGATCACCCTCGTGCCCCAAGTGCCACGCGCAGGTCCACCCGGACTGGCCGTTCTGCACCCATTGCGGTTCGCCCCTGCCCCGACCGGTAGCCAAGACCCCGACGTGCGAGAGCTGCGGCGCCCCGTTCGACCCTCAGAGCGCGACGTGTTGGCAATGTGGGGCCCCGGTCGGAGCCGGGTTGGAGGCTCCGCCGCCCGAACGTCCGTACATCCCGATGGGGGCGCTCGGTCCCGAGGTCCGTTCACGCCCAAGCGATCCGTCCTCGGTCGTGCGCGCGGTTTCGGCCCCGGCCCCGGACCTCCAGCCCCCGTTGTGCGGCAATTGTGGCGCGGCAGTGGATACGACCGGCGCGTTCTGCTGGAAGTGCGGCGTGCCGCTGCACACCGGCCGGGACCCCTTCCTTCCCGTCCCGGCCGTAGCTCCAGAAGCGGACCAACCTCGCGACGCCTCCCTGGGAGTCTACGGCCATTCCGAACGATCGGGCTCCCCCACGATCGCCGGGGCCTATGGGACGAAGCATCGCGCCTCTCGACGAGCCACCCTGGGAAGCGTGCTGCTGCTCCTCGGCGTGGCCCTCATGGTGGTCACGCTCCTTGTCGGCTGGTACTCGATCTCGGCGACGGGGTCCGATGCGGTCTACGGCAGCTCGGTCAGCATCAATATCCGGGAAACGTTCTACCCGCTCGATCAGGTCGCCACCGACTTCTCGTGTACCGGGTCGGCGTATTGCACGGCGAACGGCACCAGCACGGCCCCCTACTCCGGATCGGGACTGAACAATCTTGGAACACTCTACACGGGCGTCGCGTGCTTCGTCATCGCGGCCATCGTTCTGGCCCTGGTGGCTACGGCGCTCACGTGGCTCCGACCGAAGCGTCGGACCGGATTGCCCGCCATGCTCATCGTGGTCGCAGCGCTCCTGATCCTACTCGCACCGACCGTCGTGCTCGCGTCGCAGCCGAGCATCCTGAACTCGGAGTCTACGAATTCTGGTGGGTCGGGGAATGCCACGGGCCCTTCGCCGAGGACCAGCTTCTTCGGCTCCTGCTCGGGGTCGGGCTGTGATGTCTCCCTGCTCAACGGAGAAACGCTCCAAGCCTCTTGGGGACCGTCGTTGGGTTGGTACCTGTGTCTGGTCGCGGGGGCCGCGCTTCTCGCGGGTTTGCTCCTGGTCCGAACCCCGGTGGTCCGATTCCCGCGGACGGCAGGTTCTCCCCCCACTCCGTAGCCCCGTCTCGGGGTTCCTTCCGGTTCCCTCGACGGTGCCCTCTCGGATGCAGGAGTCGGTCGGCTCTCCGTCCTTCGGGTCTCCCCGAACCTTGGGCTCGGGGGAGGCTCTCCGCACTCTGGGGACGAGTTGGCCACCTGTTCGAGATCTACATCCGGTAGGGCCTCGAGGAGGACCGACCCGATCGGACCTGGCCCCCCTACGGCGAGGGCGGCGGGCCACCCGCGCCCGGGGGTGGCGCCGGCGCGTTGGACGGGTCCGCTGCGGAGGGGGGATTGGGGGCCACCTTCTTCCGATTGCGCGACCAGATCGCGACCGCCGCAAGGATGGCGAGAACCACGATGATCAGGGCGATCAGGAGATACCCCTCCACCGGAGGTAGGCCCAGCACCGAGGCGGAGGACGTACTGTTGTTCTTCCCCGTCGGTGGGGCGCCGCCGGTCGAGGTGAACTGGACCGTTTCCGACACCGAGTGGCCGGCCACGGTGATCGTTCCGGAGGCCTGCCCGATCGTATACCCGGAGACCGCTCCGACGGTGTAGGAGAGCGTACCGTTCGCCACATCGAAGACCATCGACGCGGAGGTCGAGCTCTGAGGAGTCCCATTCAGCGTGACGGACCAGGAGGTCCCCGAGGGTAGTCCGCCCTCGGTGAAGGTCACGGGGTAGGTCGGGGGGGTCACGCTCGCCGACGCGGTGAACTGTATCGTTCTTGTGAGGTCGACGCCCGCGACGGTGACCATCCCCGAGGTCGGGTTCGCCGTGTACCCGGCAACCGCGCCTACCGTGAACGAGACCGTGCCGTTCGCCTGGTCGAAGACGATGGACGAGCCGGACGAGACCTGCTTCGTGCCGTTCAAGGTGACGGACCACGTGGTGCCCGACTTCAGCCCCGTTTCGGAGAACGTGACCGTGGAGATCGGTTCCTCGGCGATGACCGAGATCGTTCCCTGTTCGTAGTTGGCCACGAACATCTGATCCGTCGCCGCGTCGAACGAGACCCCCGCGGGATAACTCCCGACCGATACGTTGGCCACGATCGTGTTGGTCGTGTCGGAGAGGACGGAGACGTTGGCCGTGATGCGCCCATCCCCGACGAACGAATCGGTCGCGAATTCTTCTCCGGTCATGGGGTCGTAGGCGAACCCGCCCTGGGTGGTGCTGACCCGCACGGAGCCCACGACGGAGTCCGTGGCATCGGAGATGGTCGTGATGTTCCGGACGAGTCCAAAGCCGGTCGCGGCGAACACCTCGCCCGCACCGTTGTCGTACCCCAGGAGGTACGCCGGTGCGGGTAACGTGATGTTGGCCACGAACGCGAGGGTCGCGGCATTGAGGACGGTGACGTTCGAGCTGCCGTAGCTCGAGACGAAGATCTGACCGCGGCCGCCATCGTACGCCAGGGCGTACGGGTCGAGCACCGCGGTGGTCGAGGCGCTCACGGTGAAGTTCGTGTCGTTGATCGCGGTGACCTCTCCCCCGAACGCGTTCACGATCAGGATCTCGCCGTCGGCCGCATCGTAGGCCATCGCATTCTGACCCGGGAAGGCGGAAATCGTGGCGACCACACTGTCGTTCGTGTCGTTGATCACGCTGATCGAGTCGGAGCCCGAGTTCGCGACCCAGACCTCGCCCCGCCCGGAATCGTAGACCGCCTCGTACGGGTTGGCCCCCGCGGTGACGTTGGCGACGATCTGGTCGCTCACCGTGGAGAGGACTTGGACGGTGTTCGAGTATTGCCATCCGGTGACGAACAGTTCATTCTTCGCCGAGTCGAAGGCCGTCGCCCAGGGCGTGAACCCGACGGTCACGTTGGCGACCACGGTGTCGGTGGTGTCGGAGACGACCTGTACGGTGAAGACCTGCCCCGTGGCGAAGATCTCGCCTTGGGCGCCGTCGTACGCCAAACCGCCGAACCCGGTCGCGGTCGCCGAGCCGAGACTGACGTTGCCCAGGAGGGCATTGGACGCGGCGTCGAAGATGCTCAGGTTCCCGGTACTGATCGAGGCGAAGATCTCGCCCTTCCCGCTGTCGAACGTGAACTCCCCCGCGAAGCCGTTCATCGTGAAGTTCACGACCACCGCGTCGGTGGTGCCGTTCAGAACCGTGATGGTGTACAGGTTCGCGACGTAGACGTCACCGTCCAGGGGGTCGTAGAGGACGTAGTCTGGGTCCATGCCCAGGTACACCGTGTCGACGACCTCGTTGGTGGTGGCGTTGATGATGGTCACACCGGGGGCGCTCGGGCCGATGTCCCCCACGAAGATCTCCCCCTGCCCGGAGTCGTAGGTGACTCCTACCGGATATGGGCCCACCGGCACGGTGGCGGTCACGGAGTTTGTTGCGGTGCTGATGACGCTCACGTTGGCGGTGTCGTAGTCGGCGACGTAGACCGTGTGGGTCACAGGGTCGTACGCCACGCCCCACGCTCCGTCTTGGGTAGTGATGTTGGTCACCACGGTGTTCGTGGTCACGTTGACGACGACTACCCCCACTCCATCGGAAACGAACAGTTCGCCGAGGGCCGGATCGTAGGTAACCGCCGAAAGGCCGAACGCCAGTTGAATGCCGCCGACGACCTTGTTGGTGGCCGGGTTGATGATGCTCAAGCTGGCGGAGCCGTAGTCCACCGAATAGATCATGCCGTTCGCGCTGACGTAGGCCACGTCCTTCGGCTCGAGACCGTTGGCCGCGAGGAAGTTCCCGGGGACGCTCGTGCCGTTGGCCTCCACGAAGGTCTTCTCGACAAACGGAATGAAGGAGGAAGCGGGGGACGCCTCACATCCTCCGTGCGCAGACCCGCCCTGGCAGTGGGAGGGCGCGGTAGCGGAGGCGGTCGGGGCTTGCCCTTTTCCGTGCGCCGCAGAGGTCACGCCGTGGGCGGTGCGCGGCCCCCCGAAAGGCGAATGGCCCGCCTCACCCCCGATACCAACGCCAACGGCCGAGATCACGGTGAGACCACATACCACGACAATGACCAGCCACCCGAACGTGCCGTTCGGGAAGCCGGGCCGGCTGCTGACGCTCATTCGGAAACCCGCGCGCCATCCGTCCAACCTTGCTTAAGGGTATGGGGAGTCTTGCCCGGCCGGAATTGCCGGGCTCAGTCCCTTGGCGAACCCAGCGGGAGAATTCCGCACTCCGCGCGGTAGGGAATCGTGTTCCGCGCCGTGGCCACGTCTTCCGGACCGGGCGCGAGTTGTTTGTCCTTCTTCAAAGGCCCCGCACGACTCTCTTCGCGCTTCCCAAATGAGGCCCCCCATCCGTTGCCGGACCCCACGGAGGCGCGTGCCACGAGACCGGCTCCGCGAAGCCTGATATCCTGCCCGCTCGTGGGCGCGGATAGCCCCCCCGGGGGAGGGGGGCCGCGAGGAGTGGGAAGAATGGTTTCCAAAGTGCGTGTGGCGACATTGATGCCGATCAAGAACATGGACCGTGCGCTCAAGTTCTACACCAAGTCCCTGGGCGCAAAGCTCCGAACCCGAGGCGAGGGGGACATGAAGGACGGTTGGGCCGCCATCCAGCTCGGCGGCGACTGGGTTTGGCTGATCGCGCCCCAGAAGCGCGAGAAGCGAACCCTGGCCTACTCCACCATCCTGACCACGAACATCAAGAGCTTTGTGAAGGGACTTAAGCAGAAGGGCGTCAAGTTTCAGCGGGCTCAGCGCCTCGGCCCGGACACGCGGATTGACGGCCCCATCGCCTACGAACCGTTTGGAGCGGCGGCCTTCTTCAAGGACACCGAAGGGAACCTCCTGATGGTCTGGCAGAACAACCCGCCGATGTAGGTCGAAGTGCCGCCGACGCATCAACGCGCCGTGGCCCGTTGCGGGACCGAGATGACCGTCGTCGGGCGAGCCCCACCGGCTCGTGCAGGCACGCACTCGACCCGGAACGTGCTCAACTCGGATTGAGGGGGTGGCTAACCCTACGGGCCCGATCGTATTCCTGCCAGAAGAAGGAACCCAGTATGTCGAGCAATCAGCGCATCAAGCGGATCGAGAGGAAGGTCGCGACCAGGACCCGAACCATCAGCCAGGACGTGCAGAGGGGCATCCTCTGGGCCGGTGAGGAGATCGTGAGGAACGGAAAGACGGTTGGTCGGGACGCCGAGCGGGTTGGGAAGAAGATCGGTCGGGGTGTCGAGCGGGGCGGCCGACGCATCAGCCGGGCGACCCGTCAGCGAATGACCCGGGCCAACGAGAGCCTGCAGGCCCGGAACCGGACCCGCGGGAAAAAGACGTAACGCACACTCCGCCGGGCCGTGGAGGGTGGGTTCCGGAGGCCGGCTGGGGTGCTGGACCCCGAGCGGAGCCACTCGGGGTCGGGACCCCTTGGAAAAATCAGGGCGCCTTGTCCGCGCGGGCGATAGCTTCCTTGGCTACCTTCGGGGTCTCCGACATCGGGTGGATCGGGGGCTCCTCGGCGTGGTTCCCGAACCACCGGGACCAGAGCATCATGAACTCGGCCTGCTTCGCAGGGGTCTCGAGTTCGAACCCGAGGATGACCTCCCGCTTCCCGTAGTTCGAGGACGCCGCCTCGGGATTGAATCGCGTCACGAGATGACCGATGATCTGGCCCGGTCCACCGGACGCACCGAGCTTGTTGACGTCTTCCGCAGGGACGATTCCTCGCACCGAGGATCGCATGTCGGGCGACCCCGCCCGGCACGATACTCATTCCACGTCACGCATTGACGGGGACCGCGCGGCCGGAGACTCGATCGGAGGATCGGTGGGTCCCGATTGAGAGGGTGCTCGCGGCCCAGGAAGAACGCTGGCCCGGCCGCTTCCTCAGGAGTGCGAACCGTGACGGCACGGAACCGGCCCCACTACGCTTCGATGCGAAGGACGAGCCTCCGGCCCTGCGGAGCGTGGCGCCCGAATCCTACGACCCTCTCGTCCGCCGGGACGACCGTCCGGTCGATGGTCAACATAATCCGCAGGCCGGAATCCCTACGGCCAGCAGGAGCCCCGCTGTGGACCTTTTTACCCACGTCATTTTCGCCTATCTCCTCTCGTTCATCATCTGGGGGCCGGCCGCCCCCCAGTTCATCGCCGCCGGAGCTCTCGCAGGGGGCCTTCCCGACGCCGACGTGCTGCTCTTTCCGCTCACACGGTGGTTTCCCGCGCTTCATCACCGGGGCGCCGTGCACACCGTCGTCGGCGTGACGGTCATCGCCGCGCTCGGCAGCGTGCTGGTGCCCTACCTGCCGTACTTCACCCACTCTTCGACCCTGCTCTACTTCGTCGCCATGGAGATCGGCGGACTCTCCCACCTCGCGCTGGACGGCTTCACGAACTACGCCGTTCGCCCGCTCCTGCCGTTCTCGGGAAGGTCCCTCCGCCTGAACGCGGATGTCGCGGTGAGCCTCGTCACGATGGCCCTTACCGCCGTCACGCTGGTCGTACTGATCCTGGAGCACGGGGCGGTGCCGTTCGGTGTTTGGGAGGAGACCGCCTGGATCCTCGTGGGGGTCTACGGAGGCTACCTCCTCCTCCGCGGTCTCGCCCGCTGGAGAGCGGGCATCCTTCGGCGACAACTCGGCTACTCGGAAGTCCTCCCGAGCACGAACCCCGGGAAGTGGCTCCTCCTGGACGAGAATGATGCTCCGGACCGCTACCGAATCCGGTTCCGCCGTCTCTCCCTCGGTTCCGGCCCGGCCGGTTCGGACCGCAGCCTGGACGTGGCCAAGGTCCCGCCCGCGCCCGGCCCGGTGCCCTCCGCGCACGCGGCGCTCGAACGCACGTATCTTCCCGCGATGGCGGAGAGCGAGTGGCTCGCCGAGAGTTACCATTTCGGCGAGGCAGTCGAGAAAGGATCGGCGTACGAGGTCTGGTGGTACATAGTGTCCCAGGCGGCTGGCCGACGGGCGTATGGAGTACACGGCGAGATCGACCGCACGACGGGGGAGATGCACCTCCGTGCCGGGTTCCTCCGGCTCCCCTCCGCTTCGCCGATGTGATGCAGCCCTGACCGGAATCGGGCCGGTCGAGAAGTCGCGGCGCTGCCTTCCTCAGACGCTCCACCGTCGTCGATCTGCCAAAGTGCGGTGCCGGGGCGAATCGGTAGGATCCGACCCGGTGGGGTATCGGTACCGAGCTGCCCCGAGTCCCGTGATCCTCCGAGGGACCGACCCCACTTCGTTCCCAGACTCGGGCCGCCCAGACCTCCGGGCGTTAGTTTTTCCGACCATTCCCGGAATGGTGGACCCTGTAGCAAGTCCCGCGGCCGGCCCGTGGGGGGCGGGTCTTGGGGATCGCGACGGGAATTCGTGCGGCTCCATTCCGCCGGCGGCGGTGCACCGCGTTTGAACCTGGACGCGGACGGAGCCCTTCCTACGAGTTACCCGCCCTTCGGCAGTGGCGGTCGACCGTCTCAGTTGAAGTGCTTCGACACCGCGACGAGGTAGACGAGCAGAAGGACCACGATGATCAACGCCACCCACGACCGGGAGAACAGCTCCACGGCACCGTAGAACAGCAAGACGAGGATCGCGAGGACCAGGGCCCAGAGCTCCTGGTTCCAGAGCCCGACCGCCACGGCCAGGATGACGAGTCCGACAATGAGGACAATCAGGCCGCCGATGACTCCACCGATCCCGAAGACCCCGACCCCGCTGGCGCCACCGAGGGTGATCGCGGTCCCGAAGAGCAGTAGGAGTGCACCGACGACGAACACGAAGAAACCGAAGATCCCGACCAAGATGGCCAGCAGCGCAACACCCAGAGGAAGTCGGCCGATTCCCTGAGACGACATGGGTACCGTGAGGCGGCCCGGGCCTAAGAGGCTTGGGAACGGCCGGATCGGACGCCGGAGAGATCGAGGTCGACTCGGATCAAGGGGTGGGTGGGCCCCGGTTCCTCCGGTCCCGTACCCATAGAATGCCCGCGCCAACGACCAGGACGGCCACCGCGACAACCTCCAGCACCTGGGAGGTCGAGAGCGTTCCGTGAGCCAGCGCCCCGTTCAGGCCCTCAGCCAGAACGGTCAGTACGACCAGGGCCGGGGCGCCCTCGACCCGGACCGGGCCGGACGTCGCGTTCGCAGCGTACCCGGCGGGCAGTGTGACACTGAACGTGTACGTCCCGTTGGGCAGCTCGAACGAGGCCGACCCCGACGAGCCGTTCCGCGAAATCCCGTCGAGGGTCACCGACCAGGATTCCTTCGGGGGCAATCCGGTCTCGCGGACGGTCACAGGGTAGACTACCTGGGTCCACGGGAAGACCTGCGTCGTCGGCCCGTCGAGGACGGTGATCTCACCCGAGTACGTGGGAGTAGTCCAGCCCGGGATCGGCTGGAGGGCGAAGGCGTAACTCCCGTTCCCTACTTCCAGGGCAAACTCTGCTGCGGTGGCCGTACGAACGGTTCCGTTGACGGTCACCGTCCAGCTCGCCCCCGCGGGGAGACCGGTCTCCACGAAGACCAGCGAGTAATCGGTCGTGTTCCACTGGATGAGGACCCGCACCGGGGACCCGTTGACCAAAATGGTGCCGGACGCGGGGGACGCGGTGTATCCCGCGGACGAGGCCACGAAGGAGTAGCTGCCGTTCGTCTCCTCAAATGGGAGGGAGCCGGACATCGACTCCCGTGGAACGCCGTTGAGGGTTACATTCCACAGCACGTTGGACGGGAGCCCGCTCTCCGAGAAGTTCACGGGGTACAGGGTTCCATTGGCCGTCCAGCGGATCATGACGTCCAAGGGAGCTCCGGAGACGTCGACGGATCCGTTCAACAGGGAGGGGTTCCAACCGACCACGGTCCCGATCTCGTACGAGAGCGAACCGTTGGGTTCAAGGAAGGAAAGGACCGTGGTGTTCCCGAGGCTCTCCACTCCTCCCAGGGTGACGGACCAGGTGGTTCCCGCCGGGAGCCCCGTCTCGGAGAAACTGACCATGTACTGGGAGAGGGGGACTGGTGACCAGAGGATCGAGCGTGCGACCGGGGTGCCGTTCACGCTCAGGGAACCGTTCTCCGGAGATGCAACCCATCCCGCTTGAGGACCGACCGTGAAGGAGTAGGTGCCGTTCGGGAGGGAGAACGAAATCGTGCTACTGTTCGATGGGGTCGTCTCCCCCGCCAGCCTGACCGACCAGACCGTCTCCGAAGGGAGGCCCTGCTCCGAGAACGTGACAGTATACGAAGACTGGACGAATTCGACCGTCACGCTCAGGTTCGACCCGTCCACGGAGAGGGATCCGTTCTCCGGTGTGGCGACGAACCCGACCGCGCTCACGGAGAAGGAATAGGAACCGTTGGGCACACGGAAGGAGAGCGACGTGGCCTCCGAAGACTGGTCCGTTCCGTTGAGAACCACCGACCATTGCGTAGAGATGGGCAATCCCTGCTCGACGAACGAGGCACCGTACGTCGGGGGGCCGAACGTCTCGTTCTCGTAGAGGTTGCTCCCGCTCACGGTAAAGGTCCCGTTCGGAGGGCTCGCGGTGTAGCCGGCCGCGCTCACCGTGAAATTGTAGGTGCCGTTCCGAAGGCTGAGCTTGTCCGACCCGCCTCGGGAGGGGTAGTCACCGCGGTGGTGGTGGTTCGGACCCTGGATCGTGACGTCCCAGGCAGTACCTCGGGGAAGGCCTTGCTGCTGGAACGTCACGACGTAGTGGGTGGGGTGGGAAATGGCCGCTCCCGGAGCGGGAGTGGCCCCTGCGGCGGGCACCGACAGCAGCGTCAGTATCGAAAGCAGCGCAACCAGCACCACGACGACCGACCGAGCGGCTCGACGGGTGGCGGCCACTCCGGCTCGAAGTAGGATACGCACATATCCTCACCCTTGACCCGATTTCGGTGGGCAGGCCGTGCCGGACTTCTCGTTCCCGTGCGTAAACCGAGACGTCGGGGGCCACGCTCCTCCCGACCGAAGATTCGGGGGGGACCGTCGGCCCGGCTTGGACCTTCCGGATGACGGTGGCCTACGCGAGTCCCTCTTGCCAGTGCTCCAGTTGGTCAACGATGGCCGCCGACCAGGACAATTCGGGGAGCATGCGTTCGACCAGTCGGTGCACTTCTTCCGCCCTCCGGGACTCGGCGATGTACTGTAGCACCACCAGGGGGATCTGCGCGATCGCGAGGGGCAGCGCTCGTCGTTCGGTGGTGGTCAGATGGTCATCCAAGCGCGCGTCGTAGACATCGACGAACGTCCGGAGTCGTCGACGGCTCTTTTCGGTCGCCGGATTCACAGCGAGGGTGGAGCTGGCGAAGTACAACGTCAAGGCGAGGTCATCGATACGGGGACGTTCGGCCATGAAATCGAAGTCGCCCACCAGGACCACCCGGCCCGCTCGGAACAACACGCTGCTGTCCCAGAAGTTACCGTGGACGAGCTGCACCGGCACGCGGCCCCGGTAGGGGAGGGCGAGTTCGTGGACCCGGTGGGCGAGGGCTTCGGCCCGACGAACAAACCCAACCACTTCTGGGGGGAGCGGCCACGGCTCGAGCCGTTTCCACACCCGGGGGATCCATTCCCGAACCTCCCCGGCGTTCGGGTATCGGACGGCGACGGGCCGCTTGCTGGCGGGACTCATGCTCGAGGTGCGGAGGACGTTGTGAAGGTCCGCCAACATCGGCAGGGCTCGCTCGAGGCGATCCCAAGAATCCAGTCGGGCGCTGTGCTCGACGAACTCCTCGACCTCGATGAGGCGGCCCCCGTACCGGGACCAGGACTGGCCCGTGCGGGTCGAAAGGGGAACGGAGGTGGGGACCCCGCGGGCCGAGAGCGCCCGCCGGACCGATTGGATGGCCAGCAGCCGTTCCAGGGCAACCCCGGGGCCGTAGGCCCGGACCACCAGCATTCCCGAACCGGTTGTGACGAGCAGAGTGAGGTTCCGTGTTCCCCCCAGGTCCATGTTCAGCTCGACTCCCCCGACGGAGTAGGCCTCCCGAACGTGTTCGACAAGACTCGACGAGGTGCTCGGGTGAGGGGGGCTCAGGACGGCGGACATGGGGCGCGGTGCTCGGAGGGTGGAACTCGGGCCACTCGGTATTAACGCTCCGGGGGGGATTGGGTCATTTGACGGCATATTGCCGGTTGGAGACTCCAATCGGCCCGAGCGCTGGGATTCCGCTCGGCCCGGTCGAAGGACGTAACCTCCATGAGGGTCGGCCGGCTGCCTCGCTCTCGGTACGGTGAACGAATTGGTCGACCCCGCCCCCATCCGAGCCGGCACGATGCATGCATGGATCCTCGAACGGTACGGGTCGGCGGACGACCTGGCCTACCGCGAGATACCGTTCCCGGCCTTCCGCGACGACAACGAGGTGTTGATCCGCGTTGTGGCCTCCTCGGTCAATCCGGTCGAGAAGCATGCCCTCAAGCCGATGTTCCTCTTCCGGCGGAGAGCGGGATTCCTGCGACCCAAGGATGGCCGCATCGGCAGCGATGTCGCGGGTCGGGTCGAGGTGGTCGGCCGGAACGTCCAAGGCCTCCACGTGGGCGACGAGGTGTACGGTGTGGGACGCGGCTCGCTGGGCGAGTTCGCGATCGCCGACCAGTCGCAGGTCGTGGTCAAGCCCGCAGGGCTCTCGTTCGAGCCGGCTGCGGCGCTCCCGATCGCGGGCGTCACCGCGCTTCAGGGCCTCCGCGACCAGGCTCAGCTCCGACCGGGGCAGCGGGTCCTGGTCAACGGCGCATCGGGCGGGGTCGGGACCTTTGCGGTGCAGATCGCCAAGGCTCTCGGCGCGGAGGTCAGCGCGGTCTGCAGCACGCGGAACGTGGACCAGGCCCGGTCCCTCGGTGCCGTTCGCGTCTTCGATTACTCGAAAGAGGAGTTCACCGAGAGCGGTCAACGGTACGACTTGATCTTCGATCTTCAGCTGAACCGCCCCCTGTCCGCGATTCGACGCATCCTGAACCCTCAGGGTGTCTATCTGATGGTCGGCGCGGGACCGGGCAATGTCGCGCGGATCGTCGTTCGATTGCTCGGTAGGTCGCTCGCCGCGCGCATCGTCGGCCCCCGGACCAAGTTCTACATCGCGAAGATCACGACCGGGGAACTTCAGACCCTCAGCGACCTCGTGGGGAGCGGTCGCCTGACCCCGGTCATCGACCGAAGTTATCCGATGAACCAGGTGCCGGACGCCCTCCGGTACCTCATCGAGGGTCACGCCCGCGGAAAGATCGTCATCACGACCTCGGACAGTCCCCCGGGGGGCGTGGTCTAGGCAACGATCCGGCCACCCTCGAGCACCGGTCGCCCGTCGATGCTCAGGTCGGCCCCCTTCACCACGGTCCAGGCGCCGAACGGGCAGGCGTTCCTCCCGCCGCGGAACGCGTTCCCGCCCAGACTGAACAGGACCGCCCCGAGCTCCTGATCCTCCATCTGGGGAAGGTGAGTGATCTCCGGGTTCAGGCCCACGGAGAAGTACCCGAGTCGATCCCGACCGGAGCGGGGCGCCTTCGCGTACGCCGCCCGGATCGGCTCGCCGCCGGATTCGTAGGATTGGTCGGTCAGGTGGCCGCCGGAGAAGTTCCACTGGGTCCCCGTGACCGGTCCACTGTCGGGGTACGTCGTGTGATTCCCGACGATCGAGCCTTCGGCCGAGGTGTGGTCGATGGCCACGCCCACCACTCCGCCGGGGATCGTGGCCATGTTGTTCCCGACCTTCACGTCGGATTCGTCCACGAGGGCATCGTCGAGCTGGATCGGGAACTTTCCGAGGCGGAACGAGATCTCCGTACCGTTGGGATGGCTCACCGTCACGACCTTCCCCTTCCGCATCCGCTCTCCGATCTTGACCCCGGGGCGATGCAGCTCGGCGGGCGGCACGAGGCTCGAACGGAGGAGTTCCGCCTGCCATTCCTGGAAGTCCAAGCCCCAGCGATCCGCTGCAAGCTGACTCGCGCGACCGAGGTAGAGCCGGGCACCACGGATCTTGGCCTTGGATGCGCGTCGGTACCACTCCGGGTTGTAGGCCGCGACCCCCGCCTTCTTTCGGTCCGGGAGGTCGTCCGCCCGGGGCCACTCGGAGGGTCCGAAGAAGAACACGTAGGCGGAGGTTTTGGCCAGCGCGGCCCACTCGTGGCTACCGACCTGGCCGGTTTGACGAGAATTCCCGGTCCGGAGCGCCTCCCAGAAGGCCTCCTCGTCCTCGTAGAGCAGGAGGGGGTTCGCACCGATCCGGCGGGCCTCGGTCACGAACGGCTTGGCCCAGGGGAGCGTTTCCGACCAGGTCTCGATCACGACGTTCTCCCCCCGGCGAACGTGGAGGGTCTTGGAGAGAATGTTCTTGGCCAGTTGCACGGCCGGATCGGCGGTTGACTCGGACATGCACGAGCCTACCGGCCGCCCCTACATGTAGGCGTGCGGGGGCCGCCGCCGGTCCGCGCCCCCCCGACGGTGCCGTGCGGACCGGGCCGACCCGTGGATCACTCGTACGACACGTCGGTCCGCATGTAGGTCCAGGTCGCGAGCGCGAGCACGGCCACCGTCTCCGCGACCAGGACGAGCATCTGGTAGCCGTCCGTGGGAGTCAGGGTCCCGGAATAGGCGCCCCGCACCGCGTCCGCGACGTAGGTGAGGGGGTTTACCTCGAACAGCCCGCGGAGCACGACGGGGAGGTTGCTGCTGAGCGGATAGAACACGGTGCTGGCGAAGTTGACCACGAACAGGAGGAGGATCTGGATGCTGTTGTAGCTCGTGTTGGACTTGACGACGGCCGCCAGGAGCAGCATCAGGGATCCGAACAGGAGCGAGCCTACCGTGATCGAAGCGAAGATCACTCCGAGAGCGAGCGGCTGGGTCGGGATCGAACCGAGGAGGGCCCAGGCCACCCCCAGCATGATGACGGCCCCACCGAGCCCGAACAGCATCGAGGTGAACAGGATGCCCAGAAGGTACTGGAGTCGGGTGAACGGTCCCTGGAGGAGCTGGGAGAGCATCCCCCAGCGTCGGTCGGCCCAGAGCATGCTGCCACCGACCGTCCCGGCCATCACGATCTGGAACGACATGATGCCCGGCGTGAGGTACGTCAGGTAGGAGTTCCCAGATCCGCTCGCCGAGGTGATCGATTGGAACCCGAACCCGAAGAAGATGAGGTACATCCCGGGGAGTCCCAGGAGAATGATGAGACTCCCGGGGTCGGTGTTGACCCGGATGTTCCGGTAGATGAGTCGAACGAGGTTAGGCACTTGCAATGGACTCACCCCCGTGGTGGACCGACTTGAGGAAGACGTCCTCGAGGGTATTCTTTCGGACCGTGAGCCATTCGAGGTGCACGCCCATCGCCTGGGAGAGTTCGGCGATCTTCGAGAGCGCCTCCTTGGGATCGTCGACCAGGAGGACCGCGGACGCGCCACTGGTCGTCACGCTCGCGCGTGCGCCCAGCTCCTTCTGGAGGGCGGGGAAGAACCGTGCGGAATCGGCGGCATCCACCGTGAGGTCGATCGTCTTCTTGCCGCCGTAGAGCTGCTTCAGGTTCTCGAGCGTGTCGAGGACGAGGATGCGCCCTTCGTCGATCACGGCGACTCGGTCGCAGAGATAGTCCGCCTCCTCGAGGTTGTGGGTGGTGAAGACGACGGTGAGCCCCCGTCGCACCTCGTCGCGGATCGAATCGAGCAGGGTCCGACGCATGATGACGTCGAGCCCGACGGTCGGTTCGTCCAGGAAGAGGATCTCCATGTCGTGCATGAATTCCCGAGCGACCTGCACGCGCCTCTTCTGGCCCCCGGAGAGGTCGAACGCCCGTCGCTTGCGGACGTCCTGGATGCCGAACCGCGTGAGGAGGGCCTCCCGGCGACGGACCCGCTCCGGCTTGGGAATACCCCAGAGGATCCCGTAGATGTCGAGGTTGCCCTGCACAGTCGTAAAATCGAACGACTCGGCTTGCTGGACCACGCCGATCTTTCGACGGATCCTCTGACCGTCGTGCGCGGGATCCAGGCCGAGGATCCGGAGCGTGCCGGAGGTCGGCTGGATGAGGGTCGTCATCGCCTTGATGAGGGTGGATTTTCCCGCTCCGTTCCGGCCGAGGAGGCCAAAGACCTCGCCGCGACGGACCGTGAAGGTGACCCCGTCCAAGGCGAAGTGGCGACGGTCGTAGGAGTGCCGGAGGTTTTCGGCCACGACCACGGGCTCTCCTCCCTTCAACGTTGAAGCGGCCACGCTCACCTC